>JBHEML010000024.1:520-12117 GCA_046262615.1 Candidatus Limnocylindria bacterium | reverse complement strand
CGCGTCAGGAACCCATCGGCAACAGGCGCGGTCGCGAACCCGGGTCAACCACACGGGGCCGGCGAGCACGGTGGACCACCAGTCGCGCCGCTAACCTTTGCCGCGTGGATGGCGCGGACGGCCGGCCGGACTCGGTGTCCATCGACGCTTTGGTCCAGCGCATCGGCGGCGGGCCCAGCCTGCACACGCTGACCGTAGCCGAAGCCCGCGCCGCCTCGCTCGCGCGGCGGCAGCTCATCGCGACAGGTCGCGAGGCAGTGGCCCTCGTCCGCGACCTCGTGCTGCCGCTACCCGGCGGCGACACGCGCGCGCGTCTGTACGCGCCGCGCGAAGGCGCCCCGGTGTTGCTGTACCTGCATGGAGGCGGATGGGTCATCGGCGGCCTCGACTCCTCAGATGCGCTGTGCCGACCGCTCGCGAACCGCTCCGGTTGTTCGATCGTCTCGCTCGACTACCCCCTCGCCCCGGAGCACCCCTACCCGGCGGCGTCCGAGGCCGCGTACGCCGCTGCGCTGTGGCTCGCGGCGCACGGTCGCACGATCGGCGTCGACCAGGACCGCCTCGCCGTCGGCGGCAGCAGCGCCGGCGGGAACCTCTCGGCCGCGGTCGCACTAATGGCGCGGGATCGGGTAGGGCCACCGCTGCGGCTGCAACTGGTGCTATTCCCACCCATGGATGCGACCATCCGCACGGCTCCACCGCGCGCGATGCCGCTGCTGACGCGGGACGAAATGAACTGGTTCTGGGACCACTACCTCGGATCCGCGCAGGACCCGACGGCGGCGTACGCATCACCGCTGCGCGCGGATGTCAGCGGAGTCGCACCGGCGCTGGTCGTGACCGCCGAATTCGACGTGCTGCGGGAGGAAGGCGACGCGTACGCGGCCAAGCTCAGAGACGCTGGCGTCGCGGTGTGGCATCGCTCTTACCCCACCATGGTGCACGGGTTCCTCGGCCTGGCCGCAGAGCTCCCCGAGGCCGACGACGCGCTGTACGAGCTGGCGCGGGAGTTGCGATCGGCGCTCGACGGTGACCCGCCCGTCGACCCGCGATGACCTCCGCGGTGTAGGCGCGTCGCGTGCCGTACGACGCGAGCCCGCGCTACCCGCTGTCGGCGGGTGCGGTCGAGAGCGGTTATGCCCCGCTGGCCGACGAGATCGCGCGCCTTCGTCCCGCAAGGCTGGCGATCGATGGGCCGGCGGCGCTCGACTGGGACGTCTTTGTCGATCGCCTCCAAGCCGCGCTCCGGGAACGGGGGCTCGCGTCCAGCGCTCTCGACGTGCGGGATCGCATGCTGCCCTGGTCCGAGATCGTCCGACGCACTGAGCGTCCGATCCTCAGCGCGGATCCGGTGTTCGCGGCGCCCGAAAGCGTCGCGTTCGAGGACCTGATCGCCGACCGCGATGTCGGTCCACCGGCTGCGCATCGATCCCCGCCACGTGGGACCGCGGACGGCGGCGTCACCGTCGTCTATGGACCCGGCAGCGCCGCATTCGGACACGACCTGCTCTGGTACGCCGATCTGCCAAAGCGCCTCGCGCTCGAGGCGTGCGAGGCCGGGCGGGCGCGCAACCTCGGCCAGCCGCATGGGGCCGTTGGCACGAGCCGGCGGCTGCTCTTCGTCGACTGGCCGATCGAGGACACTCATCGCCGCGCGCAGACCGGGCGATGGCAGCGGTACGTGGACGCGAGCGACGGCGAACGGCCGCGGTCGGTGGGCGGCGACGTCCTGCGACACTCGCTGCGCGCGCTGACGTCCCGTCCTTTCCGGACGCTTCCCGCGTTCCTCGCGGAGCCGTGGGGCGGACGGTGGGCGCGCGACGTCCTCGGCGTCCGCGAAGGAGGACCGCACGCGGCGGCCCCGGGACCGAACGCGGGGCTCGGGTACGAGCTGGTCGCCCCGGAGAGCGGCATCCTCCTCGGCGAGCGCGACACGTGCGAGGTGGCACTGGATGTCCTCGTCGGCTCCGAGCCGCGGGCGCTCCTGGGGCGACATGTCGTGGAGCGGTTCGGCGCCTCGCTGCCGATCCGCCTCGACTACCTCGACACCGTCGATGGCGGGGATCTCTCAGTGCACTGCCATCCCATGGACGGGTACATGCGTGAGGTCTTCGGGCTTCCGTACACGCAGGACGAGACCTACTACGTCATGACCACGCGCCCCGGCGCTCGGATCTTCCTGGGGCTCCGGGAGGGCGCGGACGTCGCCGCGTTCCGCGACGACGCGGAGCGGTCGCACAACGAGGCGCGGGAGCTCGACGTCGATCGGTTCATCGCGATACACCCCGCGGTCGCGCACCAGATCTACCTCGTTCCCGCGGGTACGCCGCATGGAAGCGGCGAGGGCAATGTGGTCCTCGAGATCAGCGCGACGCCGTACCTGTATAGCCTTCGCTTCTACGACTGGCTGCGCGCCGGTCTCGACGGAAGGCCACGGCCGGTGCAGCTCGAGCACGCCTTCGCGAACCTGGACCGCGAACGTCTAGCGAGCTCTCTTGTCCCGACGCCGCGCCTTCTGCGAAGAGCATCCGGCGTGGAGGAATGGATCGTCGGCGAGCACCCCGATCTGTTCTTCACGGTGCGCCGCCTGCATCTCGGTGCCGGGGCCGCGGCCGAGGACACGACAAGAGACCGCTTCCACGTGCTCAACGTGGTGAAAGGAGAGGGGGTCGTCGTGCATACGGCGGCCGCGGAACATCGGCTCGCGTACGCCGAGACGCTCCTCGTGCCCGCCGGCGCGGGCGGCTACCGCGTCGAGGCGCGGGATCCGGCCATGGTCGTGAAGGCGTTCGTCGCCTGACAGAGCGCGGCCTGCCGCGAAGGCGTCGGATCCACCGCGGGTTCCCCGCTATGAAGACAAGTACGGCCGCGAACCAGGCGGCCGGTCCGATCGAGGCCGCATCGAGGGCTGGACGATGACCGCCGGCGCGCGATCGGCGGACGGAGCCTCGGTCGTGGGGACGCTCGATATCGGCGGCACGCACGTGAGCGCCGCCCGCGTGGCGCTCGCGCGTCGCTCGGTCGAACCGGAGACGCTGCGGCGCGTGACCATCTCACCTGATGCGCCGCGAGACGAGCTGCTCGCGGCGATCCGGGCGGCAGCGCTCGCCGTGAGGGATCCCGGCACGGTCTTCTGGGGCGTCGCGGTACCCGGCCCGTTCGACTATGACCGCGGCGTGGCGCTGTTGCGCGGAGTGCGCAAGCTGGATGCGCTGTACGGGACCGATCTTCGCTCGGCGCTTACAGCGGCGCTCGAGCTCGGGGACGCAAAGCAGATTCGGTTCATCAACGACGCCGCGGCGTTCCTGTTGGGTGAGTGGTGGGTCGGCGCGGCCGCCGGTCACGACGCGGCGATCGGCGTGACGTGCGGATCCGGGCTCGGCTCGGCCTTCCTGCGCGGGGGGCGGCTCGTCGAAAGCGGGCCACGGGTGCCGCCCGAGGCGCGCCTTGATCTTCTCCGCTACCGCGGGCAGCCGGTCGAGGACGTCGTCTCCGGCCGCGGCGTGGTGGCCGCGTACCGCGCGCGCGGAGGCGGTGCGGCCGACGCGGCCGGCGTCGCGCGGCGTGCGCGCGAGGGCGACCTGGCAGCCGTGGAGGTGTGGCGGGGCTTCGGCGAGGCGCTCGGGGAGGTACTCGGGCCGTGGGTGACGGCATTCACGCCGCGGTGCCTGGTGATCGGCGGATCGATCGCTGCTTCGTTCGATCTCTTCGGCCCGGCGATGCGCCAAGCCTGCGTGCCGCTCGAGCGGCTCGACTTCGTGGGCGTCGCGGCGCACCTCGAGGAGGCACCGCTGCTGGGCGCCGCGTACCACGCGGCGCGGTCCGCGACGACGTTACGGATGCCCGGGAAGGAGCGAAGGGTCAGCACCTGAGGCGAGCCAGTCGAGCGTGACCGCCGCGGTCCATGACTGGTCGGGCGAGCCCAGTGCCTCTGCCGTGTACGGCTCGAAGTACTCGGCGAAATGCGAAGCGGGGCGAGCGAGCAACGCGAGGTTCGCGGAACGCAGCCGCGCGGCATCTTCGTCCAAGCCCCGCCGTCGCAGGCCCCACCAAAGCAGCCAGTTGATCACCGGCCACGCCGGCCCCCGCCAGTACTGGCGCGGCCGGAACTCCGGGGCGCGCGCGCCGGTGCTGAGCACGACCGCGTGTGCGAGACCGGGCGCCCCGGCGAAGTCCTCGCCGAACAGCCTCCGGCAGAGGAGCTCCGCGAGACCGGTATCGAGGTCGGGAAGGATGAGCGCCGAGAGACCGGCGCTGGTGACGACCCGCACGGGGCGGTCGGCGCGCACGTCGAGGTCGAGCACGAGCTCGCGCTCGTCGTCCCAACGCTCCTGGACCGCTCGGCTGGCGCGCCACGACCAGTTCGCGATCTCGGCACGTTCGGCCTCAGGCGCGCCGAGAAGAGCGGCGATGGACGCCAGCGCGTCGCTCGCCGCCGCGAAGATCGCGCTGCACTGGACATCCTTGATGAGGAAGGGATGCCGGGCAGCGATCGCCGCGTCCTCGTACGCCGCGGCGCGGAGGAGCGCGACGAGCCACAGATAGCGGTCGTACTCCGCCTTCGACGGCCGCTCGTCGGCGCCGACCACCGCGACGTCGTGACGCCCATACGCCGGCAGCTCGCCGATCTCGACGCGCGCCAGCGCCGCGTCCCAGCGCGGCGTGTTGTCAGTCCCCTCCCACGGGTGGTAGACGGTAAGCAGCCCCGAGCGCTCCGGATCTCGCTGCTCCGCGAGGTAGCGGTGCCATTCCACGAGCTTCGGGTACAGCGCCGCGATCCGACGCAGGAGATCGTGCGATCGCGAGGCCGTCTCGAGCGGTCGATTAACGAGCCCCGGGACCTGGCCGCCAGCAGGTGCGTCGGCTGGCCCGAGGTCGCGCGCTGCGCGAGCGTTGCGTTGCGGGCCTGGTGAGACACGCGCGTCCACTTCGAGACCCGCCACGCGCGCGATGTGCCACACGGCGAGCGCGTGCATCGGCGGCTGGATGAGCCCGCTGGTCGCCAGATCCTTCGGCGCGGCTGGGTTGACGGCGGAGGCCGCCCACAGCTCGGGTCCCGGCCAGTAGCCCTCGACGTGCGGATCGAACACGATGTGCGGCACGCGGCCGTCGCTCCACTGCGCGCGGAACAGATGCTCGAGCTCCGCGAGCGCGCGTCCGGGGTCGATGTGGGCGAGCCCGATGGCGTGGAAGGCGCTGTCCCAGCTCCACTGGTGCGGGTACAGGCGTGGCGCGGGCTTGGTCCAGCCGCCGAGGTCGTTGTCGCGCAGGACGCGCGCGGCTCCCTCCCAGAGCCCTTCGCTCAAGACGGCGCTTGCACCGCCATACCGCTTTCCGCGTTCATCCAGCGGATCTTGTGCGGCTCCGGGGCGAGGCGGATCTCCTGGTCGGCGCGCACCTGCGAGTCCGGATCGTCGACCACCTTCAGCAGCTCGGAGCCAACGCGCGCGGTCAGCAGCGTGTGCGACCCGAGCGGCTCGACGACCACGACGCGCGCCTGCAGCGGTCCGTCGCCGACCCGGATGCTCTCCGGGCGGATGCCCATGAGCAGCTTCTTTCCATCCATGCCCGGAGGGCCGGGGATCTCGAAACCCTCGCCGACCGCCGTTCCGTTGCGGGCGACGCACTTGAGGAAGTTCATCGGCGGGGAGCCGATGAACGAGCCGACGAAGACCGACGCTGGGCGGTCGTAGATCACGCCCGGCGTGTCGACCTGGACGATCTGCCCGTCTCTCATGACCGCGATCCGGTCTCCCATCGACAGGGCTTCGATCTGGTCGTGCGTCACATACACGGTGGTCCGCTTCACCTCGCCGTGCAGGCGCTTGAGCTCCGCGCGTGCGTGGAGGCGCAGCAGCGCGTCGAGGTTCGAGAGCGGCTCGTCCATGAGCAGCACCGGCGAGTCGGTGACGATCGCGCGCGCGACGGCGACGCGCTGACGCTGTCCCCCGGAGAGCTGGCCCGGGTAGCGGTCGAGGAACGGCTCGAGCTGGAGCAGCTCCGCTCCTTCGCGCACGCGCTTCTGGATCTCCTCCTTCGACTTCTTGCGCATTCGGAGGCCGAACGCGATGTTGTCGTAGACCTTCATGTGCGGGAACACGGCGTAGGACTGGAAGACCATCGCGATGTTGCGGTGACGCGGCGCGAGGTCCGACACGTCGCGATCGCCGATACGGACGGTGCCGCCGTCGATCTGCTCAAGCCCGGCGAGGCACCGGAGCAGCGTCGTCTTCCCGCAGCCCGACGGGCCGAGAAGGACCATGAACTCCCCGTCCGCGACCAAGAGATCGACGTCGCGCAGCGCCATGGTCTTGCCGAACACCTTGCGGACGCTCTCGAAGCCCACGCTCGCCATCAGCTCACCGTCCCGGTCCCCAGAGGTTGAACAGGTACTTGCGCATGAAGAAGATGAAGAACACCGAAGGAATGATGAGGAAGAAGCCGCCGGCGAACCGGAAGTACAAGGGCGAGGAGTTGAGCGACGCGAGGACCTGCGCCGGGAGCGTGGTGTTCCGCACGGTCAGGATGGTCGCGGCGAACACCTCGTTCCAGCTCGTCACGAAGGCGAAGATGGCGGCGGCCGCGAGCCCTGGGAGCGCGAGCGGCAGCGCGACGCGCACGAAGGCGCCAATGCGGGACGTCCCGAGCGTCTGCGCCGCTTCCTCGAGCTCCCGCGACACGCCCTGGAACACGCCCGCGGTGACGATCACCACGAACGGCACGACCATCGCGCTGTGGATGATGATCACGCCCTGCAGCGTGTCGTACAGGCCGAGGCCGATGAACGTCACCGCCAGCGGGATCGAGAGGATCGCGATCGGGAACATCTTGGAGATGAGCACGGCGAGCTGGAAGGAGTCCCGTCCGGGGAACCGGAATCGCGCGAGCGCGTAGCCGGCGGGAGCCCCGATCAACAGCGCGACCACGATGGTCCCGAGCGCGACGATGATGCTGTTCTGCACCGACCGCAAAACTCCGGTGGAGTTGACGAAGAAACTCATGGTGTCGGTCGAGAAGCGCGTCGGCAGGAGCTGCTTCGGGTAGTCCGAAATGGCGCCGCGTTCACTGAACGCCGCGAGCGCGATCAGGTAGATCGGCACGAGCGTCCACAGCGCGAGCAGCACGGCCGCCGCATAGAGCAGGATCTTGTCTACGATGAATCCGCGCGATCGGGCGCGGCGGACCGGAGCGGTGACCGCGGTCATCGTGCGAGCTCCGCATCGCGGACCCGCAGCAGGCGCAGGTACACGATCGTGATGGTGATGGTCAACACCAGGATCAGCGCGGCGAACGCCGCGGCCACGCTCTCATTGCGGTTGTTGTAGTACCAGTCGTAGGCCTCGTAGCCAAGCACGGGGAGCTGTCTGCCGGCGAGGGCGAGCACGACCGCGAACGTCTGGAACGCGAAGATGGTGCGGATGATCAGCGCCGACTGCAGGCTCGGCTTGAGCATCGGAAGAACGACCTGCAGGGTCCGGCGCCAGCGGTTCGCGCCGAACAGCTCCGCGGCCTCGAAGAACTCGCGGGGGATGACCTGCAGACCGGCGAGGAGGATCACCAGCACGATCGCGGTCGCGCGCCACGACTCGGCGACTACCACGGCCATGAACACGAACTGAAGGTTCTCGTACGACAGGTACGCGACCGGCTCCTTGATGAGCCCGAGCCCCTGGAGCACGCCGTTGAGATAGCCGTTCTCGGTGAAGATCGAGAGCCAGACGATGCCCGCCGCGAGGTCCGAGATCGCCAGCGGAAGCGCGAAGATGTACAGGAAGATCCCGTGTCCCTTGAAGCGCGAATTGATCAGGAGCGCCATGGCCAGCGCGAGTGCCATCTGGATCGGCACGAGCGCGATGAGCAGCAGGATCGTGTTGCGGAAGGACTCGACGAAGGCGACGTCGCCAAACATGCGCTTGTAGGCGTCGAGGCCGAGCGCACCGTCGGCGGCCTTGAACGAGAGCAGCACCGCCTGGGCGACCGGAAGCAGGATCAGTAGCGCGAGGAAGATCAGGGTTGGAGCGAGCAGGCCGAGCGGGAGGGCCGCCTCCGATCGGAAGATCGTTGCCGGGAAGGTGGTCGCCCTCCGCGCTCGGACCGCCATCTAGGTCACTTCACCTGGCAGGGGCCGCTGCTGTCCGGATCAGGCTTCCAGCAGGGGGCCTTCGAATCGGTCATGACGCGCTGGAGGTTCGCCCCCTCCTCGGTCAGGACCTTCTGGATGTCCTCGTTCTTGACGATGATCCGCTGGAACGTATCGAGCTGGACCTTGTTGAACTCGCCGCCCTTCGCGCCGAGGCCGATCGGAAGGAGGGCGACCTTCGCGTCGGGCGCCTTGGATTGCGCTTGGACTGCGTCGGACTCGATCTTGAGGTGCGGGGCAAGATCGGACGGCAACGCCTTGTCGAGGACCGGGAAGAACGCGACCGCGTTGAGCGTCTTCGCCTGCACCTCGGGCGAGGTCATGTAGTCGATGAGCTTCTCGGCGCCGGCCTTGTTCGGGGAGTTCTTCGGTACCCCGAGCCCGGCGAGGACGGACATGTAGTAGAGGCCCTTCGGACCCTTCGGAGCGGGAACGCCCATGAAGTCGTTGGGCTTCTGCTTGAACGCGTCCACGAGGCGCGCGACATGGTCGAAGCCGACCCACACCTCACCGGAGAGCAGGGATTCCTGCATGAAGTCGATCTGCACCGACTGTGGGTTGACGTACTGCCACAGGTCCTTGAAGTCGCGCCACATGTTGGCGGCATCCGATGACTTGTACGTCGTCACGAGTCCGCCCGTATACGCCGGGTACAGGTAGCCTTGGATGAAGCGGTGGAGCAGGGACTTAGGCCCTGCCGGGAACCCGCACCGCTTCTTCCCCGTCTTGTCCGCGATGTTCTTGCACCAGTCGCGCAGCTGCGTGTAGGTCAGATCCTCCGCCTTCACGCCGGAAGGCAGGTACTGCAGAGCCTGCTTGTTGACGCCCATGATGTACGTGGCCTGCATCCACGGGATGTAGATCTGGCGGTTAGTGCCGATCTTGCCGAGGTCCATGAACTCCTTCGGAAATCCGCGGTCCTTGAGCTTGTCAGCGAGCGGCGTCAGGTCCTCGAAGATGCTCGGGTCGGTGAAACCGCCGAAGTCGCCGTGCAGGCCGCCTACGATGCCGATCGTCCCCTTGCCGCCCTTCGATTCGGCCACGATGCGGTCGTTGAAGGGGCCGAGCTCGGATCCGACGAAGTCGACCTTCGCCGTGGTGAAGCCGCCGAGGATCTGGCTGCGCACGGCCTCCGATTCCGTGACGGTGTTGAACTGCGTCGAGAGGAAGGTGAACGGCTCGCTCGAGACCGCGTCTGCGCCCGTCCCCGCTGGTTGACCTGCGGGAGAGGCGCCGCACGCCGTGGCCACGAGGGCCGCCACCATCAGGAGTCCTGTCGCGGCGCGTAGCTGTCTCATGTTGACCTCCCGGTGTTCGCCGGCGCATGACTATATGCGCGCCGCGGCAAGACGGAGCGCGACGCCGGGGGAGCCCTACGCCTCGGGGTACGACAGCGCGACCTGGAGCACCTCGGCCGGCCGGGCGAGCAGGGCGAACGCCGACGCGGCGTCCTGGACGGAGACGCGCGCACGGGGCAGGCCGCCGAGGACCACCGCGCGGCGTCGCGCGAGGTCGATGCCGAACGCCCGGAGCCTATCCATCGTCCAATCTGGCGGTGGGTTGCCGATCTGACCTGAGCGGATCTCGACGCCGTTGTGATGGAACTCGTTACCAAGGAAAAGGCCGGCGGCCTCGCCCTGGTAGAAGCCGACTGCCACAACGAGCCCCCGCCGCCGGACCGTCCGGACGGCTTCGTTCAGCACCACGCTGCTCCCCGTGCATTCGAAGACGACCGGGATCCCGTCGGCGCCGTGATCGCGCTTCAGACGCACCGCAACATCCGCCCGCGTCGCGTCGATCGGCACGAGGCCGAGACCTTCGGCGATCGCGAGCCGCGACGCGATACGGTCGACGGCATACACCACCGCTGCCCCGGTCGCGCGGGCTACCTGTGCGACGATGAGCCCGACCGGGCCGCAGCCGAACACCACGACCGGCATCGCGGCGTGGCGCTCCTGGGCGTGGGCGACCGCGTTCACGCAGATCGGCAGCATGTGCGCGATGTCGACGCCGTCGTCGAGGTCAAGCTCGGGCGGCAGCGCCTGCGCGCGTGCGACCTCCGCGGGGATCGCGGTGAGCTCCGTGTGCCGCCACTTGCCGAAGATCCGGCTGCCGGGCGGCACGTCGTCGTACGCGCTCTCCACGACGGTCCCGCAGGCGCGGTAGCCGAACACGATCGGACCGGGGGGAGCCGCGCCGCCTGACTGGAACAGGCGCAGCTCGGGGTCCCAGCGCTGCCGTAGGTGGGGATTCGTCGGCTGCGCGCCCAGATACGTCATCTCGGTGCCGGGGCTGAGCGCCGACACGGCCGTGCGGACGCGCACCATGCCGGCGGGGAGCGGCGCGACCGGATACGCGTGGCACTCGACCTCGCCGCCTGGCGCTATCTGGACCGTGCGTCCGCCGATCTCGCCGCGCGCGGCGAGCTCCTCCGCCGTGATCACGCACGTCCCGCCGGCTCGACGCATGGCAACGCGACCGGCCGCGCGATGCGCGACGAACGGCGCTCGCTCGCCGCACCCGGGGGCGTGCCGCCGGCGCCCGCCTGCCCGACGACCGTCAAGCGGCGTCGTTTATCGCGGCGCGGAGGTAGGACACGGCCCGCGGAAGCACGACGTCCGCGTCTCCCGAGAGCCGCGCGCATTCGAGCGAGGCGTAGCCCGCGTAACGCAGGCGCGCGAGCGCGGCAAAGATCGGCCCGAAATCGAGGTGGCCCATGCCCGGCTCGAGGCGCTGCGAGTCGGCGAGGTGCACGTAGCCGAGCCATTCGCCGGCCGATGTGAGCGCGGCGCCCATGTCCGCCTCTTCGATGTTCATGTGGAACGCGTCGCCCATAACGCGCACGGCCGGACTTCCGACGCGCTCGCGCAGCCGAAGCGCGTCGGCGATCGTCACGCACACGTCGTTCTGATACCGGTTGAGCGGCTCGATGTACAGGAGCGCACCGGTGCGCTCCGCGCGCGAGCCGAGCGCCTGCATCGCGTCGACGAAGATCTCCTCGTCCTCCTCTCGCGTCCTGCCGGTGGCGATGCCGGGCAGATGCCGCGTGCGACCCCAGATCGGCACGACGACGCAGCCGGTCCCGATCTCACCGGCGAGGTCGACGAGCCGCTCGAGGTCCGCGCGCGCGACCGCGGCCTGCTCGGGATCCGGGTCGATCAGCCAGCCGCGATATCCGCCGCAAATCGCCGACACCGGTATGCGTTCGCGGATCGCCTCCCGCGCCTCCTCGAACGCCGGCCTCTCGGACAGCTCTATCGCGTCGAAACCGTAGCGTCGGGCGTCCTCGAAGCGCGCGCGCAGCGTGTCGCCGGGGACCAGGCGGTCCTGGACCGACAGCCGAAGGCGCGGCGGCGGCGCGCTCGCATGCGCCGGACGTACGGTCATCCCACGGTCACCCACGCCGCGCGGCTCGCACTCTCCAACGCCGCCGCCACGAAGCGCAGGTGCCGCAGGC
>JBHEML010000024.1:0-510 GCA_046262615.1 Candidatus Limnocylindria bacterium | reverse complement strand
CGCCGCTGGCGGGCGATCGTCGCCGATGATCGCCGCGTACGCGGCGGCGAGCAGATTCCGCCGGCTCTCGTTGGGCCCGGCGGGAAGAGCGGCCAGTTGGCGCGCGGCCGGGGAAACGAGGTCCCCTTCGCGCGTGATGCGCGTCAGACCCTCAGCGCGGGTCCCCAGCCACAGCTCATCGGGGCGCTCCTTGCGCCACGTCGCTGACGCAGCCGACCCGTCGAGCGACAGCTCCATGTCGCCGCGGTGCCCGCCCGCCGCCTGCGAGACCGCGAACGTCCCCTGGATCCCGCCCTCCAGGCGCAGCAACATGCCCGCGTGGTCCTCGGTCGGGCGGCGGTGCAGGTGCCCGACCTGCGCTGCGACGGCCTCGAGCTTCCGGCCCGCGGTCATCTCGGCGAGGTCGATCCAGTGCGTACCGATGTCCGCGATCACCCGCGACGCTCCCCCGCGCACCGGATCGAGCCGCCAGTCGACGTCGGCTTCGAGAAGTAGCCAGTCCTGCAGGTA
>JBHEML010000023.1:26374-27169 GCA_046262615.1 Candidatus Limnocylindria bacterium | reverse complement strand
GCACCGCGGGCGCGACCTCTGCCGCGGCCCCGAGCGCGGGCCACCAGAAGCTCGATACGTAGGCTTCGTCGCCGCCGCGCTGCGCAATGCGAGCCGCCACGCGCCGGCCCGTCTCCGCCGCGGCTTCCTCGCTGCCGCGACATTTCATCTCGACGTTCACCGCGACGCGGCCGCGGCAGAAGTCGAGAACCTCGTCGAGCGTCAGCGCGGACGCGAGTTCGTCCGCGGGTCCCGGCGGGTCGTGGCGGATCACGAGCCCCTCGGGGAGCGACCACACGTCGGTCTCGACCTCGTCGCACCCGAGCGAGATCGCCGCCTCGAACGCCGCGATGGTGTTCTCCGGTGCGTGCCCTTTCGCGCCGCGATGGCCGATGCGCCTCACCGCCACGCTAGCGCCGTATCTTCAGGCCCGACGGCCGCGCTCGACACGGCGATCAGCGATGTGTCTCGCACGGCGACGCGTTCGCATCGTGCGCGATCGCGGCAAGAGCCTGGACCTTCAGAATCCACTACTGACGCGCGCGAGAGTCGAGGGCCACGACCTGGATGTTGTCAGGGAGACTCGAGCGCATGATCGAGAGCTTGGGCACCGGGATCAGCTCCTTCACGCCCAGCTCGTGCAGCAGCCGCTCGAACGGGGTGTCCTTCTTGCCATCGGCCTCGTACGACATGGGAACGACGACCTTCGGATCGAGCTGGTGCACCACCTCGGCCGCCCTCGCCGCGCTGAGGTTCACTTCCGGTCCGCTGATCGGGATCAGCACGATGTCGACGCCGGTGAGCTTCTCCAGATCG
>JBHEML010000023.1:0-26364 GCA_046262615.1 Candidatus Limnocylindria bacterium | reverse complement strand
CGCCTTGTCGCCGGTCAGCCGAACCTCCCACGTGTGGCCGAGGTCGCCGAGGTGGCACACGACCAGGTCGTCCATGCGGATCGTGAAGACGGTGTTCCGCCCGCGGACGGCTCCCGCCTGCTCGTCGTGGAACGTCGCGAGCCCGGTGACGAGGATCTCGTGGACCTCGTACTCCCCCGGACCCTGGAGCACGACCGGCTCCCCGCCCACCGAGCGCAGGCTCGCATGACCGGGATGGTCATGCGACACCGTGACGAGGTCGGCGGCCGTCTTCGGGATGGCGTGACCGGACTTCGGGTCGGGCGGGTCGGTCAGCACGACGCCTTCGCGCCCTCGCAGCCGGAAGCACGCGTGACCCAGCCAGGTGACGTCCACGGAGGACGCGACAATACGCGAAACACGCAGGTGTCCGACCGGGTATGCGCAGTAGACCCGGCCGACGCGTTTGGGAGGTCCGGCTGACACGCACCGATCAGGAGATCGTGCGGCTGTGCCTCGCGGGCAATGCCGACGCCTACGCGACCCTCGTCGAGCGCTATGGAGGCCGCGTGTACAACATCGCTCTGCGCATCACCGGCGACCCCGACGCGGCAAATGACAGCGCCCAGGAGGCGCTCATACGCGCGTATCGCGCGCTGCACCAGTACGACCCGCAGCAGCCGTTCGGGCCGTGGGTGTTCCGCATCGCGACCAACGCGAGCCTTAATCACGTACGGCGCTGGCACGCCCACCAGACGCCGGTGGACACCGCCCCGGATGTGCGGGAGCCCGAGGAGAGCGGGCCCGAGCGATCGGCGCTGCGGCGCGAGGAGATGGGCGAGGTGCTCGACGCGCTCGCCGAGCTCCCCGCGAACTACCGCGCCGCGCTCACGCTTCGCCACCTCCAGCAGCTGTCATATCGCGAGGTCGCCGATTCTCTCGGGATCCCGCTGGGAACGGTGAAGACACACCTCCACCGTGCGCGTGGCGCGCTGCGGGCGCGGCTCGCCGAACGCAGCAGCGCGCGGCGGGCCAGCTGACCGTGCGGCGCATGGACGACCTGGACGACGACGAGGTCGCGATCGACCGGATCCTTGCCACCGTCCCGCCCGAGGCGCCGCCACTCGGCTTCCGCGACGCCGTGATGGGGGCACTGGTCGCCGAGGAGCGGACCTCCTGGGAGTGGATCGTGGCCGCGCTCCTGGCGGTGCCGAGCTTCGCCTTCGTCGCGTGGGAGCTCGCGCGCAGCGGCGCCGACTTCGCGCGCGCGTTCGAAAGCGCGATCGCATTCGCCACGAGCGCGCAGGAAGACGCCGAGGCGTTCTTCTTCGTCGACGGTCTGTTCGTTCTGGCGGTCGCCCTGCTCGGGCTCGCGAGCCTGATCGCGACGCACGCCCTCCTGCGACGCTCATCACGCCGTCTGGTCGCCGCGAGGTGACCCGGCGCGACGCGGCCCTGGTCTTGGGGACGCTCGTGGTGGCGGTCGTCGTGACCGTGGTGCTGCTCACCGGATCGATGGCGGCGGCGCGCCCTGGCGAACGCCCCCGGCTCTATTTCGGACGCGACCAGGTGCCGGCGGCCCGCACGATCGTGGAGATCGAACAGCGCGTCCCCGCCGCCTTCCGCCCGATCGTCCCGCTCCAGCGCAGCGTGTCCGAGGCCGCCCGTGACGCGGCGGGCCTGGTCCTGGTGCTGCTCGGCGTGACGGGTGCGCTCGTGCTCGCGCGCGGCCCCGTCCTTTCGGCATATCGAGCGTCCTTCGGGGGCTGGCTCGCGCAGCTGCGCGTGGTCGCGACGGGGGTCGCCATCCTCGCCGCGATCGCGTCCGCGGCCTTCCTGACGTTCGTGCTCCTGCTGGGGGGCGTCGCCGGCGGCGGGCTTCGGGCGGCCGGCATCCGGCCCCAGCCGCTCCTCGAGACAGGGCTCATCGCGGTCACCCTCGGCGGCGTGGTCCTCGCCGCGGTCGCGCTCATCGGATTCACCGCCGCCGCGTGGCGCCTCGGCGACGTGCTGGTCGCGCTGCTGCCCGCCGCGGGCTGGGGATCGCACGTTCCCGCGCCCATCGCGGCGATGGTCGGGGCGACGCTCCTGTACGCCGCTTCGCAGCTGCCGGTGGTCGGCGCCATCGCCGGCCTGGTCGTCCTCGCGTACGCGCTCGGCGTCGCGGTGACCGCCCGACTGGCGCGCGCCCCTGCGGGCCGCGCGCTCCCGGCCGGGTCACGGTGACCGCACCGCTCACCGAGCAGCCGAAAGAGAGGTAGCGCATGTCTTCCGGAACCGTGGCCGCACGTCGCTCATCGATCCCAGGCGGGCTCATCGGCTCATGGCCGGGGCGCCTGCTGATCCTCGCTGTCGTGGCCATGCTCGCGGCCGGCGCCGTCGTCAGCGGACTCTTCAACCCGCCCGCGCCCGCGGCCGAGGTCCGCACCGCGCCGGTCACTCGCAGCAGCGTGACGCAGACCGTCGCCGTATCCGGGTCGGTCAACGCGGCCGGACAGGCGCGCCTGAACTTCAAGACCGCCGGGCGGCTCGCCGAGGTGTACGTGAGCGTCGGCAGCAAGGTGGGCGTGGGCCAGCCTCTCGCGCGCCTCGACGTCTCCGACCTTCAGAGCACGCTCGCGCAGGCGCAGGCCAACGTCGTCGCCGCCCAGGCGAAATATGACCAGACGATCGCCGGCGCCGCTCCCGAGGACATCGCCATCGCGCAGCAGAACGTCGAACACGCGCAACGTTCGCTCGACGAGACACAGCGGTCGACGCAGAACGACTTGGCCGCAGCACAGCAGTCGCTCCAGAAGGTCAAGACCAATTACCAGGCCGCGAAGGTGAACTTCGCAAACTTCGCCTGGGGCGCCCGGCAGGACGTCGCGAACTACCAGACAGCCGTTGCCGCGCCGTTGTCGCAGATCTCCGCGACGGTGACGGAGCTCTCCGTCATGAGCCAGACGACCGACGTGAAAGCGGCGATCGCGTCGCTGGACCAGGCGGAAGCCGCGCTCACGAACGCCGCCGTCTACAGCAACGGCATCCTGGCGAGCGCGCTGACCGACTACGGCGCGGCGCAGGCCACGCTCGTGGCTATCACCGACACGTTCGACGCCGCGATGGCGAGCGGGGCGGACACGTCCGGCATGAGCGGAGCCTTCCAGACAGCGCAGGCCGCGTTCACCTCGGCCGCGACGCGGCTTTCGACCGCGACCGATGCGGTCGCCACCCAGATCACGGCCGCGCAGACGGCCGTCACGAGCGCGCAGAACTCGCTGAACACGGTGACGAGCCGGGCCGACCTCGGCCTCGACCAGGCGCGCACCGAACTCGGGGCGGTGCAGGTCAGGCTGACGGCAGAGCAGCAGCAGAGCGGCAGCCTGAAGAGCAAGATCACCCAGGGCACTTCCGCGCTTACGCCGATCGCCGACACCGTGAGCGGCACGTACGTCACGATGCAGCAGTCCGTCACGACCTCGCAAGAGAAGGCGGCCGCGTCGATCATGTCCGCGCAGAACTCCGTCGAATCGGCGCAGGCATCCTTCTCGAAGACCGCCGCGGCGCCGAAATCCACCGATATCAGCTCGGCGTACGCGAGCCTGCTCGCGCAGCAGACCGCGGTCGACACCGCGCAGAGCAACATCGACAACGCGACCTTGAAGGCCACGATCCCCGGCGTGGTCGCCCAGATCAGCGGGCAGGCGGGCGAGCAGGTCGCCGCGGGCAGCGTCGCGAACCCGTTCATCCTCATCGCGAACACGACGAGCCTCGCGCTGCACGGCACCGTCGGCGAAGCCGACGTGGCGAAGATGACTCCCGGCCAGGTCGCGACGGTGACGGTCGACGCGGTAGGCACGGAGCGCATGACCGGAAAGGTCACCGCCCTCGACCCGGTCGCGACGATCCAGCAGGGCGTTCCCGTGTACGGGATCGACGTCACCATCGACGTCGCTGCGGCCAACGTGCGGCCTGGGATGACCGGCACCGCGAACGTGATCCTCGCGAGCAAGCAGGGAGTGTTGACGGTCCCGAACCTCGCGATCCGCAGCGGCAACGGCCGCAGGTTCGTACAGGTGCTCCGGAACGGGCAGCCGCAGGACGTCGAGGTGACCTTCGGCATCTCGAACGACACGGTGACGGAGGTGTCCCTCGGCCTTCAGGACGGCGACCTCGTCGTGTTGCCGCAGCCGCGTGCGGGCGCGTCGGCCACCACTGGTAACCGCGGCATCACGATCCCCGGCGCGGGTGCTGGCGGTGCCGGCGGGGGCGCCGGCCGCTAGGTGCCCGACCCGGTCATCCGCCTGCGCGGGATCACGAAGTCGTACCGCATGGGACGGGAGAACATCGTGCACGCGCTCAGAGGCGCGGACCTCGACGTGGACCCGAGCGAATTCGTCGCGCTCATGGGGCCCTCAGGCTCGGGGAAGTCGACCATGATGAACATCCTCGGCTGCCTCGACGTGCCCGACGCGGGGCAGTACCGGCTCGCGGGCGTGGACGTCGGACGGCTCTCCGACGATGAGCTCGCGGCGATCCGCAACCGGCACATCGGCTTCGTCTTCCAGACGTTCAATCTGCTCCCACGCCTCAGCGCCGTGGAGAACGTCGAGCTCCCGCTGATCTACGGCGGCGATCGACGCGCGCGGCGCGCCCGGGCGATCGCGTCGCTCGAGGTCGTGGGCCTGGCGGACCGGGTCGACCACAAGCCCACCGAGCTGTCCGGAGGGCAGCAGCAGCGTGTCGCGATCGCCCGCGCGCTCCTGAACGACCCCTCGATGATCCTCGCCGACGAGCCGACGGGGAATCTCGACTCACGGTCGAGCGCCGAGATCCTCGCGATATTCCAGAGCCTGAACGAAGAGGGCAAGACCATCGTCATGGTCACCCACGAGCCCGACGTCGCGATGCACTGCAAACGCATCGTGCGGATGCGAGACGGGCTCGTCTCCGCGAATGAGCTCGTGGCGCGGCCAACCCGCGCCAGGGACGAGCTGCTGACGGGGATCGGCGCCGCGTGAAGCTGTTCGACGCCTTCCGCTCGGCGCTCCAGTCCATCATCGTGAACAAGCTGCGCTCGACGCTCACGATGCTCGGCGTCGTGATCGGCGTCGCCGCCGTGATCGCCATGGTCGCGGTCGGCAATGGCGCATCGGCGCAGGCGCAGTCCTCGCTGCTCGCGCTCGGCTCCAACCTCGTGACGGTGTCCCCAGGCGCTCAGTCGGATGCCGGCCTCCGCGGTGCCGGCGCACAGGCGCCGACGTTGACGCTTGACGACATGCGCGCCGTCCAGGATCAGCTCGGGCCGACGATCAAGGCGGTCGAGGCCGAGCAGACCACCGGACGCTGGCAGGTGGTGGCGGGCACGACCAACTGGAACACGCAGGTGACCGGCGTCACGGAGCAATACCCGCTGGTCCGGGACTGGGCGACGCAGACCGGCGACTTCTTCACCGACGCCGACCTGCGCCTCAACGCTCAGGTCGCGGTGCTGGGCGCGACGACGGCCGACAACCTGTTCGCCGGCGCGGATGCCGTCGGCCAGACGGTGCAGCTGCGGCAAGTGTTCGGCACCAACCGCGCGCGCATCATCAACTTCAAGGTCGTGGGCGTGCTCGAGCCGAAGGGAACGACGTTCGGATTCAGCCGCGACGACCAGATCCTCGTGCCGACGACCACCGCCCAGCGGGTCCTGACCGGGCGCACGAACGTCGTCAACGCGATCATCGTGAAAGCCGCATCGAGCGACACCATGGCCGACACGACGGAGGACGTCCGCAACGTGTTGCTCCAGCGGCACAAGATCGGCGACGCGGCGAACGCGGATTTCACCGTGACGAACCAGAACGACACCCTTGCGGCCATCAACAATGTCACCGCCATCTTCACGCTCCTGCTCGGCGCGATCGGTGGGATCTCACTGCTGGTCGGCGGAATCGGGATCATGAACATCATGCTCGTGTCCGTGAACGAGCGGACGCGGGAGATCGGCATCCGGAAGGCCGTTGGCGCGCGCCGCGGCGACATCATGCGGCAGTTCCTCATCGAGGCCGTCGCCCTGACCGGGCTCGGAGGCCTCCTCGGCATCACGCTCGGTTTCCTCATCGTGCAGCTCGTCCAGGAGATCGCGCGCCGCTCGCAACTCCAGCTGTTGCCGGTCGTGACGAGCGGCACGGTGCTGATCGCGGTCGGCGTATCGGTGGGCATCGGCGTCGTCTTCGGGCTGTACCCGGCGATGCGCGCCGCGCGGCTGCATCCGATCCAGGCACTTCGGTACGAATAGCGCGGAGGGTGTGAGATGAATCGATCAATGCAGGTCATCGGTGGCGTCGTTCTGGCGATCGCCATCGCGGGCGGCGGCTTCTTCGCGGGCATGACGACGGCGCAGGCGCGCCAGGCGGCGGCGACGCCCTCGCCGTCAGCGGCGACGGCCCGCGGAGCTGGGCAGTTCGGCGCGGGCGCCAACGGTGGGGCGGGAGCCGCGAACGCGGCCAACCGCGGCGTGACGGGGCAGATCCTGGCCGTGAACGCCGACTCGATCACGATCATGACGCGGACGGCCGGCCAGGGCGGCGCTTCACCGACGACCGGTTCGTCGATCGTGCTCGTGGGCCAGGGAACCCGCGTGGTGAGAACGACGGAGGCCGATATCAAGCTCGGGGACCTGAAGGCCGGCGACCAGGTCACCGTGGTCGGCACGCCCGACGCGACGACCGGAACGATCTCGGCGCAGGCCGTGGTCCTGGGCGGCGCCAACGTGCTGCAGCAGCTGTTCGGCGGCGCCGGCGCCGCCGGCGGACGCGGGGGAGCGAGCCCGAGTCCCTCGCCGGCGCGTTAGCGGAGGCCGAAGGTGATGCGGACACGGTTCACCGAACTCGTCGGGGTCCGCCATCCGATCGTCCTCGGAGGGATGTCCGGAGGTACCTCCACCGAGCTCGTCGCGGCCGTCAGCGGCGCGGGCGGGCTCGGCATCTACGGCGCGTCTGGGCGGCCGGGGTCGCCGCTGGACCCGGCTCTGATCGGTTCGATCGTCGAGCGGATCCGTTCCCTGACCGACGCCGCGTTCGGACTGAACCTGCTGCTCTTCGACGCGTCCGCGGACGACGTCGACGCGCTGCTCGCGTGTCGGCCGCGAGTGTTGTCGACCGCGTGGCGGCGGCAGGACCAGGGCCTGCGCGAGGTGGCGGAGCGCGCGCATGCGTCAGGCGCGCTGTTCATGCACCAGGCCGACACGCTGGGCGAGGCGGAAAAGGCGGCCGAGGCAGGCGCGGACATTGTCGTGGCGCAAGGCACCGAGGGCGGTGGCCACGTCGGGCTCATGGCCTCGCTACCGCTCACGAGGATGGTCATCCGAGCGATCGCGCCGGTGCCCGTCCTCCTCGCAGGGGGCATCGCGGACGGCGCCGGCATCGCCGCGGCGCTCATGCTCGGCGCGGACGGTGCGCTGTTGGGCACGCGGTTCCTTGCCACGGGCGAGTCGCCGCTCCCGGACGGGTACAAGCGAGCCATCGTCGAGAGCGACGGGCACGACACGTATCTCTCGGAGATCCCCGACATCGCGAATGATCGGGTGTGGCCGGGCGCGTACGCGCGCGCGCGGCGCAACTCCTTCATCGAGAACTGGGCCGGGCGCGAAGGTGAGCTGCGGCGACGCTCGGCGGAAGCTCGCGCTGAGCTTGCCGCGGCGCGCACCGCTGGGGACGCGAAACGCGGCGTCCTCCTGATCGGTCAGGACGCGGGGCTGATCGACGGGATCGAGCCGGCCGGCGCGCTGCTCACGCGCCTCGCGGCCGAGGCCGAGGATGTCCTGCGCCGCCGCGCGGCGGAGGTGCTGGCCTAGCTCGTCCCGCCGGTCCTCTTCGCCTCCGTCTTCTTGACGGTCGTCTTCCTCGCGGTCTCCGTCTTCGCCGCCGCCCTCTTCGTGGTCGCCTTCTTCGTCGTGGCCTTCGGGGGCAGCCCGGCCGCGTTGGCCCTTGCGCGCTCCACCCAGCCGCGCAGCTCGGCCGGCTTCGCGACGATGGCCGGCGGCACGACGACGTACTCCTTCATCGGACGCCCGGCCATCGGCTCAAACTGCTGGGCGCCCCTGCTCTCGAGCTCGGCGCGGTCAGCCTGGCCCAGGCGCACGACGACCTTGTCCTGGAAGGTGCTCGCGAACATGTTCCCGTTCACGAACAGCGCGGGGTAGCCGAACATCGGCTTGCGCGTCACGCGGGGATCGTCCGGCACCGCGCGATCGAACTTCGCCACGAGCTCGGGCGCCGTTTTCTTCCACTGCATCACATCGCCTCCAGCCGCTGCAGCTTCATTCCGGGAGCGCTCTCACATCGACTCTGGCGCGCTGATGCCGAGCAGGCCGAGCGTCTGACGCAGCACCACCTGGACGGCGGCGGCGAGGCGCAGCCGCGCCTTCGACACCGCCACGTCGTCGCCGACGACCCGGTGATCGCGGTAGAAGCCGTGGAACCCACCGGCGAGCTCGAGCGCGTACCCGGTCAGCAGGTGTACCGAGCGGTGCGCCTGAACCTCGCGGACGAGCTCCGGGAAGCGCAGGCAGGCGCGCACCAGCTCGAGCTCGCCCGGCGCGACGAGGAGCGCGACGTCGGCGCCGCCGGCGTCGAGCCCGCGTCCGGCGGCCGTGCGGAAGATGCTCGCGATGCGCGCGTGCGCGTACTGCACGTAGTAGACGGGGTTCTCGTTGGACTGCGAGACGGCCAGCTCGAGGTCGAAGTCGAGCGTGCTGTCAGCCCCGCGCTGGAGGAGGAAGAAGCGCGCAGCGTCGGGGCCGACGGCGTCGAGCACGTCCTCGAGCCACACGACCTGCCCGAGACGCTTCCCCATCTTCATCAGCACTCCCTCGCGCACGAGGCGGACGTACTGGTACAGCACCACCTCCCAGCGGCCCTCGTCGAGGCCGAGCGCGGTCATCGCGGTGCGCATGCGACGCATGTGGCCATGCGTGTTCGCGCCCCATATGTCGATCTTCATGTCGAACTCGCGGTCGATGAGGCACTTGCGGTGGTACGCGATGTCCATCCCGAAGTACGTCGGTTCCCCGTTGGAACGGATCACCACGCTGTCGATGTCCTCGCCGAGCTCGCGTGACCGTAGCCACACGGCGCCATCGCGGTCCTCGATGACTCCGCGGCGCCGGAGCTCGCCGACGGTATCCGCGAAGTAGCCCGAATCCAGGAGGCTCCGGTCGCGGAACCACTCGTCGAAGGTGATGCCGAGCTTGGCGACCGTGCGCTTCTGGTCCTCGAGGATCCACGCGACCGCGTCCGGCGTGAATGCGCGGGCCTGCTCCTCGAGCGCCGCCCCGTCGTACCGGCCACCGTCAGCGTCGCGGATGCGGCGCGCGATCTCCACGACGTACTCGCCGGGGTAGGCGTCCTCCGCGATCGTCACCGATTCGCCGGCGAGCTCGCGGTACCGCAGCGCGACGCTTCGTCCGAGCATGTCGACCTGGTTGCCGAGCTCGTCGACGTAGTACTCGCGCGTAACGTCCGCGCCGGCGAAGGCGAGCACATTCGCGAGCACGTCTCCGAGCGGGCCGCCACGCGCGTTCGCGATCGTGAGCGGCCCCGTCGGGTTCGCCGAGACATACTCGACCTGTAGACGGCGGCCGGCGAGCGCGTCGGATCGTCCGTATTCGGTCCCGGCCTCGACGATCGCGTCGACCTGCGCCGCCAGCCAGGACGGGCGCAAGCGCACGTTCACGAAACCCGCCCCGGCCACCTCGATCTCGGCGACCGCGCCATCCGTCTCGACGCGTGCGCGGATCGCGTCCGCTATCTCGCGCGGCGGGCGCCTCAGCGGGCGCGCAAGCCGCAGCGCCACGCTCGTGGCGTAGTCGCCGTGTCCTGGATCCTTCGGGCGCTCGACGTCCACCGGGACCGCCGCGGCGTCGCCCCATCCGAGATCCACGGCCGCGCGGCGCAGGCCGGCGCTCAGGGCGTCGGCGACGAGGTCGAGCGCGAGGGGCGGCCTGGTCACGCTCGCGAGTCTGGGACAGCCGGAACGAGCACGCCAGCATCGCCGGCCGGCACGTGTTTTCGAAAGAAGAGGAACGTGAGGGCCGCGGCCAGGACATAGGCGACGGCCAGCGTCGCGAGATTGAGGGTCCATCCGGCGTCACCGAGCGTGGCCCGCGCCGCCCCCGAGACGAGGGAGCCGGCGCCATCGGCTCCGGCGAACGCTATCGCGGAAGCGATCTGCGCCCCCGCCCGCTCCGACGGCGCGAACGACGACAGCGTGAACGCGCTGAACGAGGGCGTCGCCCCGTACATCAGCATCGAGCGAAGCGCGAGCAGCCCGACGGCGATCTCGAGCCGGCCCGCAAGCCCCGCACCGAGCGCGAAAACGACCGACAACAGCTCGGCCAGCACGACGGCGCGCAGCACGCCGAGCCGCGGGATGAGCGTGCGCGCGTGGAGGAAGGCACCACGCGTTGACGAGAAGGAAGCGCAGCAGGAGTCGGCCGCGAGGCGCCGCTCCCACCGCGGCCAGCGGCACCGGGACGGCACGCACAAAGACAGCCGGGACCACCGATGCCCCGGCGACGAGCCCGCCGGCCGCGATGAGGACGCGGAGCGCCAAGGCCGAATCGGGCGGCGCACCGAGAAGCGCGGCCACCGGTGCCGCCATCGCTCCGGCGACGACACCGGCGATCAGCGCGGCGATCGTCGTCAGCCCGAGCTGCAGGCCGAATCGGGCGGGGCGCGCGGCGGCGCCGGTCGCATCGGCCAGCAGCGCGGTCCCGGACGCGTACGCGAGGATGCCTCCTGCGCCGAGCACGAGGGCCGCGAGTGCCAGCGGCACGAAGTCACTCGACACGAGGATGCCAGCCAGGCCCAGGCCGGTGACGATGCCGCCGACCAGCAGTGACGCACGGCGTGAATGGGACCGCGCGAACCGATGGCCGGGGAGCGCGCCGATGACGACCCCCGCGGCCTCCGCGCCGACCAGCGCGCCCACGGCAAGGTCGGAGTGACCGAGCGCCCGGTAGAGGAAGTTGAGGTAGAAGACGACGACGCCGAGTCCGAAGCTCGCGAGGATGTTCGCGACGAGGTACAGGTTCGCGTCGCGCGAGCCGAGCGTGGCCCGCTCCGCGCTACGCACCCCGGCGCGCGGAGTTCGATCCGCCGGCGCGGTCCACCGTCGCGTTAGCGCGCGGCGCGAGCGGCTGGCTCTGCCCCGGGGGTGGCGACCGTCGCCTTGCGGCGGCGCGTCGGCGCTCGCTGCGCCTCGGGCTCGACCATCTGGCCGACGGCGGTCGCGCGGATCTCGAGATCGACGTGGGCGCCAGGATCGATACGGAGGGGCCAGGTGCAGCTGATCTCGGTCTGCTCGTAGATGCGTTCGAAGCCCTGCTCCGAGCTGGCGATGGCGTAGACCGGCCGGCTCACCACCTCGGCGGGCGGGTCGATCGTGAACGCGATGTCGAAATGACGGAGCTCGGAGTGCACGGCGATCTCCGACACGCCCTTGTGGTCGAGCTGTTTCCCCGGCGTCGTCTTCCGCGAGCCGAGCGCGATCGAGTCGCCAGCGTGCGCCTCGGAGAGCAGCGCGACGTTCGAGGTACTCGTGAAGACGACCGCCAGAGCGCCGTCGCCTTCGTTGCGCAGCCGGTAGCGCACGCCGGCCGCGAGCCCTTCGTCGGCGATGCGGATGTCCTTCCGGATCCCGAGCCCCGGGATCGCGGCGAGCGCCCCCGCTGGAGGCTCGAGGATGAGGCTGACCGTGCGCGCCTCGCGCTGCGGGGTGAGCTGGTACGTCAGGGCCTGGAGCGAGATCGGCTCGTTCTTCCCGACGCGGACGCTGTCCTGGAAGAACGCGCGGCGGGCCGTGTCGTATTCGAGGAGCTTCGAGAGCCCGCGTTCCTTCGCGCGTATGGTCTCGTGGATCGACTTCCCGTCCTTGTCCACGTTCTTGCCGACCTTCACCCGCCCGGTCTTCTCCGCGCGCTTAAGCACCTCATGCTCGCTCTCGGGGCGCCGGGCCAGCGTGTCGATGAGATTCGTCGCGGACGCGTAGAGGTCCCATTCGATCACCGCGCCGCCCTGGCTATGCACGAAGACCGCGCCGGCGTTGCCGCGGAAGAGATACTCGTCGTGGCCGTCGATGTCGTAGTCGCGCTGTTCACCTGCGGCGATCCGGCGCTCGGCGAGGATCCGCTCCGCCTTGAGGAGAGAGCCGTACGCGTCGGCGCGCAGGTGCGGCAGGTACAGGCCGCCGAAGATCCCATGCCAGTACACGTCGTTGCCCTGCGCGCGCCACAGGTTCTGCTGCGCGGTCCGCACCTCGGCCGAGCTGTCGAGGATGCTGCGACGCGCGAGCTCGTCGGACACCATGAGCATCCGCTTGTGCAGCGCGTTCGCTTCGGGGTACTTCGCGAAGAAGTTCCGCCAAGGCGGCGAGACGACGAGCCCCGCCAGGTCGTCCTTCAGCGCGTTGCGAGCCTGCGAGAAGCGCCGCGCGGCACCGACGTCGAGCGCCCACTCCGCCATCTCGGGGTACGAGCCCCCGGGTAGGTACACGCGGCGGGCCGGCTTCTGGAAGATCCACCCATCCTCGAGAGTCGTGGTCTGCACGAAGTCGGACTGCACGAGCGCGGTGAAGAATTGCTCGAGCCAGCCGTCCTTGTGGACGCGCTGGTACGTGCCCGGCCACGCGCCGAACTTCTCGCCGTCGTCGGCGTACACGACCAGGCGGGCGCCGGCGGCGTGGCGGTCCCGCAGCTCCCTCATCACCGCTCCCACGTCGCGGAACGGGATGAGGTACCGCAGTCTCATGCTCCCCGGGAACACGACCAGGGGGAATCCCTGGTCCTCGGTGATGAAGGACTCCCCGAGCTCGTCCCGGCGCAGACCCGCCTGGATGAAGTGCTCGTCGTCGAGCGTCGTGTACGCGACGCCGGCCTCGGCTAGGAGCGACGGCAGGTGGGGCTCCCAGACCCGCTCGGTCAGCCACGCCCCGAGCGGGCGGCGGCCGAACAGCGAGACGACTCGGTCGGTGAGCGCCCGGATCTGGCCCACCGCGTCGCGCCGGGGGACCCCTACGAGGATCGGCTCGTGGTAACCCCCGGTCAGGATCTCGATCTGCCCGCGGCGGACGAGGTCATTCACGTCGCCGGTCACGTCTGGGCGGTTGGCGTCCAGCCAGTCCAGGAGCGGACCCGAGAAGTGGAGGGTCGCGCGCACCTCGGGATGGCGATAGAGCGCCTGCACGAGCGGCAGGTAGGCGCGCTCGGTGGCCTCTTGGAAGACTGACGGGAAGTTCCCGGCCGGTTGGTGCTGGTGGAAGACCAGCGCCAGGCGCAGGCGGTCGGACATCGGGCCGCATCTTACCGCACTCGCCGATCCGACCGAATTCCGTACGCGGATGTCGCCCTACGCGACATCGAGCTCCAAATCCGCCAGGTGACGCCGCAGGCGGATCCGATGCTGCGCGGCCGCGCCGCCCACCTGAGATAATCGTCACTTCATGGCAGAGGCACAGAAGCTCCCCGTCCGTCCGCGCACGGTCCTTGGCAAGCGGGTCGGTCGCCTGCGGCGTTCCGGAGTGCTCCCGGCGGTGGTCTTCGGCGGGCACGCCGATTCGGTCGCGGTCGAGACCGACATGCGGTCGTTCGAGCTCGGTTACCGCCGCTGGGGGAACACCACGCTGCTCGCACTCGACGGACTCGATGGCGGTGAGGTGTCGGCGCTGGTGCACGGCGTCTCCCGCGACCCGCGCAGCGGCCGCCTCCTCCACGTCGACTTCCAGCGGGTGAGCCTCACGGAAAAGACCCACGCGGACGTCCCGCTCCACTTCATGGGCGACTCTCCCGCGGTGCGAACGCTCGGGGCGGTGCTCGTCCACGCGATGGACCACGTGCGCGTCGAGGCGTTCCCCCAGGACATGCCGCACCAGATCGACGTCGACCAGAGCGGTCTCGAGCAGGTGGACGACGCCATCCACGTCCGTGACCTCGTGGTCGACGCCTCGCTGGTCCTGGTCCTCGACGATCCCGCCGAGCTCATCGTGAAGGTGGTCCCGGCGCGCGTGGAGGAGGTCGTGGAGCCCGTCGCGGCCGAGGCCGCCGCCGAAGTGCCGGAGGGCGAGACGGCACCTGAGGGCGAGGCGGAGAAGCCCGAAAAGACTTAGGTCGCCGCGGGACCGTGGCCGGCTCGTGACGACGCCGCGTCACGGATGCACCCCTCGCGGAAGCGACTCGACCTCGGCGCGGTTGGATCCGTGAACTGCTGACGGAGGTCGAGTGGCCGCCTATCCGGTGCGAGCCCCTAGGGCTTCGAAGCGCGAGGGCGGTGCGAACGCCGCAGGATCAGCGTCCACGAACGGGTTGTCGGCGCGCTCGAGGGTGCGCAGTTCGGCCTCGTCGTCGCGAGTGCCACTTTCGGCGAGCGCCGCCGCGCGGTCGAACCGCTGAACGTGGCTGTTGAAGCGCTCGATCGCGTAGTCGACCGCCTGGCCCGTCGTCGCCAGGAATGGCCAGTCGCTGGCCTGCGCGAGAAGCAGCTCGCGCGCGGCCTGGCGCGCCGCGCGTGCGCGCAGCGCATCGCTGGGCGGCGACGCGTCGAGGGCCACCAGGGTCGCCGCCCGGGCGGCGAGCTCGTCCCACATCCAGCGGGTGTCCGCGTTGAGCCACGTCGAGTGATCGTTCTGCTTTCCCCAAGAGCCCTCGCGAAGCGCGATGCGCTCGCGCGGTGGCCGGCGCCCGAGATACGCGGCGACGCTCGTCAAGGCGATCCCACGTTCGGCTGCACCACGCAGGACCAGCCCCAGCCAGTCGATGCCCTCGAACCACCAGTGCCCGAACAGCTCGCTGTCGAACGTGGCGGCGAGCAGGCCCTCGCCCCCCATGGTCGCCTCGTGCCTGGCGAGCTCGCCGGCTACGAGGCCGAGGAAGTGGGCCGCATGTTCGCGGACACGCCCTGCCGCCGCGCCGACCGAGTACTCGGCCTTCTCCCCGAGACCGACGGTCGTGTCCGTCACGCGCCAGTACCGGATGCCGCTCTGGTCGTCCTTGCGGTGGAACTCGCGGTAGAAGGGGTCTCCCGGATAGCCGACCGCGGCGGACCACACCTGCCCCGATATGGCCTGGTGCCTCGCGACCGCGGCGACCCGCGTATCGCCCACGTAGTACGGCTCCAGCAGCTCGCCTCCTACGCCCACGCGGGGCAGGGACAGCCCCTCGCCCGAGCGTTCCCCGGAGCGCTGCCACCCTGGCCGCTGCGCCGGCGTCCCGGGCCCGCCCTGCGCGACGAGACTCGCGTCGGTGAAGAAGTGCGTGAGACCGTGCGCCTCGAGTCGGCGCTCGACGCCCGGCGCGTACGCGCATTCCGGCAGCCAGATGCCGGTGGCCTCCACGCCGAGGAGCCGGCGCGTCGACGAGGCGCCGATGCTCAGTTGCGCCTCGACCGAGGCGTCGTCGAGCAGGGGCAGATAGCCGTGCGTTGCGGCGGAGGTGAGGAGCTCCAAGTGGCCCGTGCGGTGGAGGTCGGCGAAGGCTCCGGCCAGGTCGCGTGAGAACAGCCGGACGTAGCTGTCCCGGGCCTTCCGGTAGGAATCCGCGTAGAACGCCGCGAGCGCCGCCCGGCTCGAGGAACCGGCATCGGCAAAAAGGGCCGTGTCGGCCTCGGCGCGGCGGATCTGATCGTCGACGTATTCGAGGAACCGGCGGTCGATGTCGGGATCCACGAACTGCTCGAGCAGGATCGGCGTTATGCCGACGCTGATCTGGAACGGCACTCCCTGGCTGCGGAGGTCGAAGAGCAGCACGAGCAGCGGCACGTACGTGCCGAGGATGGCCTCGTGCAGCCACTCCTCCCCGTGCGGCCAGCGGCCAGCCCCGCGGCAGTACGGCAGATGAGAGTGCAGGACGAAGGCTAGGGCCACCGCCTACACCCTATTCCACGCGATCCGCGCGACGAGGCGCGCGGATCACACCGTCGTGCGGTCCTCCCGCGGCCGCCCGCCGTGCCTGTTCATGATCTCCTCCGGGTCCCTGGAGCCCGGGCGCGGGTGCACGGTGAGCTCGAGGGCGCCCCGCTTGAACGAGCCCTGCTCATGGTCGAGCACCTGTCCGCCGCTCGCGGCGAGGGTCACATCCGCGTCGTCGTAGCCCGAGTCGAGGAGCTCCTCGAGCGCAGCCTCGGCCTCTTTCCGGTCGAAGAAGACGCACACCACGACGGCCTCGGCGACGGCTGCGGGCGTTGGCTCGGTGTCCGTTGCCGCGGCCGGCCTGCGCTCGGACGCGGCTGGTGCGCCCGTCGTTCCCGCCTGAGGGGGCGAGGCGCTCGATGATGCGGCGCTCGGCGCCGGGAGCATCGCCTCGTCGGCGACATCGGCCGCGACCGGCTCCGGACGGCGAGCGGCGCCGCGGAGTGCGCGTTCCGCTGCCGGCGTGGGCGCGGCCTTGGTGCGTGAGGCTTCACCTCTGGCCGACGAGTTCGACTGCGGAGCGGCCGACGGTGGCGCGGCCGGCGGCGCGGGCGCCGGCCGCGGGGCGGCCGCCTGGGATGCCGTCGGACGGGAGGTGTCGGTCTTGCGCGACTCGGTGGTCGGACGGACAGACGGGCGGGGGCCGACGGTCTGCGAAGACCTCCGCTGCGGGAGCGGCGGCTCCGCGGTAGAGGTTTCCGCGGCTGTCAGGCTGGTCGGAGCGATCGCCGGCTCGGGCCCCGGCGGGTACCGATAGCCCGCGCCCGCAGTCTCGCCGACCGTGCCCATCAGCTCGCCGCGCTCGGCGGTGAGCGATCGCATCCAGAGTGCCGCGAAGGCAAGCTCCACCGCGGCGTCGACCAGGTACAGGCGCGAGATGCGGCCGCGCGCTCCGTACACCGCGGCGACCGCTCCAAGACCAACGGCGGCGGAGGCCGCC
This sequence comes from Candidatus Limnocylindria bacterium, assembly GCA_046262615.1. Classification (GTDB taxonomy): domain Bacteria; phylum Chloroflexota; class Limnocylindria; order P2-11E; family P2-11E; genus JALYKU01. The sequence goes on along the minus strand of JBHEML010000023.1, from coordinate 9,518 downwards.
GCCAGCCGCATCTCGAGCGGCACCTTTCCGCGACGGGCAGACACGCCGAGCGACGCGCCGAGTCCGGTGATGATCAGCGCGACAGTCTGGACGAGCCAGTCATCGCGCTTGCGCCCGAGCACCGCCTCGAAGCTCGGAAGGTGCAGGAGCGGCCACAGGCCGCCGAAGAGGAAGTACCCGCTGTGCGCGCGCGCGAGTGCGAGCGGTTCACGATCCATCGCCGCCACCTCCATTTGCCGTCAGTGAGGGCGTGCACGCGCGGGGCCAGAGCGACCGCGGCCGGGGCAGCGAGGCGCGCCCCTCTGGTCCCGCCATAGCATCGGCCAGGCGATGTCGCCCGCACGGCACGATCGCGCGAGCGCAAGCCTGACGCGCACCAGGCGCCCATGAGCGGACAGCTGGTGGCGCTGGCGTTCGCCGCCAGCTTCGCCGCGTACATCGCCCTCGCGCTGCGGATCAGGCGCGCGGCGGTCAGCGGCGGCCGGCGCTCGGTCGGGCGCGGGCATCGGCTGTCGCAGGCGCTCCCGTACTTCGTCTGGGTGCCGTACGTCATCGTCGCGCTGCGTCCCGGGCCCGAACTACCGCTCTCCGACCCCGTGCGGTGGTTCGGTCTGGGCCTGGTCCTCGGGGGCGTCGCCATCGCGATGTGGGCGGCGTTGACGCTCGGACGTCACTTCGACCACGAGGTCGAGGTGCACGAGGGGCACGAGGTCGTCCGCCGAGGTCCGTACGCGATCGTCCGCCACCCGGTCTACAGCGGTCTCGCGCTGCACAACTTCGGCGCGTTCCTCGCAACCGGGAATCTGCTCTTCCTCGCTGGAACGCTCGCCGTATCGCTCCCCGCGTTCTACATCCGCGCCAAAGAGGAGGAGCGGCTGCTTCGCGCCAAGCTAGGCGCCTCGTACGACGACTACGCGCGCGAGGTCCCGATGCTGATCCCGGGGCCTCGCTGACGCGCCGGCGCCCCGCCTCCCGAGGACAGAGGGTCGGAGCGCCGGCCGCAAGGACGAAGAGGCTAGGGGTTCTTGACGGTGAACCAGATGGTGCCGACGTTCTCGCCGATCACGTCGCCGGGCTTGGTGTCCTTGCTGTAGAAGTACAGCGGCTGGTCGTCGATCGTCACCTGTTTCGCGCCGTCCTTGCGCGCGGCGGTCGAGAGCTTGCCCTTCACGTCGCTGGGGGCGACGGCGTCGCTGGTGACCACGAACGGCGGCCACGTCGTCGCGCACGCGTCGTAGCAGTTGCTCACGCCGGCCGTGTCGCGCTTGAACACGTATAGCGTCATGCCGTTGCTCGCCGCCGCGAGCACCTTTCCGAGCGTGCTGTCAGCGGTCTTGACGGTCGGTGCCTTCGTTGGCGAGGGCAGCGGGGTCGGTGTGGGCGACGGGGCGGCCACGGTGCCGCTCCCAGCGGAGCCGCAGGCGCCGAGAACGATGATCGCGGCCAGGCCGCTTGCGAGTAGACGGAACATGTTTCCCTCCGAGCGATGTCTACCCACCATTCGGATGAGCGGGGCCCGCGGATGCATTCGGCGCCGGCGATCCCGCGCCGGACGCCCCGGGAGGCGGGGTCAGAACGCGAGGCCCCTCCCCATTCTTGGGAACGTCCTACTCGTACGCCAGGACGATCGGCCGTTGCGCGAGCTCGCCCGATCGGTCACCCCAGTGAGCGACCGGCGGCAAGGGCCGGCGAGCGGCCCGTGGATCCGGCCGGCCGGGCGCTACGCCTGCTTCAGGTACTGGATGGCGCCGTCGATGGCGCCGAAGCCCATGTCTTCGTTCAGGTGCAGGATCGGCGCGTTCGAGTCGTCGTTGCCGGTGCGCACGCGAGGCACGCCGAGCTCGATCGCCTGCAGCATCGACTCCGCCTTCAGCGCGCGCGCGATGCCCTTACCGCGCGCCTCGCGCACCGTCGCCGTGCCGTTGTTCCACACGTTCCCGCGCACCGGCGGGTACGTGAGCATCGAATAGCCGACCATGTCGTCACCCGCCAGGGCGATCCAGATGCGATCCTGGCGCACGCTCGGTGCCTCCATCCAACCCCGCACGAACTCCTCGAACGGGATCGAGATGTAGGGCACGGTCGACGGCATGTCGGGCGTCGTCAGTTCGAACAGCATCCAGAACCTGCGCACCGGATCCTCTCCCCCGACCTTGTCGAGGGTGGTGATGCGGAAGCCCTGCGCACGCATGCGCTCGCGCGACGATGCGACGATGCTCTCGATGCGCTCGCGGTTCGCGACGAGATCGACCTGCCACATCTTCGCGCGCCGTTCCACCGCGTACCCGCGCGAGGTCAGGACGTCGATGCGCTCCGCCTCGGTCTCGAGCACCCATGTGCTGAAGACCGCCGTGCCGCTCTCGCGCGAGCGATCCTCGGCGAAGGTGAAGGCCTGTTCGAGCCGCTCGCGGCTCGTGTGGGCTGTGAACAGCCCCGCTCTCACCTGGCCGTACCGCGTGGGCATCTTGTCCCACGGCCCGTGGAAGTGCGCCGCGCCACCGACCCGCTGGCCGTCGGGCGATATCGCGATGAAACGTTCGGCCACCTGGTCGGCGGGCTGGTTCTTCCAGAAGTGGCGCGTCAGCACGGGGTCGCTGGGGTCATCGGAGTCCACGTCGGTCCACAGGTCGGCCCAGTACTCGGCGTCGTCGATCGTGGCCGCGGTGAAGCGCAGGGATCCACTCATGAGCGACGAGCCTATCGGAGCAGCGCACCAGCGAGGCGTCCGATTTTTGTCATCCTCGATGCGTTCCGGTCCACCAGCGTCATCCGGAAGCGTTCGCGGGCCGCGCGCCTTTGCCGTTCCGGCGTTGGTGTCGCGGGGGGCTGCTCAGGCCGGGGGATGCTCGCCTTCCTCGACGGCGACGGTGCCCGCAGAGCCATCGACGACGACGTGCTGCCCGGACATGATCCGGCTGGTGGCGTCGCGCACGCCGACGACCGCGGGGATCCCGTACTCACGGGCCACGACCGCCCCGTGCGACATCATCCCGCCCATCTCCATCACGAGTGCGCTCGCAGTCAGGAAGAGCGGCGTCCACCCCGGGTCCGTCGCGGGCGCGACGAGGACGTCACCGGGCTCAAGTACCGCGCCCGAGGGCGACCAGAGCACGCGCGCGACGCCGCGCGCCGCGCCGGGCGACGCCGGTGTCCCCACCAGGTCGCCTGGCAGGGCGGGCGCGGCGAACGCCGCTTCAGCGTCGGTGCCGTCGGACAGGAGCACGCGCGGGATGTGACGCCGCGCGACCTCCCGCCGGTACTCGGCCCTGCGGCCGCTCACGATGCCGCGTGCGTCTTCCCCATTCGCGGCGCGGCGCAACTCAGGAAGCGTGAGGAACCACACGTCGTCGGGCACTTCGATGCGGCCGGCGGCGGCGAGCTCGACGCCCACCGGCGCGATCACGCGGCGCCCCAGTGCCAGGAGCCTGACGATCGTGAATTTCGGCAGCTCGCGCAGCCCCGAGAGCCTTCTCACCCGCCGGAACAGCGCGGCAGCGGCGACGCGCCGCGGGCCCTGGACCCGGCCGAGCAGCGTCGCGATCATGGCGTCCGCCTCCCGCGCGCCGCGCGCGAACTGGAGGTCGGGCGCGAGTCCTGTGTCCTCGAGCCGGTGATAGTTCGCGATCGCGCCGAGCAGGTGCGCCGGGTCCTCCGACCACCTCGGCACGCCGATGTCGATCTCGGCGATCGTGCGATGCCCGTAGCGCTCCAGGAATCTCGCGAGGGCCCGTTGCAGGAGCGGCGGCAGCGATCCCGCGGCGTAGCTTGCAGACAGCTCCTGCGGCGACCGCTGCGCGAGGGCCGTGCGCGACGCGGAATCGCTCTTCAAGTCGCGCGCTATCGCCCAGAGCTCGAGGTCCATCTCGGTCGTAGGGTTGTGCCGGAGGCCGCGCAGCGCGGTCTGCAGCTCGTCGGGTCGCGCGGCGATGCCGAGGATGCGGCTGGCGGCCTGGTGCGCGAGGAAACCGCTCGCGACGAGCGCGACGAGGCGCGGGAAGATGAGTGGCGGCCGCGTGAGGAAGATCCGCTCGAAGGCATCGATGCGCCCGCTCGCGGTGGAGAGCGGACCGGGGTCCTCGCGGACGATGGAGTCGAGCGCGCTCGTCACCTGACGGCGGGTGGCGTCGGGCCGCAGCAGCGCGCGGATGAGGACCGGCGGCGCGCCCGTGCGTCGCAGCGCTTTCACGATCCCCGTTATCGACCGGATCCCGGAGCCGCGCGTCCCGAGCCTCGGGTCCTCGAGCAGCCGCGTGATCACCGGCTTGCTGCGCGCCTCCATCCCCGACAGCAGACGCGCCGGAATGCCGCGGCCGACGCGGCTTCGCAGCACCGGCGTCAGGTCGATCCAGAGCCGCATGCCAGCCTCGGAGAGGATCGACGGCCCTGCAGCGGTGTCCGCCAGCGGTGCTCCGACGAGCGCGGACAGCCCCGAGCCGATGAGCTTGAAGGTCTGAGCTCCGAGCGGCGTGAACGGCTGGAACATCCCCTGGGCGACGTTCGCGGAGAGGTACACGTGCAGGTCCCCGTCGCGGTCGGGCGCGCCCTGCGGGATCGGGTACAGCGTGGTGATGGCGCGTGACTGGACGAGGAACAGCGCACCGTGTCCATCGATGGCCCACTCGATGTCCTGCGGCCGGCCGTAGTGCTCTTCCACACGCGCGCCGAGCGCGGCCAGCACCCGCAGGCGCGCGTCATCGAGGATGTCGCCGGTCCTGTCGAGCACTTCGCCGCTTCGGACGTCGACCAGGTAGTGGTCGGGGTTCACCGCTCCGGAGACGAGGGCGTCTCCGAGCCCGCGGACGGCGTCGATCGCGGCGCGGCGCCGGCGCCCCGTGATCGGATCGGCGGTGAAGAGGACGCCCGCGATCGCGGCGTCGACCATGGTCTGCACGACGACCGCGAGCCCGAGCGAACGCTCATCGACGGCGTGCGTCGCGCGATACGCGATCGCCCTCTCGTTCCAGAGGGAGGCCCAGCAGCGGCGCACGGCGTCGAGGACCGCGTCGGTGCCCTCGACGTTCAGGAAGGTGTCCTGCTGCCCTGCGAAGCTCGCGTCCGGAAGATCCTCCGCGGTCGCCGACGACCGCACCGCGACGCGCCCCCCACCCAGCTCGCGGTATGCGGCGACGATCGCCGTCGCGACCTCGCTCGGCACCGGGGTCGTCGTCAGACGGACGCGCGCGGCGGCCGCGCCCAGACCGTCGCCGGTGCGCCCGGCGCGGGCGTACGCCTCGGTCGTGATGACGAATCCGTGGGGCACCGGGAATCCGGCGCGCACGAGCTCGCCGAGGTTCGCGCCCTTTCCCCCGGCGACCGCGACGTCCTGCGCAGTGACCTCGGCGAGCGGAAGGACAATGTCGGGCGTCACGCTGCGCGTGTCCGTGGAACGGCCGCCCACCGCTGCTCCCCCATGGTGCGCATCCTCGCAGAACCGCTACCGGTACGAAGCGGCCTGGATCTCGTACAGCTCGGCGTACTGGCCGCGCCGTGCCAGCAATTCCTCATGCGTGCCGACCTCCGCGACGCGCGCGCCGTCCAGCACGACGATGAGATCGGCCATGCGGACGGTGCTGAAGCGATGCGACACGAGGATCGTGATCCGGCCCGAGGCGTCGTCACCGCGGAGGGCCGCCGCATACCGCTCGAACAGCGCGTGCTCCGTCTCGGCGTCGAGGGCGGCGGTCGGCTCGTCGAGCACGAGGAGCAGCGGCGCCTCGCGCATGAACCCACGCGCGAGGGCGATCTTCTGCCACTGCCCGAAGCTGACCTCGACGCCCGCGGGCCACGTCGCGCCGAGCTGCGTGTCGAGTCCCGACGCGAGCCGGTCGATGACATCCTCGGCGCCAGCCCGGCCGACCGCCGCGACGACGGCGAATTCGTCATCGAGGTTCCGGACGTCGCCTACGCCGACCGAATGCCTCGCCCGGAGCTCGAACCGGAAGAAGTCCTGGAAGGCGCCGGCGAGCCGCGAGCGCCACTGGTCGGTGCGGATCCGATCGAGCGGCACGCCGTCGACGAGGATCCGACCCGCGGTCGGCTCGTACAGCTTGCACAGCAGTTTCACGAGCGTGCTCTTCCCCGCGCCGTTCTCCCCGACCACCGCGATCACACGCCCGGCGGGAAGCGCCAGATCGACGTCATCGAGCACAAGCCGTTCCGTGCCTGGGTAGGCGAACGACACGTGCTCGAGGCGGATGCCGTCCAGGATCCGCTGCGGGGCGGGTCCGTCCGCTGCGACCACCAGGGAGGCCGCGTAGCGCTCCAGCCACACGAGGCGCTTCGACCCGTCGAGCCAGACGCCCCGCAGGAATCCGATCTCCCCCACCGTCGCGCCGATGTACGCCGAAAGTCGTGACCCGGCCGCAAGCACCAGGAGCACCTGGCCGGGCGAACCGTGCATGCCCGACGACACGAAGATGACGGCGCCGACGTAGGCGGCACCGAAAAGCGCCCATGCGAGGGTGTGCCACAGCGCGCTCGCCCATCGCGCGGCGGACACCGGCCCGTACCACCGCTCCCACGCGTCGCGGCGCCCGTCGGCCAAGCGTCGGCCAATGCCGGTCACGCGCACCTCCTTGCCAGGCGGCGCCGACGTCGCGAGCGCGAACAGGTGCTTCGCCATGCGCTCGTGGCGCGCACCGCGCTCCTGGACTTGGCGCTCGATCCCCGGCCGCCACGTCGACGTCACGACGGTCGGAGCCGCGAACACCGCCAGGAGCGCCAACGCCGGGTGGATCGACATGAGCAGGGCGACGGTGATGCCGAGGCGCAGGATCCAGCCGCAGGTGGCGAACAACGACATGTACATGTGGTCCAGCACGAAGACCTGGTCACGCAGGACCGATAGCCGGTCGAGGTACAGAGGTCGCTCCTGGTGGGCGATGGTCGAGACCGACGCCTGGAGCATCGCCACGTGCGACTCAAGCGCGATCGTCACCTTGTCGCGGAAGCGCCGCTGGACGCGGGTGCTCACGATGCGCAGGAACCAGGTCGCGCTCGCGGACAGGCCGAGTCCGACGGCCGACGCGGCGACCAGCGTCGCGTCCCCGCGCAGAACGCCGTCGCCCACGAACTTGAGCAACAACGCGAGGAGGGCGTCGGGGACGGCGGCGAGCAATGCCATGACGAACGCGGCGACGAGGAGGCCCGGCTCGTGCTGATAGCCGAGCCGGCACAACCGCCACATCGATGAGAGCGCGGGCGGCAGATCGTCAGGCGAGGACTTCATACGCTTCGCCTTCTTCGTCCTCGGCCGCGCCGAAGCGCTGCGCCTGCAGGTCGAACATCGTGCGATACCGGCCGCCCAGCGCCATCAGCTCATCGTGCGTACCGAGCTCGATGGCGCGGCCTTGCTCGATCACGCAGATGCGGTCGGCGTGGCGAACGGTGGAAAAGCGGTGCGAGACGAGGATGGTCGTCACGTTCTTCGTGGCTTCGAGGATGCGATCGAAGATCTCGGCCTCACCTCGCACGTCGAGCTGCGCCGTCGGCTCGTCCAGCAGGACAAGACGCGCGCCAAGCCGCACCGCGCACAGCGCACGCGCCAGAGCCACGCGCTGCCATTGGCCCCCGGACAGGTCCGTACCGCGCTCGAATGCCTTGGACAGCGGCGTGTCGAGATCGGCGAGAGCGGCGGCGCCTGCATCGGCGAGCGACGCAAGGATGACGTCGTCCGGCGCTCCGGTCGGAGCGACATTGTCCCGCAGCGGCAGGTCGAAACGGACGAAGTCCTGGAACACCGCGGCCACCCGCGCGCGCCACGCGGCGATCTCGATGTCCCGCAGGTCCACGCCATCGACCTCGATCGCTCCCTGCTGCGGGTCGTACAGGCGGCAGAGGAGCTTGGCGAGCGTAGTCTTTCCGGCCCCGTTCCTGCCGACGATGGCGAGCGAGGTGCCGGCCGGGATCTCGAGATCGAGTCCGTCGAGCACCGGACCGGCGACGTGGGGATACGCGAACGTCACGCCGCTGAAGCGGATCCCCGTCGCGGGCATCCCGTCGGCGGCGCGGGTGCCGGCTCGGAGCGCTCCGGCGGGCGCCATCGCGGCCTCGAGGCGCAGCACCGCCGCGACCGGCGCGGCCGCTCCATCGAGCGCCCAGTTGAGACCGCCGAAGGCGATGAGGCTCGCCCCGACGGCGACCTGCGCGAAGACGACGACGCGGTCGAGGCCGAGCGCGCCGCCGCTCGCCGCGCTCGCCAGCGACAGAAAGACGACCGCGTTCGCGCCACCGACGATGAGGAGGCACCAGATCACCGGGCGCTCGCGAAGCCGGGTGGCCCGGTACTGCAACTCGAAGAGCCTTCGGCGCCGTTCGATGAACCGATCGATCGTCCAGCCCACGAGGCCGAAGAGGCGGAGCTCCTTTGCCGCCGGTGGATCGACCGCGAGGCGGTACGCGTAGTCCGCGTGGCGCTGCGCCTCGCGGACCTCCTCGGTGTTGCGGTCGCGCCACACCGAGCTCTCGCGCAGAAGCCAGTGGGTCGACGCCCACGCGCCGCCCAGCAGCAGACCGGCCCACCAGCTGTACCCGAAGAGGACCATGGCGGCGGCGAGGCCGCCGAAGAGGTCGACGAGCCCGCTCGCGATGAACTCCATGTTGAGGAACATCGGCGGGCCCGTCATGCCAAGGTCGAACTCGCGCGCGACGGTGAGATCGCTGATCAGCGTCGGATCCTCGAGGTGTCCGATCCCCGGCGGGCCGATGCACGCCGCGGTAAGCCGGTCGTAAAGCCATGCCGAGACACGGCTGCCGAGGTTGGCGCTCACGGCCTGGTGGAGCGGAGCCAGCACCTGGAGGAGCACGAACGTCGTGCCCACGAGAAAAAGCGGACCGGTGAGCGAGTCCGCGCGCTGCACGGCGCCGATCAGCACGCCCATGGCGATCGCGAAGACCGCCGGCAGGATGCCGCGCAGGAGCAGAAGGGTGTACCAGGCGGTCGCGAGCGGAGCGTCGGCGCGCGGCACGACGCGGAAGAACTTCCACTCCTGGCGCTCCCGTAGGCGCGCCAGCGCACCGGCGATCACGGCGAGCGTGTGCCGCTACGCGGCGAAGAGCGGGGCCATTCCTCGCCGTCGCAGGAGCTCGTCCATCTCTTCATCCGACGGCCGCGCCCCGCCTCGGCTCGCCGCGTCCAGCACCTTCGCGAGAAGGTCGATGTCGCTGGCGGTGTTGAGGAAAATGCCGTCGCGTCCGAGCACCCAGCGGACCGCGAGATCGATGTCCGACTGCTCCGTGAGGGGTTCGTACCAGGTGCTCGCATCCGCGGGCCGCTCCCTCCAGGGTCCGAGGGTGATGCTCTTGATCGTCTGCGCCGCGATGCCGCGTTCGGCGCACATCCGGAGCAGCGTCTCGGCATGGCTGGCGTACGTCGTATCCCGCATCTGCGTGAAGTTGTATGGGAAGAGCACCGCGTCGAAGTCGAAGCGCTCGAGACTGCGGCGGTGTTGCACGGCGACGGTGTACCCGTGTCCGGTAACACCAATGAATCGCGCCAGTCCGGCATCGCGGGCCTCCAC
>JBHEML010000022.1:0-27271 GCA_046262615.1 Candidatus Limnocylindria bacterium | reverse complement strand
CCTTCACGTCGTCCGGAACGACGTAGTCACGGCCCTTCAGCGCGGCGTAGGCCTGTGCGGCCCGCGCCAGCGCGAGCGAGCCGCGCGGAGAGGCTCCGAGGTACACGTCGGGGTGGGATCGCGACGCCGACACGATCCCCACGACATAGGTCTTCACGGCCTCCGCGATGTGGACCTCGCGCACGCGAAGCTGAGCGTCCACGAGCTCGTCGGCGGAGAGCACCTGCTCGATCGTCTCGAGCGGATGGACGACGCGCTGCGCGTCGAGGATGGCGACCTCCTCGCGCTCGGTCGGATACCCGAGCGCGAGCCGCAGGAAGAATCGGTCGAGCTGCGCCTCGGGGAGCGGGAAGGTCCCCTCGTACTCGATGGGGTTCTGCGTCGCCATGACCAAAAATGGATCGGGAAGGTGGTACGTCACCCCGTCGACGGTGACCTGACGCTCCTCCATCGCCTCGAGGAGCGCTGACTGCGTCTTGGGCGTGGCGCGGTTGATCTCGTCGGCGAGGACGATCTGGCTCATGACCGGCCCCGCGCGGAACTCGAACTTGCTCGTCTGCTGGTTGAAGATCGCGACCCCGGTCACGTCCGACGGCAGGAGGTCCGGCGTGAACTGGATCCGCCGGAACGTGCAACCGAGCGAGCGCGAGAGCGCTTTGGCAAGCACCGTCTTGCCGGTCCCCGGCACGTCCTCGAGAAGGATGTGGCCGCGGCAGAGAAGGGCGACGAGCGCGAGCTCCACCTCGTGGTGCTTGCCGAGGATGACCCGCTCCACGTTCTCGACGACCGAGGCGGCGCGCCGGCTCAGCTGCGTATCGGTCACTGCGATCCCCTTCGTGCTGAACTGTTGCCCTGATCGATGTTAGAAGGTAGCGGCCGCGCGTACCCTTAGAACGCGCTAAGGAAGCCGGTGGTTCACTCCGGCCATACAGCGGAGCGCTTCCGCTAGTTCCCCGCCCCGAGCGCCGCCTTCAGCACGGCCCCGCCAACGGGAGCGGCGTCCAGGCCGCCGCCTGGGGCGTTCTCGATCAGCACGGCCACGGCGACCGTCGGCGCGTCGGCGGGCGCGAACCCGACGAACCAGCCGTGCGCCGCCCCGGCGGCGTTCTCGGCCGTTCCCGTCTTGCCGGCCACCTTGACCCCGCCGATCCTGGCGCCGGCTCCGAAGGCGCCCGGCGCCTCGACCGCGTCCACCATCGCCTGCGTGATCGTCCGGGCGGTATCGGGCCGGATCACCTGGCCTTGCGGTCCCGGGTCCACGGCGCGGATCCGGCGGCCTTCGCCGTCGCGGACCTCACTCGCGTAGTGCGGCGTCGGCATCGTGCCGCGGTCGGCGATCGCCGCCGCGACCAGCAGCATCTGCATCGGCGACACGAGCAGCTCGCCCTGCCCGAACGAGGTGTCGGCGACGAGCGTCGGACGGTCGAGGGTGCCGGAAGTCGAGATCTGCCCCGACGCGACGGTCCGCTCGGCGATGTCGAGCTTCGGGCGCACCCCGATGCCGAACCGGCTCGCGTACTCGGCGAGCTTGGGCCCGCCGACCTGCAATCCGACCTTCGCGAAGTAGATGTTCTCCGACCGCTGGTACGCGAGCGAGAGGTCGAATTCGCCGTGTGCGCGCGAAGACGACCGGACGAAGTAGTCGCCCCACGAGCGGTCACCCTGGAAGGGGTCGTCCACGCGGATGCGCGCGTTCGGATCGAGACCGTTCTCGAGACCCGCGGCGGTCGTGACGATCTTGAACACGGACCCGGGCGGATAGAGGCCCTGCGTCACGCGATCGAGCAATGGACGCTCCGTGTTGCCGTTCACCTGCCCCCAGGCGATGTCCTGCTGCGCCGGGTCGACGATGAGGTTGGGGTCGTAGTTCGGCAGACTGACGGACGTGAGGATGAGGCCCGTGCGCGGGTCCATGGCCACGGCCGCGCCGCGGCGTCCCGCGAGCGACGCGGCCGCTGCCGCCTGGATGCGCTCGTCGATGCCGAGCGCGACCGCGGTGGGCGCCTCGCGCTCGCCGAGATAGCGGGCGCGGATGAGCGCCGCCGGATCGGCCCGATCGCGTCCGATGAGCGACTCCGCATAGCTCTGCTCTATCCCGGTCGCCCCGTACTTGAACGACGCGTAGCCGATCACCTGCGCGAGGGTGCGATCGCGGTACTCGCGCACCAGGTCATCGCCGTGCCGCGCGCTCTGCGCGAGAGGCTGGCCGGTCCGATCCAGGATCGCCCCGCGCAGGATGTCGCGCTGGGCGGCGATGAGCCGCGGGTTGAAGGGGTCGGCCGCGAGGGAGTCCGCCGCGACGAGCGTCCAATACCCGACGCCGACGGACACGAGCACAAAGACGCAGGCGACCGCGAGCGCCAGGGCGCGGATGTTCGCCGCGATCGGACGCGTCAACCAGGCCCCCGGACCCGCGCGGTGATGTCGCTCACGCGGAGCAGGAGCGCCGTCAGCATGAAGTTAGTGACGAGCGAAGACCCGCCGTAGGCGACGAACGGCAGCGTGATCCCGGTGAGGGGGATCAGCTTCGCGTTGCCGGCGACTATGACCAGCGTCTGCAGCGCGAGGATGAAGGAGAGGCCGCCGGCGAGGAGCTGCAGGAACGCCGTGGGCGCGCGAAGCGCGATGTGCATGCCCCGATAGAAGAAGAGCAGGTACATCGCCAGCAGCGCCGCTGCGCCGAGGAATCCCGTCTCCTCGGCGAAGGCGTCGAACACGAAGTCGCTCCACGCGACAGGGATGCGCTCGGGCATGCCGCGGCCGAGACCCACGCCGAACAGTCCCCCGTTCCCGAGCGAAAACAGCCCCTGGACCATCTGGTAGCCCTGGTCGAAGCGCAGGTCCGAGGAGAAGGGCGCCAGCCAGACGTCGACGCGGGCCTGCACGTGGCCGAAGGACTTGTACGCGAGGACGGATCCGGCGGCGAGCATCACGAGACCGATGGCGCTGTAGAAGAGCTCACCCGTGGCGAGGAAGAGCATCGCCACGAAGATGCCGAAGAAGAGCAGGGTCGCGCCGAGGTCCTTCTCGGCGATGAGCACGAGCATCGCCATCGCCCACATGAGGAGGATCGGCAGCAGGTACGGGAGCGGCGGGACGGGGAACCGGCCCATACGCCGGGGCGTGGTGGAGAGCACCTCGCGGTACTCCTCCAGGTACGCGGCAAAGAACACCACCAGGAGCAGCTTCACCGCCTCCCAGGGCTCGAAGACCGCGGGGCCGATGCGGACCCAGATCCGCGCGCCGTTGATCTCGGTGCCGACCACCGGGAGGAGCGGGGCGACGAGCAGCAGCATGCCGAGCAGCGCCCACGTGTACTTGTAGCGCGCGAGCACCGACAGGTCGCGCGGGACGAGCAGCACCGCGACGAACGCTCCGGCGGCGACGACCGACCAGGTCACCTGCTGGATGAGCAGGCTCGGCGCGAGGCGCTCCACCAACACGAGCCCGATCGCGGAAAGCGCGGCCGCGAGCGGCAGCAGCAGCTGATCGCCGCGGAACCCGATGGCCACGAGCACGAAATGCAGCGCCGCCGCGATCCCCAGGAACAGCAACGGGACGAGCACCTGCGCCGTGCGGAACTGGGCGCTCGCGGTCGCGACGACGGCGACGAACCCCGTGACGGCGAGCGCGGCGACCAGGAACAGGAGACGCAGCTCCGTGAAGCGCGCCGCCGGGTGCGGTCTCACGCCGACTCGAACCGGAGCGACACGCGACCGATGGCGAGCACGTCGCCTGGCCGCAGCCGCTCCTTGCCGGCGATGCGGTCACCTGCGAGCAGCGTGCCGTTGGTGCTGCCGTTGTCCTCCACCCACCATTCGCCGTCGACGAGCGAGATCGTCGCGTGGCGGGCCGATGCGGCCTCGTCGTTCAGCACGATGTCGTTGCCGGCACCGCGGCCGATCGCGCTCGTCGCGTGGAGCGGCAGGCGGTCACCGGTGCGCGGCCCCGCGGGGTGGCCCCGCTCGACGACGAGGTACGCGAGCCCCGCGGGGGGCCGTGGAGCGTCGACAGGCTCCGGTCGCATCGCGCGTTGCAGCGCCGCGAACCCGCGGAATAGGAACAGGTACAGCAGCAGCAGGAAGACGATCCGGACGCCCCACAGCACGATCGGGAACGCGATCTCCATGCCCGGCGCGCCTCCCGCCGTCTATTCCGCGGAGAAGATCATCTCGGTGCCGCCGATGGCGATCCGGTCCCCGTCGCTCAGGACCACCTCGGCGACCCTGCGGCCGTTCACCAGCGTGCCGTTGGTGCTCTGGAGGTCGTAGAGCGTATAGCGGCCCAGCCGCAGCCTGATCTCGGCGTGCCGGCGGGATACACGGCGATCGCTCAGGACGATGTCGTTCTCGGGATCTCGCCCCATGCTCAACGGATCCGGTCCGAGCCCGACGCGGCGGCGGTCGGCGTCGCGGATCTCGATCGACGCCTTGGGGGAGCGCGGCTTGTCGCGCAGGAGCGCGTCGCGATCGAGGACCATCGTGTGGCCGCTCGCGGTCGCCCGGATCGCGGGAGCGTCGGGTCCCACCTCGCCGCCCGTCTCATCCACGAGCGCGCACGAGACGCGCACATCGCCCGAGGGAACGTCGTCGTCGCGCTCGAGCTCGACCGTGGGGTACGCCAGCAGCGTGAAGCCGCGGTCGCGCGCGGCACCGAGGACCGCCTCGGCGAGGTCGCGCTCCAGGCTGCGGCGGTACTGCTCGAACTGCGCGAAGTCGCCCGGCGCGAGGGAGACGACGTAAGAGTTGGGAACGAACGTCTTGGAGAGCGACACCGTCTTGTGCGACTCCATCGCGCGGATCACACGCTTGCCCACCTGCACCGGCTGGAGCGGCGTGTGGAAGAGGCGCGCGACGCGGCCCTCGAGCAGGCGGCTCACCATCGCCTCCAGACGCTCGATCACGCGGTCGCCTCGGAGGTGCGGATGACCTCCGCCCCGATGAGGATGATCGCCGCGGTGAGGTAGATCCACGTGAGGAGGCCGGCGACGAAGGCGAGCGCGCCGTACGCCGCGAAGGCGGCGAGGGCGCGCGTGTAGAAGCCGAAGGCGACCTTGGCCACCTCCCAAAGGATGGCGGCGACGAGCGCGGCCGCGCGGGCGAGGCCCCGCGGCACCGGGCGCCGCGGGACGAACCTGTAAATGAGGAGAAAGAACAGGTAGCCGAGGGCGATGCCGATGACGGGCGACAGGACCTGGAGCGCGACGCGAGCGCCCGCCTCGAGCCCGGCCGCCGCGAGCGCGCCTTGGGCGGCCTGGACGCCGTACGACACACCGAAGGACACGACCAGCAGCAGCGCGAGTCCCGCGGCGAAGGCCACCGCCTCGAGCTTGCCCCGGACGAACCGCCGCTTGCCCTCGCGTCCGAGGACGCTCGCCAGCGACAGGTCGATCGACGCGTGGATGGCGGTCACCGAGAACAGGGTGCCGACCAGGCCGAGACCGAGCGAGACGGCGCGGCCATCGACGATCTGCCGCACGAGGCCGGTCTCCTGGGCGGTCGCCGACGGATACGCGCCGCGGATGAGGTCCACGATCTGCTCCTGCGCGCGCTCCTGACCAAAGACGAAGGCGAGGACCCCGAGCGCCAGCGCGAGGAGCGGGACGATCGCGAAGAAGATCTGATAGGCGACCGCTCCGGCGAGAAAGGCGCACTCATCGCTCGAGAAGGCGGACATGACCGCCCGCAAACGCGCGACCGACGCGCCTACGACGCCGGCTCGCTCGTCGAGCCCCCGTCTCCCTTGGACGAGGACCCCGCAACGGCCTTCGACGACCGCTTGCCATCGCCTGACCCACCGCCGTCTCGCGACCCACCGCCGTCTCGCGACCCGCCGCCGTCGCCGGACCCGGTGCCCCGGTCACCCGTGCTCGCCGCGCCGGCCTTTCCGCCCTTATCGGAGGCGCCGCCCTTGTCACCGCCGGCCGCCTTGTCGGCGCCACCGCCGGACTCCGCCTTCTCGCTCGCGTCGCCGCCCCGGGCCTTGCGGCTGTCGGTCACGTACCACCCCGATCCCTTGAACACCAGCGCGGGCGGCACGAGCAGGCGGCGCGGCTTCAGACCGCAGTTCGGACACACGCCCAGCGCCTCGTCCTTGAACGATTGGATGGCGGAGAAGGCATGGCCGCAGTGGTCGCAGCGATAGTCGTAGATGGGCATGTGCCCACGTATCATCGCAGCCGGTGAGGGTGGCTGCCATGCCGATGGCCGCGCGCGCATCGTCGCGCCGTCGGCGGGTCCTCACCGAGCATCTCCAGGCGTACGCGTTCCTGCTGCCCGCGGCGCTGATCCTCTTCGTGTTCCACTTCCTGCCGGCTTTCGGCGCGATCTACATATCGCTGTTCCGGTGGGACATCGTTCAAGGTCCGTTCCGGGGACTCGACAACTACGCGACCGTCCTCGCGGGCTCGCGCGCGCAGGAATTCTGGCTGTCGCTCGGCACGACGTTCACCTACGTCCTGTTCACGGTCCCGTTCGAGATGGCGATCGCCCTCGCGATCGCCTACCTGCTGTTCGGAAAGCTGCGCGGACGGGGCCTCTACCGCGCCGTGTACTTCCTGCCGTACATCACCGCGACCGTCGCCGCGGCCGTCGTGTTCACCTGGCTGTTCAACCCGACGTACGGGCTCTTCAACTCGATCGTCGAGGCGGTCGGCATCGGTCCGCAGAAGTGGCTCGACGAGCCGACCGGCGTGTTCCAGCTCGCCGGCTCGGCGCTCGGGCTATCGGTGCCGGTCTGGGCGGCGGGACCGAGCCTGGCACTCGTCGGCGTGTGCCTCTTCACGATCTGGCACTTCGTCGGCTTCCAGGTCGTCATCTTCCTGGCGGGCCTGACCAACATCTCGAGCGAGTACTACGAGGCGGCGCGGCTCGACGGCGCGAGCGAGCGCCAGATCTTCACGAAGATCACCCTGCCGCTGCTGTCCCCGACGACCTTCTTCGTCGCCACCATCGCGACCATCGGCGCGTTGAAGGCGTTCAACCAGATCTACGTCATGACCAACGGCGGGCCGCTCGACAGCACGCGCGTCGTCGGCTACGAGATCTTCAAGACGTTTTTCCAGCAGGGTCGGATCGACCTCGGCTCGGCGATGGCGTTCATCGTCACCGGGATCATCCTCCTGTTCACGCTCGTGCAATTCCGGCTCGCGGGACGCCGCGTGCACTACGCCTGAGCGACTGGAAATGAGCGCCGCGGCGACGCCGCTCCCGCGCCCGCGCGCGACCCGCCGCATCCGCCCCGCAGCGGTCGGCAAGCACCTATTCCTCACCGCACTCGCCGTCATGGTCGCGTTCCCCTTCTACTGGATGGTGACCACGGCGTTCAAGTCGTTCTTCGAGGCGACGCAGTTCCCGCCGACGCTTGTACCCCGGGAGTGGCACTTCGAGAACTTCCCGATCGCCTGGGCCGCCGCGCCCTGGGGACGGTACTTCGCGAACACGATCCTCATCGCGGCGGTCGTGACGGTGGGCGAGCTCGCCACCGCCGTCCTCGCGGCGTACGCGTTCGCCCTGATGCGCTTCCGCGGGAAGGGCGTGGTTTTCGTCTTGTTCCTCGCGACGCTCATGATCCCCGGCGAGGCGACCCTCATCCCTAACTTCGTGCTGATGAGCAGGCGGTACCTCAACCTCTACGACACGTACTGGGCGCAGATCCTGCCCTTCCTGGCCACCGCGTTCTCGATCTTTCTTTTGCGGCAGTTCTTCCTCTCGGTGCCGAACGAGCTGCAGGACGCGGCGCGCATGGATGGCGCCGGCCACCTCCGCTTTCTGTGGAGCGTGGTGCTGCCGATCTCGGTCCCCGCCCTGGTGACGGTCGCGCTCATCACGTTCCTCGGCTCATACAACTCGTTCCTGTGGCCGTTGATCGTGACCTCGAGCGCGGACGTGCGGCCGGTGCAGATCGGCATGGCGCAGTTCAGGACCGAGAACGGCTCGCAGTACCATCTCCTCATGGCCGCGGCGACGCTGGTGATAGCGCCGGTGGTCCTGCTCTACATCGGAGCGCAGCGGTATCTCATCCAGGGCGTGGCTCGGTCGGGGATCCGCGGTTGACCATCGGTCGACGGGTGACGGGGGAGTGACATGAGGATCAAGGCGGCGATCCTGATGGTGGTCGTCTTCGTGGCGACGGCGTGCGGCGGTCAGGGCGGACCAACGGCGACCCAGCAGCCGACCGAGGCGGACATCGACCTCTCCGGCCCGATCGCGATCACCCTCTGGCACACGCAGACCGGTGGCAACGCCAAGGCGCTCCAGGACATGGTGGATAGGTTCAACTCCACCAACGGCAAGCAGATCACGGTGACCTTGTCCTTCCAGGGGACGTACACGCAGCTGTACCAGAAGACCGTATCCGCGATACAGGCCGGCGCTCTTCCCGAGCTCGCGGTGGGATACGAGAGCTTCGTCGCCGACTACCAGAAGGCGGATGTGGTCGTGAACCTCGACCCGTACGTGGCCAGCAAGAAGAACGGGCTCGACAAGGACAGCCTCGACGACATCTACAAGACGTACCTGGACACCGTCCGCTTCCCGCAGTTCGGCAACCAGCTCCTGTCCTTTCCCTTCACCAAGTCGCTGCTAATCCAGTACGTGAACGACGACCTGTTGAAGGAGGCCGGCAAGGCGACCCCCAAGACCTGGGACGAGTTCGAGGCGGCCGCACGCGCCGTCGCGAAGAAGGGTCCGGACGGCAAGCCCGTTCGCTACGGCTGGGCGACCCCGATCTCCGCTTCGACCTTCAACGGCTGGGTGCTCTCGCGCGGCGGAAAGCTGATGGCCGACGACAACAAGACCGTGGCCTGGAACGGCAAGGAGGGCGTGGATTCTTTGAAGCTCCTCGACCGCCTGATCCGGGACCAGGTGGCCTATGTACCGAAAGGCTTCGACTACCAGACCGACTTCGGCACGGCGAAGGTCGCCTTCGTCCAGGAGTCGAGCACGGGGCGTCCGTTCTTCGTCTCGAGCTTCAAGCAGCCGATCAACTGGGAGATCAGCGGCCTGCCGCAGACGGACCCGGCCAAGGCGAAGACGGTGCAGTACGGGGCGAACATCATCGTGTTCAAGAGCACGCCCGAGAAGCAACTGGCGGCGTGGGACTTCGTGAAGTGGTTCAACGAGAAGGACCAGACCGCGGCCTGGGCCATCACGTCCAGCTACATGCCCGTTCGCAAGAGTGCCGCGGACACGGACGTGCTCAAGTCGTCGTGGCAGAAGGACGGCCAGGGTAAGCAGGCCTTCGACCTCTCAGGGACCGCCGTGCCCGAGCCGAACGTTCGCGGGCAGCAGGACATCCGCACCGTCATCGAGGACGCGATCACCGCCGTCGTGAACCAGAAGATGACGCCCGAGGACGCGATCAAGCAGGCCGGCGACAAGGCCAACGCGATCCTGAAGGACAACCAACCGTAGGAACGGGCGCGGGCTCTCGCCCTTCCGTCCCGTGTCTCGGGAAGCTAGTTCCTGTCCAGTTCCGCCTCCAGCAGGCGCACCCGCTCCTCGCGCTCCTCGAGCCGTGAGCGTTCGCGGGCGACGACGTCGGGCGGGGCGTTCCCGGCGAAGCCGGGACGGGCGAGCAGGTCCCGGGAGCGCCCAAGCGCGGTCCGGGCTTCGGCCAGTTCGCGGCTCAGTCGCGCGTGCTCCTCGCCATGGTCGCGCGGCACCGCGATGCGGACTTCGACGGTGCGCACGACCGTCGCGGCGCCCTCGCCTTCGCCGAATGTCACGTCGGCGTTCGTGAGCGCGCCGATGGCGCCTGCGCTCGGGCGCAGGCGCTCCGCGTGGCCGGCCAGCGCGGCGCGCACACGCGCGGAGGGACCGACGCCGGCCTGCTGGCGCGCGTTGCGGATGGCCCTGACCACGTCCGACACAAGCGCGAAATGGTCCTCAAGCGCGGCGTCCCTTTCGCCCGGGACGGGCCACGGGGCGATCACGAGCGATGGGACGTCGTCGGCCGGCGGCGCGACGCGCCACAGCTGTAGGGCGAGCGTCTCGGTGATGAACGGCATGATGGGATGCGCGAGGCGCAGCACGCGGTCGAGGACGTAGGCCAGGGTCCGGCGCGTCGCGGCGGCGCGTGACGGATCGCGCAGCGCCGGCTTCGCGAGCTCGAGGTACACGTCGGCGAGCTCGCCCCAGACGAACTGCTGGATGAGCGCTGTGTACTCGCCGAACATGTACGCCTCGATGAGGCGCGTCGCCTCGGCGACGGTCGCCTCGGTGCGCGAGAGGATCCAGCGATCGGCGTCGCCGAGGTCGCGGGAAGCCCGGCTGTCGCCGCGGAGCAGGTCAACGTCAGCCGGACCGCCCCAAGGGCTGACCTCGGCACGCACCGGTGCGCCGTCGCTCGCGGCGAGGGCGCGCAGGGTGAAGCGCCCGACGTTCCAGAGCTTGTTCGCGAAGTAGCGCGCGTTCTGGAGCCGTCCCTCCGAGAACTGCTGGTCCGCGCCCGCGGCGACACCAGTCACGAGCGCGAAGCGCAGGGCGTCGGCGCCGTACTCTTCGACCATCTCCATCGGCGCGGTCACGTTGCCCTTCGATTTGCTCATCTTCTCGCCGCCGACCCGCACGAGGCCGTGCAGGTACACGGTGTGGAAGGGCACGTCCCCCATGTTTAGGAGGCCCATCATGATCATCCGCGCCACCCAGAAGAACAGGATGTCGTACCCCGTCTCGAGCACGCTGCCCGGGTAGAAGCGCTCGAGGTCCGGCGTCCGCACGGGCCAGCCCAGCGTGGAATGCGGCCACAGGGCGCTGGAGAACCACGTGTCGAGCACGTCGGGATCGTGCACGAGATCGTCCGAGCGGCAGCGCGTGCAGCGAACTGGATCGGGGCCATCCTCTTCCGGGACGATCACCTCGTCGCAGTCGCGGCAGTACCAGACAGGGATCGAGTGGCCCCACCAGATCTGGCGGGAGATCGTCCAGTCTCGGATGTTCTCCATCCAGTTGAAATAGACCTTCTCGAACTTCGGCGGGACGATCCGGATGCGGCCCGCGCGCACGGCGGCGATCGCGGGGGCGGCGAGCGGCGGCATCCGCATCCACCACTGCTTCATTACCAGCGGCTCGTCGATCGTCCCGCACCGCTCGTGCACGCCGACCGAGTGGACGAGCGGCTCCTCCTTCAGGAGCAGCCCGCTGCGGCGCAGACGATCGGCCATCTCGGCCCGCGCGGCATTCCGCCCCGGCCCGGCGAGGACTCCAGCCGCGGGCGTCATGTTCCCCTGCTTGTCGATGACGCTGATCACCGGAAGCGCATGGCGCTGCCCGATCTCGAAGTCGGTCTGGTCGTGCCCTGGCGTGACCTTCAGCGCCCCCGTGCCGAACGAGGGATCGACCGCGTCGTCGGCGATGATGCGCACCCGCCGCTCGGCGACCGGCACGAGCACCTCTTTCCCCACGAGAGCGACCCAGCGTTCGTCGCCGGGATGCACCGCTATCGCGACGTCGGCGACGATCGTCTCTGGGCGTGTCGTCGCGACGACGAGGTCCGGGGTCCCTTCGGGCATCGGCTCCGCCCACGGGTAGCGGACGTGGTACAGGGGATCCGTTCGCTCGAGGTGGGCCGCTTCAAGGTCGGAGTACGTCGTCTGGCAGGTGAGGCACCAGTGGACGATGCGATCGGCGCGGTACACGTGACCGCTCCGGAAGAGGCGGATGAAGTGGATCCGCACCCGGCGCTGCATGTCCTGGTCCATCGTGAAATGGAGGCGGCTCCAGTCGAGCGAACACCCCAGCCTGCGCAGTTGCTCGTAGATGCGCGGCTGGTAGTGGGCCATCCACTTCCACATCTCGGCGAGGAATGCATCGCGCGACAGCCCATGGCGCGACGCGCCGTTCTTCGCGAGCTCCTTTTCCACGACGAGCTGCGCGATGATCCCGGCGTGGTCCGACCCCGGAAGCCAGAGGGTCGGCTCGCCGCGCATCCGGTGCCAGCGCGCCATCAGGTCCTCGTAGCCGCCGAAGCCGAGCGCGTGGCCAAGATGGAGGTCGCCCGTCACGTTCGGCAGCGGCAGCATCATGACGAACGGCGGGCGGTCGTCGCCCTCGGCCGGCGTGAAGAACCCCGACGCCTCCCACCAGGCGTACAGCTCGCGTTCGACCGCGGCGGGATCGAAGTTCTTTTCCGCGAAGTCGAGCGCGACGCTCGGAGGCGGGATCCGTCTTGCCGGGCTGGCCAACCTTTCCTCCAAAACAGCAAAAAGCCGCTCGTCCAAGGACGAGCGGCGTCGTGGTACCACCCTGGCTTCGCGCGCCGGTCCGGCGCGCCTCATTCGGCTCTAACGTGGCCACCGTTCCAGCTCGCGGGCGACCTTCGCGGCGGCCCCATCGCGCGCGCTCTCAGCCCGTGGCGCGCGCTCTCTTGCGCGTGAGCCCGCTCGCTACTCCTCCCGGTCAGCGCCGGTTCGAGCGGTCAGTGTACCAGCGCGACCGATCCAGCACCGCCCCGATCGAGGGCGCGGCGGATCCGATCCGCCGCGGCAGATGGGATCTACGGGCGGCCGCTGCCGCCCGGGGGAGAGCCACCGACGTCGGCGAGCACGTCGGCGTGGCGGTGGACGACCTTCCATTCGCCGTCCTCACGCCGGTACGCGTGCGTGACGCGGAGCGTGTACGACCGCGCCGGCTCTTTTCCGAAGGCCGCCGTCGTGTGCTCGTACGCGACCGTGTAGGCGAGATCGCCGCTCACGCCGGCTGCGACGATCTCGAACTCGAACTGCGAGCAGTTGGAGAACTGCGACGCGAGCCAGTCGAACGCCGGACCCAGCTCCGCCAGTTCGGTGATGTTCTTCATCGCGCCAAAGAGGGTCACCGGCTCGTTCGACGACCACATCGCCTTACGCAGCGCGACATCGCCGTTGTGGAGCGCGGTGTCCGCCTCGACGTGGCGCGCGGTGATCGATCTCACGAAGTCCTCCAGCTCGCTCACGATGTGCCTCCCATTACGTGAGGTCGGTGCGCGGCGGCGCCCAGCAGTCGACGACCTGCGTCGGCTCCTCGAGGACGCGCGCACCGTGGGCGGTGTCCGGAGGGATGCGGTACGTGTCCCCGGCGACGAGGATCCGCTGTTCTCCGGCGATCGCCATGACCAGGGTGCCCTTGACGATCACCCCGAATTGCTCCACGTCGTGCTTGTGCGACGGCAGGATCGCCTTCGGCTCGAGGTCGAAGAAGGCCATGGTGGCGTGGTCCGCTTGCACGAAACGCAACTTGACGCCCGGAGCCGGCTCGCGGACCGGGACGTCTGCTTTATCCGTGAAGTACGTCTTCATCCTCGTCGGCCGGCGATCAGGCGGAGGACGCCTCGTCCGAGTCCATCGGAAGCGGCTCGTTCTTGCTGAGGAGCAGCGGCTTCATCGTGCCCTCGATGGCCTCGCCGGTGACGACCACGCGGCGGACATCGGTGCGCGAGGGTATCTCGTACATCACGTCGAGGAGCACCTCCTCGATGATCGTGCGCAGCCCGCGAGCGCCCGTCTTGCGCTTGGCCGCGCCGCGCGCGGCGGCCTGGAGCGCGTCGGGCGTGAGCTGCAGCTCGACCTTCTCGAGCGCCAGGAACTTCTGGTACTGCTTGACGATCGCGTTCTTCGGCTCGGTCAGGATCCGCAGGAGGTCATCTTCGTCGAGCGCCTGGAGCGGAACGATGACCGGCATGCGACCGACGAACTCGGGGATGAGGCCGTACTTGAGCAGGTCGTCGGGCATGACCTCCTCGAGCACCGCCGTCGTCTCCTTGGTGTTCTGCGCGAGGCTCGCGCCGAAGCCCATCGTCTTCTTGCCGATCCGCGACTCGACGATCTTCTCGAGGCCTTCGAAGGCGCCGCCGAGGATGAAGAGGATGTTCGTCGTGTCGATCTGGATGAAGTCCTGGTGGGGATGCTTGCGGCCGCCCTGCGGCGGGACGTTCGCGACGGTGCCCTCCAGGATCTTGAGCAGCGCCTGCTGGACACCCTCGCCGGACACGTCGCGGGTGATCGACGGGTTGTCGCCCTTGCGCGCGATCTTGTCGATCTCGTCGATGTAGATGATCCCGCGCTGGGCGCGGTTGAGGTCGAAGTCGGCGGCTTGGATCAGCCGCAGAAGGATGTTCTCGACGTCCTCGCCTACGTAGCCGGCCTCGGTCAGGCTCGTCGCATCGGCGATCGAGAAGGGGACGTCGAGCATCCGCGCCAGCGTCTGCGCCAGCAGCGTCTTGCCGCATCCCGTGGGGCCGATCAGCAGCACGTTGGATTTCTGGAGCTCGACGTCGTCGACGCGGTGACCGGCGCCGACGCGCTTGTAGTGGTTGTACACGGCGACCGAGAGCACGCGCTTGGCGCGGTCCTGGCCGATGACGTACTGGTCGAGGACCTCGTTGATGCGGCGCGGATTCGGCACCTTCTGGCCGCCGGTCCGCGCCTTCGGCGTCTCGAGGAACTCCTCCTCGACTATCTCGCGGCACAGGGTGATGCATTCGTCGCAGATGTAGACGCCCTGCCCCGCGATGAGCTTGCGGACCTGGTCCTGGCTCTTGCCGCAGAAGGAGCAGCGGTACGGCTTGGTCCCCTTTGCGGTGGTCGTCATCGGACCGAGACCGGCTCCTGCTCGCTCGTGCGCTCGCGCTGGATGACGTCTTCCGTCTCCTTGGCGAGCGAGATCAGCGACTCGCGGCCGACGTAGACGTCGTCGATGATCCCGTAGGCCTTCGCCTCCTCCGCGCTCATGAAACGGTCGCGGTCGGAGTCGCGGCGGATCTTGTCGGCGTCCTGGCCCGTGTGGTGCGCGAGGATCCGGACGAGCTTCTCAACGAGGGTCTCGAGCTCCTTGACCTGGATCATCACGTCGGGCGTGTTCCCGCGGAAGCCGCCGGAGCCCTGGTGGATCATGATCCGCGCGTTCGGCAGCGCGTAGCGCTTGCCCTTGGCCCCGGCAGCCAAGAGGACGGCGCCCATGGACGCCGCCTGGCCGATGCACACGGTGTTCACCGGCGCCTTCAGGTACTGCATCGTGTCGTAGATCGCCAGCCCCGCGGTCACGACACCGCCTGGCGAGTTGATGTACAGGTAGATGTCACGCTCCGGGTCCTCCGACTCGAGGAACAGCAGCTGCGCGATCACGAGGTTCGCCATGGTGTCCTCGATCGTGTCGGTGATGAAGATGATCCGGTCCTTGAGGAGGCGGGAGAAGATGTCGTAGGCGCGCTCGCCACGACCCGATTGCTCGACGACCATGGGCACGAGGTTCATTTCCACGCCTTCCCTCCTCGCCTTGCGCTCTGCCGCGGACATCTCACAGTGTACGGCGGCGTTCACGGCGGAAGCTCCTTCCGCTCGAGCTCGCGCCGCAGCGATCGCGCGAGCTGCTCCAGTCGCGCGAGATCGCCCAGGCCGGAGACCTCATCCCCGAACGCAAGCTCGAGCTCGCCCGCGAGCGCGGACGCGCGGCGCAGATCGAAGATCGCGGTCGTTCCCGCGAGGGTGTGCGCCTCGGTGCGCGCCTCGTGCCGATCGGCGTCGGGCAGCATCCCGTGACCCAGAGCGGCGACCGCGCGGTCGATGGCGTCCACGCGCCGCAGGGTCGCTTCCTGGAACTCGGCCCAGATGGCGGCCATCGCCTCGCGGTCAGGGTCGCTGGCAGCGGCCACCCGCGTACAGTAGGACGCGAATGAGAAAGCGCTTGCCTGGACTCTCGGCGAGAGGAGGACTTCTCGGCGCCCTGGTCGCAGGCGCCCTGGCGGTCGTCCTGGTCGCCGTCGGCATATCGGTGCAGCTCGGTCCGGCGGACCAGGTCCTCCTGAACGGGTCCCTCGGGAGCATTGCGTTCCTGTCCGGGGCGGTGATCGGGCTCGGAGGACTCGTCGCGACGCTGGTCGTCTCGCGATCGATGTCCAGACGGCTCCGCGCGCTGGGCCGAGCGGCGCACGCCGTGTCCGCCGGCGACCTCGACCGTACCGTGCCCGCTCTCCCTGGCGGCGACGAGGTCGAGAGCCTCGGGCGGTCCTTCAACGCCATGACGGGATCGCTCCGGCGCGCGCGGGCGGACGAGCTCGAGCGCTCCGAGCGCCTCGTCGCGCTGCACCGCGCATCGACCGCGGTGGCGCGGCAGACGGTGCGGTCCGACGCCCTCGACGTCATCCTTCGCGAGGCGGCGAGGCTCCTCGGCGCGGGAGGCGCTTCGCTGTTCCTCTGGGACGCGGACGCCGGCGTGCTGCGGCGGGCGCGGGATCACGGTTCACGCGACGCGGCGCTGCCCACGGTCGTCGCCCCTGGGGAGGGCGTCGCGGGGACGGCCTTCGCGCGCCGGGCGATCTTCATCGTGAACGACTACGCCGGCTGGAGTGGCGCGGCGGCGACCGCGGTGGCCTCCGGCCAACGAGCCGGTTTGGCCGCACCCCTCCTTCGCGGTATGCAGCGCGTCGGCGCGATCACGCTCCGCACGTATGACTGGAAGCAGTTCACCGAGGACGACGCGAGACTCCTCGAACTATTCGCGGATCAGATGGTGGCGTCACTGGCCATGGTCGACGCACTCGACGGTCAGCGCGCCGCCGCCGCCGACGCGGACGCACGGCGGGCCGAGAGCGAGCGGCTCGCGAACGAGATGCGGTCGCTGCTGGAGTCGACGAGCGATGGAGTGCTCGTGGTCGACGAGCGCGGCTCCTGCACCTTCATCAACCCCGCCGCGCAGCAAATGCTCGGGTACAGCCTCGCGGAGTTGGGCGGCGACGCCCACGTGCTGTTGCACCATCCCCCGGGCGCGAGTGCGGCGACCGCGCTCGCAGATTGCGCGTTCGTTGCCGCTCGGTCGGGCGGACGGCCGATCACGGGAGACGACGAGACCCTCTGGCGAAAGGACGGATCGGCCTTTCCGGCTCGGTGCGTGGCCGCCCCGGTGATGAGAGACGGACGGGCGACCGGTCCCGTCATCATCACGTTCTCCGATACCAGCGCGCGGAAGGCCGCGGAGCAGCAGTTCACCGCCTCGGTGGAGCTCCAGCGCGTCGCGCACGAGCGGCTGGTCCGTCTGGACAAGGCCAAGAGCGAATTCGTCTCGATCCTGACGCATCAGTTGCGGACCCCACTGACGGGCATCCAGGGCTTCAGCGAGCTCATCCGTGACGAGGATCTGAGCATCCGCGAGATGAAGGAATACGCCGACAACATCAACTCCGAGGCCCGGCGTCTCGCCCGGATGATCAAGGAGACCCTCGATCTCGACCGCATGGCCGCGGGCCGCATGACCCTGGACCTCGGCGACGTGGATCTGAACCAGCTCATCGAGGCCCTCGCTGCGCACGCTGGCCCGACGATGCGCGGGCATCCGTTGTTGCTCCAATTCGACTCCGACATGCCGCGGATCGTCGGAGACGAGGCGCTGGTGTCCGAGATGCTGCGCAACCTCCTGGACAACGCGGTGAAGTACTCCCCGCAGGGCGGCGATGTCATCATCACTACCCGCCGCGAGGGGCAGCACGCCCACGTCGTCGTACGGGACCACGGGATCGGCATCGCGGACGACTCGCTCGAGATCGTCTTCGACCGGTTCGCGCGGGTGGAGTCCGAGGCGACCCGCTATGTTGATGGGACGGGACTTGGCCTGCCTATCGTGCGCCAGATCGTCCAGTTGCACGGTGGGCGAGTCTGGGCCGAGAGCAGGCTGGGACACGGTTCAGCGTTCCACCTGACGCTGCCCCTCGTCGCCGTGCCGGCCATCGCTTCGCCGTAACATCCGCGCGACATGGGATCCTTGGTCTTTTGCGAGGACGATCCCATGATCCGGCGGTTGATCGAGGCGGCACTCGGCAACACGCGCCATCACATCCGCGTCGCGCCGGACGGCAAGGCGTGCCTCGCACTGATCCAGCAAGAGCGGCCAGACGTGGTTTTCACGGACGTCTCGATGCCGATGATGGACGGTCTCCAGCTCGCCGACACGATCCGCGCGATGCCGGACCTCGCCGACGTACCGATCGTGGTGATGACCGCGCGGGTCCAGCGGGAGCAGATGGACGAGTACGTCCGGCACGGGGCGTCCGACGTGCTCGCGAAACCATTCACCATGGCTGAGCTGCGGCAACGGGTGGAAGCGTTCGCGGGAGGCACGAAGGAGTGACGGAGCTCGAGCGCTACGTCCTCGAGGAGCACGTCGAGGATTTCCGCGACGGCCTGATCGGTAGGCGCGAAGCTGATCGGATACGCCGCGCGGCCCAAGTCGGCCGCCGCCGGGCGCGCTCCGGCGGTACTCGTGGTGCACGAGAACCGGGGCCTGCTGGAGCACGTGAAGGACGTCTGCCGGCGCCTCGCGACCGCCGGATTCGTCGGCGTCTCCCTCGATCTCCTCTCACCTCAGGGCGGCGCGGAAACTCTGAGCGACAGCGGTGCATACAGCGCCGAGCTGGCGAAGCGGCCTGCGGCCGACATGGTGGCCGACCTGCAGGCGGCGCTCCGCTGCGCGGCCGGCATCGCGGACCCGGGGCGCCAGGGGACCGTCGGGTTCTGCTTCGGCGGCGGCCTGGTGTGGCAACTGCTCGTCGCGGGGACGCCGCTCAAGGCCGCGGTCCCCTTTTACGGTCCCGCGCCGCAGACGGTCACCGCGCTCGGCAGTACGAAGACCGCGGTCTTCGCCGTATACGCCGAGCAGGACACGCGCATCACCGCGAGCGCGCCGCAGATGGAGGAGCAGCTCAAGCGCTCGGGCACGCCGTACCAGATCACGGTGTACCCGGGGGTGAACCACGCGTTCCACAACGACACCAATCCTCCGGCCCGCTACGGCGCGATGCAGGCGCAGCAGGCGTGGGTCGCGACGATCGACTGGTTCCGGAAATACCTTTGAGAAGCTGGCGCTAGGGCTCGAGCATCCGGCGCAGCGCCTCGCGGCCCTCAGGGGAAGCGTCAGGCGTAGCGCGTGGCGCCGGAACCTCGAGCTTGGGCGCCTCTTCCTTTTGTTCGTCCTCGGGCGCACCCGCCGCGCGCATCAGCTCGCGTTCGGCCTCCGGGCTGTCGAGACCGAGCAGCTTGTCGATGAGCTTGCGGTTCCGGATGGAGCGCGCGAAGGAGCCGAGCACGGCGGGATCGCGCAGCGCCTGGGGATCCTGCTGCGCGAGCGGCGTGAGCGCGACTTCCTGCGCGAGCTCCGTGCTTGAAACGCCGACGTCCTCCTTCTGCGCGAGCGCGTCGAGGACGAGCAGCGACTTCGCGCGCCGCTCGGCGGGCGCGCGCCAGTCGGCTCTGATCTCCTCCTCGGTCTTGCGCGCCTGAAGGAGGAACTGCTCCCATGAGAGCCCGCGCTCGGTGACACGCGTGCGCAGGTCGGCCATCAGGCCGTCTAGCTCGTCGTGCACCAGGATCTCCGGCAGCTCGACCTGCGAGGCCTCGAGCAGCCGATCCAGCACAGCCTGCCCCGCCTCGTCGCGCGCCTCGTGGAAGGAGGCGTGGGCCAGCTCCGACCGCACGGCGCGGCGCAGCGCGGCGAGATCGCCCACCCCGACGGTCTTCGCGAACTCGTCATCGAGCGAGGGAAGGATCTTCTCGGCGACCCCAGAGACGCGGACCACGAAGGTAGCGCTCTTTCCGGCAAGGTCGGTATCCGAGTGATCAGCCGGGAAGGTGAGGTCGAGGGTGCGCTCCTCGCCCGCGCTGACTCCGACGAGTCCCTCGGCGAGGCCGGGGACCGCGTAGTCGCGGCCGAGCTCGAGGTGCGCGTTGCGGCCGAACGGAGGCAGCTGACGGCCGTCGAGCTTGACGTCGATGTCGACGGTGAGCACGTCACCGTCCCGCGCGGCGCGCTCGACGGGGCGGAGCTCGGCGTGGTGCTCGCGCATGCCCGCGATCGTTCGCTCGACGTCATCATCGGTGACGGGGGACGGCGCGACCTTCGCGCCGTGATCCACGTATTCGCCGAGGGTCACATCGGGACGGACTGGCATGGTCGCGGTGTAGCGAAGTGGCTGGTCAGGCCCGAGCTCCGAGATCTCCACCTCGGGCTTGTCGAGCGGCTGGAGACCCTCGAGCTCGAGGATCTCGCGGTACGTCTCGTCGACGACGTCCTCCGCCGCCTCGTGCCACAGGTGCTCGGTCCCGTACGTGCGCTCGTACAGCGCGCGCGGCGCCTTGCCGGGACGAAAACCCGGGATCCGCGCCTGCTGCACGCGGCGCCGGAACACGCGTTCGGTCTGCCGCGCGACGCGGTCCGGATCAACCTCGACGGCGAGGGTCGCGAGCGAGCCCGGCTTGCGCTCGAGCGTGTGCCGGAATGACCGCTGCGGCTCATCGGTGGTCGCGACAGGCGTCTCTGGCTGGAGTTCTTCGGCCATGGAGGCCTTTAGTCTAGACGTGTGTTCTTCTACGAGATCCACGAGGGCGACGAGCTCGGCGCCGCGGTCCTGCTGACACACGAAAGCCACTTCTCCCCCGAGGACTTTTTCACGCTGGTGAAGAAGGCGCGCGCGCTCGTCCTTGGCGCGTTCGAGGAGGACAGTCTTCCCGAGGCCATCGCGAACGAGCTGCAGCGCTCGAGCGGGTTCACGCATGTGACCGACGATCTCCTCGTCGCCGCCGTCAACGTGGACGAGGACGAGGACGAGACGTTCCTCGTCACGGCCGATACCGACCGTCGGACTGTCTTCGTCTCCGCCGACGACGAAGAGGGATCACTCTCCTGAGCGACGCGGTCCGCGAGCGCGTCGGCGTCATCGGCCTCGGCATCATGGGACAGCCGATGGCGCGCAACCTCCTCCGGGCGGGATTCCCGATCACCGTGTGGAATCGGACGCGCGAACGCGCGGCGCCGCTGGAGACCGATGGCGCCACCGTCGCGTCCAGCCCCCGCGACGTCGCGGAAGCAAGCGACATCGTGGTGACGATGGTTACGAACACGCCGGACGTGGAGGCGTTGCTCTTCGGCCCGAATGGCGTCGCGGAGGGCGCGCACGACGGACTGCTCGCCATCGACATGAGCACGATCTCGCCCGAGGCCACACGGGAGTTCGCGTCGCGCGCGCAGCCCATGGGGATCCGCACGATCGACGCGCCCGTGTCAGGGGGCGAGATCGGCGCGATCGAGGCGCGGCTCGCGATCATGATCGGCGGCGACGAGGCGGACGTGGCCCGAGCGAAGCCAGTCTTCGAGGCCCTCGGGAAGACGATCGTCCACGTGGGTCCGCACGGCGCGGGCCAGGCGTGCAAGCTCGCGAACCAGGTCGCTGTGGCGATCAACAACCTCGGCGTGGCGGAGGCGCTCGTCTTCGCGGCGTCCCAGGGCATCGACCTGAACAGGGCCCGCGAGGTCATCGCCGGAGGAGCGGGCTCGTCGTGGGCGATGGTGAACTACGCGCCAAAGATGCTCGCCGGCGACTTCAAGCCCGGGTTCATGGTCGACCTCCAGCAGAAGGATCTGCGCCTGGTCCTCGACGCCGTGTACGCCGCGCACATCTCGCTGCCCGGGACAGCGCTCGCGCACGAGCTCTACAACGCGCTCCAGCGCGACGACGGCGGCCGTGAAGGCAACCTTGCGCTGATCAAGGTGATCGAGAGGCTGTCGGGGATCGAAGCGCGGGCGTGACCGCGCCCTCTTGGCGCGGATCCGCGGCATGGGAGGTCGTCCCGGCAGAGCCCGGCTCCACGCCCGGTCACCGAACACAGACAAGGCAGCGGCGTCTTTAGAGCCGGATCCCAGGGGACGAAGCCCCTCGTAGCCGGGGCGAATCCACCTCTGGCCGGGGTGGCAGCATGAAGCCATGAAGCGACCAGTCCGTGCGGCACTGCGACTCTTTGGAGCGGCCGCCTCGGTCGGCGCGGTCACCATCGTCATCGCGCAGGCGCTCGGATCGCGGCCCTCCGTCAGCGCCGCGATGCTCTACCTGGTCGCGGTGCTGGCGAGCGCGCTGTTCCTCGGGCGCGGAGCCGCTGTGGTCGCGGCCGTCGGCGCGTTCCTCTGCTTCAACTGGTTCTTCGTCGAGCCGCTTCACCACCTCGCCGTCGCCGACCCGAGCGATCTGCTCGCGCTCTTCGTCTTCCTCCTGGTCGCAGCCGTCACCGGAGAGCTCGTCGCGGGCCAGCGGGCGCGTGCGGAGCAGGCGCGGCTGGAGGAACGCGACTCGACGCTCCTCTATGAGATCGCCCGCGACCTCGGCGCTGACGACATCCGGCCCGCGCTGCGGAAGTGCGCCGAGCGCGTCCGCGATCACCTCGGCCTCGCCGCGCTGACCATCGATGCCGGGGCGACCGGCGCGGGCGTGATCGGGGCCGGCGATCCCGCGGCCCACGACATCCTGGCTGCCGCGGGCACGCGTCGCCAGCTGCTCGGCCCGCCCGACGCGGCCGGCCGGCCGCGATGGATCCGCATCGCTCCCCAGACGCATCGCGGCGGCCTCCAGGATCTTTCCGTCAGCACGATCCCGCTGACATCCGGCGCCCGGCGTGTCGGCGCCATCAACTTCGCGTCTTCCCCGGACCGGACCTTCACGGCTTCGGAGCTGCGGCTGCTGAATTCGGCGGCGGCCCAGATCGCGACCGCAGTGGACAGGGACGAGCTACGCCGGCGCGCCGTCGAGGCCGAGGTCCTCCGTCGTGGGGACGACGTGAAGAACTCGCTGCTTGGCGCCGTATCGCACGACCTGCGGACGCCGCTCGCGTCGATCCTCGCGTCCGCGAGCAGCCTGCGCGAGCGCGACGTGGAATGGACGGACGGCGAGCGCGAGGGATTCCTCACCGACATCGAGGCGGAGGCCAGGCGGCTGGACCGGCTTGTCGGACATTTGCTCGACGTCTCGCGCGTCCAGGGCGGAAGTCTGCGTCCGGCTCGCGCGTGGCACGATGCGGGAGCGCTCGTAGACGACGTCGTGGTGCGCATGCGTGCGACCGCCGGAGGGCGCGACATCGCGACGCGGATACCGGACGATCTGGCGCCGGGTTTCCTTGACTACGTCGAGATCGACCAGGTGTTGACGAACCTGATCGAGAACGCGGTCAAGCACGCGCCCGCGGGTACGGGAGTCGAGGTCGGCGTCGAGCCGGTGCGCGGCGCGCTGCGGTTCTGCGTCGAGGACCGCGGACCCGGTCTGCCGCCGGACCAGGCGGCGCGCGCCTTCGAGCCGTTCACCCAGATCGCGTCCGCGGGCCGGGAGAGCGGCGTGGGCCTCGGCCTCGCCATCGCGAAACGGCTGGTCGAGGCGCACGGCGGGACGATCTGGTACGAGCCGCGCCCGGGGGGCGGCAGCCGGTTCCTGTTCACCCTGCCGCGGCCAGCGCGGAGCGAGCCGCCGGTGAACGCGCGGGTGTGAAACCGCTCGGCCCGAGGGTGCTCGGCGCGAGGGTGCTCGTCGTGGACGACGAGCCGGCGATCCTCCGCACCCTGCGCACGAGCCTCCGTGCGCACGGGTTCGACGTCGACACCGCCGAAACGGCGGCGGAGGCGCTCGAAAGGTACGACCGGGTGCGGCCCGACGTGGTCCTGCTCGACCTGAACCTGCCCGGTCAGGATGGATTCGCGGTCATCCGCAGCATCCGCGGGCGCGGCCCGACGCCGATCATCGTTCTATCCGCTCGGAGCGGCGAGCACGACAAGGTCACCGCCCTCGACCTCGGCGCGGACGACTACGTGAGCAAGCCCTTCGCGAGCGGCGAGCTTCTCGCCCGCCTTCGCGCCGCGCTGCGCCGCTTGGCTGGACCCGAGGGAGACGACGGGGTCTTCAGCGCCGGAGCGCTGCGCGTCGACCTGCAGCGGCGCGAGGTCACGGTCTCGGGCGAAATGGTCCGGCTGACGCCGACCGAGTACGACCTCCTGAAGGCGTTCGTGCGCCACCCCGACCGCGTCCTGACCGATCGCATGCTGCTGCGCGAGGTGTGGGGCGACGAGTTCACCTCGGAATCGCACTACCTGCACGTGTACGTGGCGCGCCTGCGGAAGAAGATCGAGCACGGAGGAGGTCCCCGCATGCTCGTCACCGAGCCGGGCGTCGGATACCGCCTCGTCGTGGCGGACGGAGGTGGATCCGAGCGTCATTGAGGTGGCGTTGACGGGCGCGCGCGTTTTGTTGAGGGTCCGTTGAGGGCCGGGCGCGACACTCGAAAGCGTGGCCGCCACACCTCCATCAACGTCCAGAGCACGCGCCCCCGAGGGTGCGGATCTCGACGCCCTGACGCGCGGGGCGGACCTCGTTGCGCGGCACGGTCGCGACGTGGGCGCCGTCAGCGTACGGCTCCGTGGACTGGATGACGGGGAAGCCGAGTGGCTCGAGCACGCGTGCGAACTCGCGGCCCGGGAACGCGGCATCGACGTCGAGATCTGGTTCGGAGAAGAGCGCACGATCGTGCGCTTTGCGCGGTGGCGAGGAGAGTGAACGAGCCGCGCGAGGAGGGGCCGCCCTCGCTGGAGCGCCGGCACCAGCGCGCCGGCATCAAGCCCGGCGATCGCTACGTGCGCATCGTCCGTCCAGCCGCGCGTGAATTCCGTCGCGTGGGAGGCCACTACGTCGCCACGGAGGAGGCGGTCCGGGCGCACGGGAACGTCGGCCGATCATTCGATCGGCTGCGGCGAGTGCTCTTCGGAAAGCGCCTTGAGTCGGAGGCCGATCTCACCGAGCGTCTCGGCGTACCCACCGGTCTCGCGATCCTGGGCTCCGACAACATCTCGTCGTCCGCGTACGCGACCGAAGAGGCCATGCGTGTGCTCGCGCTCGCGGGCGCCGGCGCCCTCGCGCTGACGATGCCGATCGCGATCGCCGTCGTCGCGATCCTCGCGATCGTCGTCATGTCGCAGCTCCAGGTGATCCGCGCGTACCCGAACGGCGGCGGCAGCTACGTCGTCACGCGCGACAATGTCGGCGCGGTGCCGGGACTGTTCGCGGCTTCCGCCCTCCTCATCGATTACGTCCTTACCGTCTCGGTGTCGGCGGCGGCGGGCGTCGCGGCGATCGCGAGCTTCGCGCCTGAGCTGCTGCCCCACCGCGTGCCGATCGGGCTCGCGTTCATCGCCCTCCTGATGATCGGCAACCTACGCGGCATCCGGGAGGCCGGCCTCGTCTTCGCGGCACCGACGTATTTCTACATCGGCAGCATCGCGGCGCTGATCGTGGTGGGCATGGCCCGCGTGCTGACCGGCGACATCCCCGCCGCTTCGATCCCGC
Source organism: Candidatus Limnocylindria bacterium (assembly GCA_046262615.1). Classification (GTDB taxonomy): domain Bacteria; phylum Chloroflexota; class Limnocylindria; order P2-11E; family P2-11E; genus JALYKU01. Next base: position 2,161 of record JBHEML010000022.1, on the reverse strand, counting down.
CGCACCCGTTCGGCGACGTGCCGGCGCAGGCGCTGGGCGTGCTGCTCGTGCTGCGCGCGTTCGCCTCGGGTTCCGTGGGCCTCACGGGAAGCGAGGCGATCTCCAACGGCGTGCCCAGCATGAAGCGTCCAGAGCAGCGCAACGCCGCCACGACGCTCCTGGTGATGGCCGCGCTCTTTGGAACGATCTTCCTCGCGCTGACGTTCCTCGCGCAGACCATTGGCGTTCGGCCGGACGAGCTGGAGACGGAGACGCTAAACAGCCTGATCACGCGCTCGGTCGTGGGCAACGGAACGATCTTCTACTACGCCGTGCAGGCGGGGACGGCGCTCATCCTCGCGCTCGCGGCGAACACGGGCTTCACGGGCTTCCCGCGCCTAGCGTCGGTGCTCGCAAAGGACCGGTTCATGCCGCGCCACTTCGCCCATCGCGGCGAGCGGCTTGCGTTCAGCACCGGGATCATCGCGCTCGCGGTCCTCGCGGGCGGCGTGCTCGCGGCGTTCGGCGGCAGCGTCACGGCGCTGATCCCGCTGTACACGATCGGCGTCTTCCTGGCGTTCACGCTGTCCCAGGGCGGACTCGTCCGCCGCTGGTGGCGACTGCGGCCGCCGGGGTGGCGCCTGCGGATCGCTCTGAACGCGGTGGGAGCCCTGACGACCGGGATCGTGCTGCTCGTCGTGGCCTACACGAAGTTCCTGTATGGAGCGTGGATGGTGCTCATCGTGCTGCCCGCGCTGGTGGGCATCCTGTACCTGGTCCACAGCCATTACCGCTTCGTTTCCGACGCGCTGGTGCTCGACTCGGTCGACGGACCGCTGCCCGAGCCCGTGTCGCCGGTCGTGATCGTGCCGATCGCGCGCATCGACCGGGCCGCCCTCCAGGCTTTGACGTTCGCCCGCTCCATCGCACAGCACGTCCGCGTGGTGCACATAGCGACGAGCGCCGAGAGCGCCGACGACTTCGAGCGCCGGTTCAAGCGATGGGCGCCCGGGGTGCCGATCGACGTGATCGAGTCGCCATACCGCGCGCTCGTCCCTCCGCTACTGCGCTACATCGACGCCATCGACACCCACGACGGCCGTCCGATCACGGTCGTCCTCGCAGAGTTCGTGGCGCGCACTCCGCTGGAGCTCCTGCTCCACAGCCAGACCGCGCTCCGTCTCAAGGGAAGCCTTCTCTTCCGCCCGAACACCGTCGTCGTGGACGTGCCGTACCACCACGAAGACACAGGGACGGTCTCGGCGCTGGCCTCGGACCCAGCGGAAGGGGCATAGCCGCCGCCTCCGTTCTGCCGCACGTGCGGGGAAGCGCAGGAACCGGCGACAGGAACACGGGACAGCAAAGGGGCCGCCCCTTGCAGGGCGGCCCCTTCTCAGTGCGCGCTCGGAATGGTGCCTACGGCGCGACCTGGCTGATGCGCGTGTACCAGTTCGCCAGCGACGTGCGGGTCCCGCTGCAGGTGAAGCCGGTCGCGACGTACTCCGCGAAGGTGCATTGGTGGCCGCCGATGTACTCGGATGCGATCCAGAAGTTGTTGCCATCGACGGCGGCGGCGCCGTAGTCACCCCAGCGAGGACGGGCGATGCCGCTCGATGCGAAGGCGTCGTACTCGCTGAAGCCATCCTGTGGCGTGGCGCCTTCGGCGGCGATGGAGATCGTCCCCACGCCGTTCGTCGCGTCGATCGTCGTGTACGCGGCGCTCGGGTAGTGGTCGGCGCCGACGAGCGTGAATGCCATGACGCCAGCGCCGTCCTCGCGGACCGCGATGGCCGGGTAGGTGACGTTGTTGTCGGCGATGCCCAGGTAGCCCTGCTTGACGACGGTCGCGTTCAAGGACGTCCGAACGACCTTGTTCGCGGCGTCGATCGACGGCCGGATGATGAACCAAGCGATCCCAGCCTTCTCCGCGCCGCCGACGTTCACAGCGGTGTCCAGCGCGCCGTACAGCAGGCCGCCTGCGTAGAACACCTGCTGCATGCGCGTGTCGTTGCTGTCGAGCGGACCCTCGACCGCGTCGTGCGCCGGCTCGTTCACGAGGAAGAACTGCCAGCAGCCTGGGCCGAAGGGTGTCGGGGTCGTGGTGTCGTTCAGGCAGTCGGCAAGCGGCACCGGCCCGGCCTTCTGATCGGACTTCGGTGGGATCCCGTACTGCTCTACGGTG
>JBHEML010000021.1:0-28158 GCA_046262615.1 Candidatus Limnocylindria bacterium | reverse complement strand
ATCCTGCGCAGGTCCGTGACGCTGACGCCGAGCGCGCGGTCCACGTTGATCCCGAAGCGTCGCATGCCGGCGCGATCCGCCTCGTTCCCGAGCCGCGCGACCGCGCGCAGGGCGTCCGCGACCCCTGCGTCGACCTCGAGCGCCGCCCCGCGGGGACGTGCTTTAGCGGGGCGCGGCCCAGCGGACACGTTGGCCGTCGAGGGCTACGGTGCTGGGGCAGCCCCGATGGCGCCCCACTCGTCGTGCGCCACGTCGCCGGAGGGCGGGCTCACAGCTGCAGCCAGCCCGTGCGCGTTCTCCAGTGGCGGCCGGAACGAAGATGGCCGACGATCGCGCGCTGGAGTGAGGTGGTCTGGGGCAGGCCGTCGAGTGCCGGGGCCACCTTGCCGAAGACGAACCGCATCACGTCCAGGTCGCCGTCTGCCGTCCCGGGGACGAGCTCGAACCGCCGCTGGAATAGCACGATGTTCGAGTCAGGCGCGAGGTACTCCGCCAGCTGGTCGTCGAGGAGCCACGAGGTGCAGAAGGCGAGCCGGCAGCGTTCCGAGGGAAAGTGCCGCGGGAAGAACTCCCGGGCGCGGCGCAGCGAGCGGTCACATGCGTCCGGAGTGAGCGGCGAGCCGCGCGGGATGTGCACGCCGAGCGCGTGGTCGCCGGGGCGGAACCCGCCGCCGCGACGATCGACCTCTGCCGCGTCGTACCAGAACAGCGGTGGGTGGCCGGGCCCGGGACCGATGCGAGAACGCTCGAACTGGAGCCGCCCGAGGCGGTAGATGCGGCCACGGAAGTGAAGCGTCAGCCAGTCGTGCGTCTCGAGCCCGACCTGCCCGTACATCCAGCGGTGGATGTCCATCTGGTTGCCGAGATCGGCGAGGGCCTCCCACGACACGTCGTCCGGGATCCCTCGCGCGGCGTGCCAGCGTCTCACCTCGGGCACGGTCGCGAGGAACACGTGGACGTAGAACAGCCTTCCGCGCAGGCCGAGCGCTTCTGGAAGCCGCGGCCACGACGGCAGCTGTTCGAACCCGCCCATGTCCGAAACGAGCTGCGCGCGACAGCGTTCGAGAAGCCACCAGAGCGGGCGGTCGCTCTCGGGTGTGGGGCGAGAGGAGACGACGTCCTCGATGTCACTGTCCCGGACCGCCAGGCGACGGAGCGCCGCCCGTGCGTCGACCGCCGTCATGGGCTCGAGCGGCACCGGCGGCGGACCGACGGACTCGAGTCTTGCGAGCCAAGGGTCGAAGCGCTGTGGGAGCCGAAGCGCGTCGCGCGCGGACCGCGCATCCGACGATCCCGCCATGGCGCCAGACGATAGGCCGCGCGCGGTAGCCCGTACCGGATTCGAACCGGTGGTCTCCGCCTTGAGAGGGCGGTGTCCTGGGCCGCTAGACGAACGGGCCGGAGACCACGAGTGTACCGAACATGCCCGAAGGAACAGTCGCCGCGGGCGTGCGGCGCATCAGCGTTCCGTTGCCGCTCGCGTTGCGCGCGGTCAACGTCTACCTCGTCGAGGGCGAGCGCGGCTGGACGCTCGTCGATTCAGGGCTGCACACCGATGACGGCGAGCGAGCGCTGCGCGGGGGTCTGGCGGAGGCTGGCGTTTCGATCGCCGACATCGCGCGTGTATTCGTCACGCATCTGCATCCGGATCACATGGGCCTCGCCGGGACCGTCGAGCGCAGCGGCGCCGAGGTCGTCATGCACGGCCCCGAGGTAGCTGACGCCAGGCGCGTGTGGTCCGAGGACGGGCGCCTGATCGACGACACGTACGCGTGGTTCGCGCGACACGGCATGCCGCCCGAAACGAACGCCGGGATGCGGGCGGCGTGGATCGAGATGCGCGACCGCGTCGATCGCATAGAGCGGATCGTCGAAGCGGCCGACGGGGAGCTGCTCGACCTCGGCGGCCGGCGCATGCGCGTGCGCTGGACCCCGGGCCACACCGATCACCATGCGATTCTCGTGGACGAGACCGAGGGCGTGCTGTTCGCGGGCGACCACGTCCTTCCACGCATCACTCCGAATGTCGGCCTGTACCCGTACTCGCGCGACGATCCGCTCGGCGACTTCGTCGGCGCGCTCCGAGCCATCCGGGATCTGCCCGTGCGGCGCGTCCTTCCGGCGCACGGCGAGCCGTTCGACGATCTGGCGGGGCGCGTCGACGAGCTGCTCGTGCATCACCAGGCCCGGCTCGAAGCGACGCTCGACGCGATCGGCGGCGAGCGTGACGCCTACGCCGTGTGCCGCACGCTGTTCCCGGTCCTGCGCTCGCCGCACGAGGAGCGCTTCGCGCTCGCAGAGACGCTGGCGCACCTCCGTCACCTCGAGCGCGGCGGGCGCGTCCGCGAGATCGCCGGTCAGCCCGTCCGGTGGGCTGTCGCGTAGCAAAGCGTCGCCATGCCGCCGTGCGCCGCCGTTGCGGGTGCCGAGGCATCGGCGGGTTGCGTGAACGACGCGTGACCGTCCCACGCGGCGGGCCGCGGTCAGGTGCTCGGCGGGTCCGCCGCAGGAAGGTGTTCCGGCACCTTCAGACGCGCCGCGCCGATGAACGCGTCCGCCATCCCGTAGTACACGTCGATCCGGCCGCCCCCGCGGTCGTCGGCGCCGGTCGGGAACACGACCTGCGGCACGACGCCCTCCGTCTCCTCGCGGGTCTGAGGCGCGAGCACCGGCGAGCGGGATCGGTACAGCACCTTGAGCGGATCCTTGCGATCGAGAACGGCCGCGCCGGCTGAATACACCACCCGTTTCGGCAGCTTCGGATCCTCGGGGATCGTGCCAGCGGCGCCGTGGTAGATGAGCAGCCAACCCTGGGGCGTCAGGACCGGCTGTGTGCCGCCTCCGATCCGCAGCTCCTCCCACGACTCATGCGGGTCCATGAGCGGATGGTGGTGGCGCAGTTGCCTGAGCGCGCTCACGTCCCTTTCGACGTCCGCCAGCGAGCAGTACGACAGCCAGATGCTCGGCCGGATCTCGGTCACTCCGTGCGGGATGTCTTGCGTCGTGTACGCGGGCCGGTGGATCATCGCGAGCGCTGGCGGGCCGTCGGGATGATCCACGACCTGCGGGAAGAACGCCGCGTCCTTGTTGTGGTAGTCGTCGAACTCGACGCCGTAGACGGGGTCCGGATCGGGCTGGAAGTCCACCAGACCGAGCCTGCGCCACGAGCGGACGTCCTCGGATACCGCGAGCGCGATGTGGGGGCCGGTGGGCCCGAGCGCCGCGTACGCCATCACGTACGTTCGGAGCGGCTCGATGTACGTGACCCGCGGGTCCTCGCACCCGCCGCCGCCCTCCCGCAGCTCGTACGGCTCGCTGGGCTCGAGGGCGTACCCGAGGCGCTCGACGCCCGTCGGCTCGCCGGACGCGTCGAACAGCACGCGCGCGACGCCGATGCGCGAGTAGTTGCCCTTCCCCACGACGCGCGGGAATAGGTACAGCTCGCCATCAGGTCCCCGCGCGACGCCCGGGTTGAGGACCCCTTCGACCTCCTCGGCGATCGTCGAGTCGGAGCTCATGAGGACCCCGATCCGCTCCATCGTGAACGGCGGCGCGGCCGTCGCGCGCAACTCGCTCACTTGTCCGACTCGCTGCCCCGCGGACGCTCGTGGGTCGGGTGCTGTTCGCGTTTGTGCTTGTCGAGCTGGCCTCGCGCGTCGAAATGGGTGCCGCATTCGTCGCAGTGGATCGTTTCGTGGCGCTCGATCTCGTGCGAGTCCACCCAATGCGCCTCGAGCCGCTCGCGCGACCCGAACTTCTGGCCGCAATGGTCGCAGCGGAACTCGTCGGACCCTGGCAACTACCTCACCACCCGTCCTTTCGGGACGATCGTCGTTCGTCACCGGCGCGCAGCACGAGCGCACTGTACGGGCCTGCCCCCACCGCAGCGGGTCGCTCCATCGAACGTCGGCTAGTGAGCGTGCTCGGTGGGCGAGCATCCTGGCACATGCGGTGCATTGAGGTCCGGCGATGTCGTTGAGCGAGTGGAAGGTCGTTGCGGGCGTCGGCGCTATCGCCGGACTGTTAGCGCTCGGGTTCGGCCTTTCGAACGGCGTCGCGTTCGGCGTGCCGTACCGCTCCGGATCGCCTTCGCACGTCGCCAGTCCGACCAGAATTCCGCGCCTCGACGCGGTGCGCGCCGGGGCCGGCTACGAAGGCGTGCTGCCGGACCTCGGATCGCCGTCGACGTCGGATCCCGAGGAGGCCGCCGCACTCCCCGGAGCGCTCGCAGATCCATCGCCGGCTGAGCCTTCAGCCGCGTCGCGCTCGCCCGCTTCGTCCCGGCCCTCGCCTGACCAGAGTCATGGGCCGGCCGCGCCCGTCGAGGACTCTCCGGCCGCGATCTCGACCCCGAGGTCTTCGGTGCCCCAGACCGCATCGCCAGCATCGGTTCCGGTGACGGGCGCGTTAGCGCCGCTTCCGTCGGCGACCGCCGTGCCATCCCCCTCCGCAACCCACAGTCCGAGCCCTCCCGCGCCGACTGCCGCAGCGACGGCGACGGCGTCACCGTTGGTCCTCCCGCTGCCCTCACTGGGCCTTCCGTAAGCGGCCACACCCGGCCCGCGCCGAGCGCGCCGCTTCACGCCTTCCGTACGCGGCGAGCCCCACTGATATCGTTCTCTTCGACCGTCAGCGCGGGTGTGTTGTAGTGGCTTGCAAGCAACTCTTCCAAAGTTGAAGTGCGGGTTCGATTCCCGCCACCCGCTCCGATCCGGATCAGCGCTCAGCTGGTCGTGACGCCCAGCAACTCCCGCAGCTGCGCGAGGCTGATGTTCGCCCCGGTGCAGATCAGACCGACGCGCGAGCCCCGTAGGCGATCGCGCAGCTTCAGCGCGGCTGCCAGCGGCGACGCGCCCGCCGCCTCCACCAAGGTCTTCGTGGCCTCGATCATCGTTCGCGTCGCCGAGCGGATCTCGTCCTCCGACACGAGGACGAAGTCGTCGAGGTGCTCGCGGAGGATGCGCTGTGGGAGACCGAAGCCGACGCGCGTGGCCAGTCCCTCGGCCGACGTGTTCATGCGGTCGCTGACCAGTTCGCGCTCCCGCCACGAGCGGTACGCGGCGGGAGCCGCCTCGGCCTGGACCGCGATGACGGCGAGCTCGCTGCGGATGGCCTTGGCCGCGACGCAGGCGCCCGCGGCGCCGCTCCCCCCGCCCACCGGCACGACGATCACGTCCAGGTCGGGCACCTCCTCGAGCATCTCGAGGGTGGCCGTCGCGACCCCCGCAATGAGCAGCGGCTCGTCACCCGAGTGGACGTAGCGCATGCCCCGCTCCCGTCCGAGACGCTCGGCGTGCTCCCGCGCCTCGTCGAAGTCGATGCCCTCGAGCAGTACTTCGGCACCGAGCTCGCGCATCGCCGCGACCTTCGTCGGATTCGCCGCGCGGGGGGCGCAGATCGTCGCCTTGACGCCGAAGAGCCGCGCCGCGTATGCGATGGACTGGCCGTGGTTGCCGGTGGACGCGGCGATGAGGCCCGCCGCGCGCTCGGCGTCACCGAGGCGGCTCACGAGGTTCACTCCGCCGCGCACCTTGAAGGCACCGGTCGGCTGGAGGTTCTCGTGCTTCACGTACACCTCGGATCCCAACAGCTCGGAAAGCGTCGGGTACGCGCGGAAAGGGGTTCGAGCGAGATACGGCCGAAGCCGCACGGCGGCTGCGAGCACGTCCGCGAACCGGGGTGGCTCGAGCGTCGGTGCCGGAGCACGGCCCTCGCTCACGACCGCGGGGTCAACGGGCGGGGGTCAGCCGGGCCAATTGGTCGTCAGGACGGAAGCCACTTCACACGCTGATTCCTGTTGGGCGCCGCTAGAGATTGGGCGTCGGTCGCTGTGGTTCATGAGCGGCTGGCGCACCGATGAAGCGATAGCCCGCTCCGGCCACCGTCTCGATGTAGCGCGGGTGATACGGATCGTCGCCCAGCTTGGAGCGCAGATCGCGCACGTGCCGATCGATGACATTGCTCTCTATCAGCACCGCGTCCTGGCCGAAGATGTACTCGAGGAGCTGATCGCGCGACATGACCATGCCGCTGCCGGCGGCAAGGACGTAGAGCAGCGAGCGTTGCGTGCGCGTAAGGGGAATCTGCTGGCCATTCGCGATCACCTTCTGGTCCAGGAGGTCGATCTCGAGCTCGCCGACGTGCAGAGCCGAAATGAATGGCACCGTCACACCCTGGGTGCGCCGTATCGCCGCCAGTGCGCGCGCGACCAGCTCCTCAGGTGCAAAGGGGACGGTGAGGAGATCGTCCACGCCGCGCTCGAAGGCCGTCAGCTTCGTGCGCATGTCGTCGTGGCGGGTCAGTGCGATGATGGGAAACCGAGCACCCAGCCGCCTGCGGAGGCCGATCAGGTCGATGGAGTCGCCGACGTCCTCGAGGTCGAGATCGACGAAGACCAGGTGCGGCTGCCAAGTCTCGAGGGTCGATCTCGCCTGCGCGACGGTCGTGACGATGCGGCGTTCGTAGAGACCGTGGTCCAGGACCAGGTGCACGAGCCGCGCGAGGAGAGGCTCGCTAGCGACGATGAGGCAGCGCGGAGGTGCCGACAGGGCAGCTTTGTCCCTGGTCGTCGGCTCGCGCGGCGTTCCTTCCATCGGTGCCCTCAAGGTTACTCCACGAGTCGCCAGGCGACCGCCTCAGCAGGCGGGCGGCGGCCGCCTTCCACCGGCCGGCACCCCGCCGGCCCGCCGGCGACCCGTCGGTCCCGCCCGGGCCGCCGCTAGAGTCAGCCCGCGTGGATGGGGTATACGCGACGATCGGCGCGCGTCTCGACTACGCCTCCTTCGTCCCCGCCCCCGTTCCCGGGATCGTGCGGGCGGATCTGCGCAAGCGCGACGGCACCGCGTACACGGTCCTCAAGAACCCGCTCGGCGAGGACGGCGCCGGCACGTACCTGCAGCTCGAGCCCGCGGACGCCGAGCTGTTCGAGCTGATGGACGGACGCCGGACGACCGCGGACATCCTGGTCGAGTACCTCGGAAGGCGCGGCCACTTCGCGCTCGACCGCCTGGCGCGGCTGACCGCCGCGCTCGCCGCGAACGGATTCTTCGGCGAGGCGCGCGTCGACGTGTATCGGGGCCTGCGACAACGAAAGGCGCTCCGCGATCCCCTGGCGCGCGCCTCGCTCCTCTTGCGGAAGCTGATCGTGTGGAACATCGCGAGCTGGTCGAACGCGGAGCGCGCGGTCGACCTCGTGTATCGGTGGGGCGGGCGGCTCGCGTTCACGCCGGCCGGTGCCGCCGCGCTACTGCTCCTCGCCGTGGTCGGACTCGTCGTGTGGTTCCGCGAGTTCACCTCGCCGCGGCACCAGCTGTTCACGATAGAGGGCAGCTACCTCCTCGGCCTCGCGGCGCTGGTACTGCTCCAGGTGCTCTCGATCTCCGTCCATGAGGCGGGGCACGCGCTGGCGATACGCCACTTTGGACGTCGCGTGCGGCGGCTCGGGCTCGCGATGTACTACCTGTTCCCGTGCATGTACGTCGATTCGACGGACATGGTCCTCGCGACCCGGCGACAGCGGATCGTCGTCTCGCTCGCGGGTCCGCTCGGCGGCGTCAGCGTCGGCGCGGCGTGCGCCCTCGTCGCGGCGTCGCAGCCGGAGACCGTCGTCGGGGCGATCGCGTTCAAGGCGGCGACGCTATTCGTGTTCCAATTCGTGCTGAATCTTCTTCCGATCCTCGACCTGGACGGCTATCACGTACTCGTCGACGCGCTCGACGCGCCGCTGCTGCGCCAGCGCGCGCTGGGCTTCGTCCGCGGCGGGCTGCCGCGCAAGGTCCGCCGGCGGGAGCGGTGGACGCCGTCGGAGGCTGGCCTCGCGGTGTACGGGCTGCTCGCGATCGTCGTCTCCGTTCTCACCCTCGGCTTCTCGGTCTTCATCTGGGATCAGCGCGTGGCAGTCCTCGCGGGCGAACTGCTGCGCGGCGGTCCGGCCGGCGCGATCGGCTTCGCCCTTCTCCTGCTCGTGTTCGTGGGACCGCTCCTCGTGGCGGTCGTCGGCCGCGTTGTCGGCCTCGGCCGGACAGCGGTGCGGGTCCGCGCGGCCCGCACGCAGCGCCGCCGCACGGAGGCGCTCCTGGACCGCGTGAGGGTGCTGCAGCGGGTGCCCTTCCTCGGCGGCCTGCCCGGGCCGGGGCTCGCCGCCGTGGGCGCCCAGCTGGCGGAAGAGCACGCCGACGCGGGCGACGTCGTCATGACCGCCGGCGAACCGGGGGACCGTTTCTATCTCGTCCGCCACGGGGAGCTCGAAGTGCTCTCGCCCGACGGTGTCGTGATCGGGACGCTGAAGGAGGGGGACGGTTTCGGCGAGCTGGCGCTCCTCGACAGCCGGCCGCGCTCGGCCACGGTGCGCGCGACGACGTCGGCCGAGCTCTGGTCCCTCGACAGGTCGCACTTCAACCGGTGGGTGCGCGATCGCTTCGAGGTGGCGGCGCGCATCCGCTCGTCAGCGGAGGAGCGGAGCGCCCTGCGCGCACTGCCCTTCTTCAGAGGACTCGGTCCCGCCGAGCTACCGCGCATCGCGGCGCGCCTGCGGACGATGCGTTTCGTCGCGGGCCAGCCGGTCTTCAGCGCCGGGGATCCGGGCGACCGGTACTACGTCATCCGCGAGGGGACGGCCGAGGTGCGCCTCGCCGACGGCACGCCGCTTCGCGCGATCGGCCCGGGCGAAGGCTTCGGCGAGCTCGCGCTGCTGCTCGGAAAGCCCCGGACCGCGACGGTCGTCGCCACGAGCGCCCTCGTCGTCCAGGCGCTCGGCCGCGCCGACTTCGTCGCGCTGGTCCGCGCCTCGGGAGAGACGGTCGGACAGTTCCGAACGCGCACGGCGCACTATGTCGGCGCCGGGCTGGGGTCGGCCGTGGCGGGAGACTGAATGGACTGCTGGACCTGCGAGCGACCCGCGTTGGGCGCGTGCCGTTTCTGCGGCCGCGGGACGTGCCGCGAGCACGCGCGGACGCAGCCCTTCGTGATCGACGTTTTCCGCGGCAAACGTCACGAGGTGCTGCGCGCGCTGGTGGTCGAGGACGCACTTCACTGTGGCGTGTGCCGCCCGCGGGGAGACCCAGTGGAGCTGCCCGAGCTCGAGTGATCTCGCGCGAAGGGCGAGGCGAGCGCGGGATCCCTAGTAGCGCACCTGGCGACGGAGAAGGTCGGGCTGCTTGATCTCGATATGGCGGCGGCCGATGGCGATCACGCCGCGCTGCTCGAGCTCGGCAAGCGCGCGGTTCACGGAAACGCGGGTCGCCCCGACGAACGCGGCCAGATCGTCCTGCGTCAAGTCGATCTCCTCCTTGTCGCCGCGCGCCTGCATGAGATCCAGGAGGCACTTGGCGACGCGGCCGGGAACGTCGAGGAACACGAGGTCCTCGATCCTCCCCGACGCCCGGCGCACGGTGCTGGCGAGAAGCCCCAGCATCTCGCGCATCGCCGCGGGATTTTCGGTGAGCACGCCGAGGAAGTCGTCGCGCGAAAGGGCCAGGAGCTCGGTCTCCGTCACCGCCGTCACCGTGGCCGACCGCGGCGCGTCGTCGAATAGGGCGAGCTCGCCGAAGACGTCGCCGCCGCGCTCGATGGCAACGACCACCTCGTGCCCGTTCTCATCCTCGATGGCGATCTTCACCGTACCGGCGGCGATGACGTAGAAATGCGCGGCCGGGTCCTCCCGGTGGAACACGACCTCGTCGCGCGCGAAGCGACGACGGCGCATGCGCGAAGCGATCTCCACGCGGTCCGCCTCGGGAAGGGCAGCGAAGATCGGGACCTCCTCCAGGAGATCCGCGATGAGGTACTCGGTACCCCGAGGAGGCATGCGGCGCGAGGCTACGGCCTGGCGGCATGCCCGCGCCACTCCCTGGGGAGGGCGCGGATGCGCCACGAAGACCCGGAACCCCTCGGGCGCCCGGGGCTCGTGCGACACTGAGGAGTGTTGGCCACCCCCGAGGTCTACCCCGAGACCGCCCCTCCCGTCGCCCGCGCCGAACAGCCATTCTCATGGCGCGGCGCGCTCGAGATCGTCCAGGCGCTCGCCCTAGCAGTCGTCATCTCGGTCGTCCTCAACCTGTTCGTCGTGCAGGTGACCGAGGTCCGGCAACGGAGCATGGAGACGACGCTGCTTCAGAGCGACCGCGTGCTGGTCAGCAAGATCGACTACCGCCTGCGGCCTCCGCAGGACGGCGACATCGTGGTGTTCACACCGACCTTCGACTCCTCGATCCCGTACGTGAAGCGGATCGTGGCCACGGCCGGCGAGACGGTCGACGTGCGCGACGGGAAGCTCTATGTCAACGACAAGATCGATGACGATCCCGAGGCCCACGGGCTGACCCAGCCACAGAACACGACGATCAAGTACCCGCTGAAGGTGCCCGACGGCGAGTTCTTCGCGATGGGCGACAACCGGCTGGCCTCGTCGGACTCGCGGACGTTCGGGACCCAGCCCGTCGTGAACATCATCGGCAAGGTCGTGGTCAGGTTCTGGCCGTTCGACCGCGCGCGCTTCTTCGAGTGGTGAGCATGTCCACCGACGTCTTTCACCGGCCGAGCGACTGGGAGATCGTCGCCGACCGGCGCGTGTTCCAAGTCACCTGGGACGACGGGGCCGTGTCGGAATACCCGTGGGAGCCGCTGCGCCGGGCCTGCCCGTGCGCGTACTGCTCTGGCGAGGGGTCGTACCGCGGGAACGTGAACGCCGAAACGAAGTTCAGCGAGACACAGACGTCGCTCAAAGAGGTCTACGCGGTCGGCCGGTACGGACTGACGCCCGAATGGGCGGACGGACACGACACGGGGATCTACACGTTCAAGATGCTGCGGCGCGCGGCGGGGCTCGAGTGAAGTTCTTCACCAAGAAGGCGGAGCTGCCGCCGGAAAAGGCGGATCGGGTGCCCCCTGGCCAGTACCTGACCGAGAAATGGCCCGTGCTGCACTACGGCCCGGTCCCGAGCTTCAATCCCGCGACGTGGGACTTCCGCGTCTTCGGGAAGGTCGAGAGCGAACTGCGGTGGAGTTGGGAGGAGTTCAAGGCCCTCGACGAGCAGCTGCGGGGTGAGGTCCGGGCCGACATGCATTGCGTCACGACGTGGTCGCGGCTCGATCAGCAGTGGGAGGGAATTCCCTTCAAGGTGCTGCTCGAGCGCGCCAAGCCGACGGCCGAGACGAAATTCGTCATCGCGCACAGCGAGTACGGCTTCACCGCGAACATCCCGATCGAGTTCTGCCGGCGCGACGATTGCCTCATCGCGCTCCGCGCGAACGGCGAGCCGCTCTCGGCCGAGCACGGCCGGCCCTGCCGGCTGGTGGTACCGCCGCTGTACGCGTGGAAGAGCGCCAAGTGGCTGCGCGGGATCGAGTTCTCGGCCGTCGACAAGCCGGGCTTCTGGGAGCGGAACGGCTACCACAACCGGGGCGACCCCTGGAAGGAAGAACGCTACTGGGGCGACTAGCCCCAACTAGGTCGCGGGCCAGGCGCCTCCGCGCTCAGGGGCCTCGGCGCCGTCGTAGTGGCCGCGGACGAACCTGATGATCTGCGTCTGGTCGTAGCCCGGAAGCTTGAGGATCCAGTCCCACGCCGTGACCGCGATCTTCGCGTCCGTCAGCGTCGGGTAGGGCTCGACGAGGATCTTGCGGTAGCCGGCGTTGCTGAGCGACCGGTACAGCGACTTCAGCGCGTCGAGGTCCCCGGGCGTCAGGTTGTTGTACGCGATGACGATGCCCCCGTGCTCGAGGTTGTGGGTCGTGACCTCGTTCGGGAGCGTCGAGTCCTTGACGCCCGCCGCGGCCGGTGCCGTTGGCTGCGCGTAGTGCTCTCCCGACGTCGGCGGGACGCTGTTGTAGGTCGCGTGCTGACCTGCCGGGATGTGCGCGTTGCCGAGATCGGCGACCTTCTGCCCGATGTCGCCGACGGGTTGGTTCTCGGCCGAGTTGACGTCGATCGGCTTCGGCGGGGCATCGAAGACACCCGCCGCGCGCGCAGCGAAGATAGCGAGGATCACGACCCCGACGACGATCGCCGCGGGCACCCAGCCGCTACGCCGCCGACCGGGACGCGCTACCTTCCCGCCCTTGCGTCGCTGCTGCCGTCGCTTCTCCTGCTCGCGCCGGTCGCGGCGCGTCGCAACTGCCATACCCAAGTCAGCATACGCCCGTAAACTCGCTCTTCCGTGACCGAGATCCGCCTGCGCTTCGCCCCGTCGCCGACGGGATCGCTGCACATCGGGAGCGTGCGCACCACGCTTTACAACTACTTTTTTGCGCGGCAGAACGGCGGGCAGCTGGTGCTGCGCATAGAGGACACGGACCAGGGGCGCTTCGATCCGCGAGCGCTCGACACGATCTACGACGGTCTGCACTGGATGGGCATCCGGTGGGACGAGGGACCGCGCGAGGGCGGGGGATTCGGCCCGTACGTGCAGTCGGAGCGGCTGCCGCTGTACCAGCGGCACGCCGAGGCGCTCGTCAACGATGCCGCCGCGTACCACTGCTTCTGCACCAAGGAGCGCCTCGCCGCGGTGCGCTCCGAGCAGGCCGCCCGAGGCGAGATCACGCGCTACGACCGCCACTGCCGGTCCATCCCCGCCGGCGAAGCACGCGAGCGCGCCGCTCGCGAGAAGCACGTCGTCCGGCTCAAGGTCCCGGATGACGGCGAGGTGGCGATCGACGACCTCGTGTACGGCCACGTGTCCTGGCCCCTGCGCGCGATCGAGGACCAGGTGCTGCTGAAGTCCGACGGGTTCCCCACATACCAGCTCGCGGTGGTCATCGACGATCACGAGATGCGCATCAGCCACGTGTTCCGCGGCGAGGATTGGCTGCCCTCGACTCCGAAGCACCTGCTCGTCTACCGCGCGTTCGGATGGGAGGTGCCGCCACACGCGCACCTGCCGAACGTGCTCGGTCCCGACGGACGCAAGCTCGCGAAGCGGCACGGCGCGACAGCGGTCTCGGAGTTCCGCGACGAAGGGTACTTGCCGGAGGCGCTCGTGAACTTCCTCGCCCTCATCGGCTGGTCGCCCGGCAGCGAGGATGAGATCTTCACGATGCAGGACCTGGTGGAGCGGTGGCGCATCGACCACGTGCAACGGGCGGGCGGCAAGTGGGATCGCGACCGCCTCGATTGGTTCGACGGGATCCACATCCGGCGCCTCGAGCCCGACGAGCTCGTTGCGCGGCTCGGTCCATTCGTTCCGAAGGAGTGGGATCGGGTCCTGCTGCGCGCCGTGGTGCCGTTCGTCCAGGAGCGGATGCGGACGCTGGCCGAGGCGAAGGACCTGGTCGCTTTTCTGTTCACGGACGAGCTGTCGTACGACGAGCTGCTCCTGGTGCCGAAGAAGCGCGACCGCGCGTCGGCCGTGGACGCGCTGACCCGCGCGGAGTCGGTGCTTTCGACGGTCGATCCGTTCGAGGGAGAGGCGCTCGAAACGGCCCTGCGCGGAGTGGCCGAAGCGCTGGCGTGGAAGCCGGGAGAGCTCTTCATGGTCGTGCGCGTCGCGCTCATGGGGCGGACCGTGGGGCCACCGATCGACTCGGTGGCGCTGCTCGGCCGCGAGCGCGCGGTGGCGCGCATGCGCGACGCGCGGATGCGGCTCGAAGCCCAGACCGCGACCACCTGACCTCGGCGGCCGCCACGCGACCCGCGCGACGGCCTCCCCGAGACGAATCAGGCCACGCGGGCGAGCACGCTTCCCCACGCGTCGACGCTCACCGCGGTCGGCACGAGCGCGACGCCGTACTTGCGGGCAAGACCCGGCTGCCGCGAGACGTCGATCCTGACGACATGGCGGCCCTCGCGGCGAAGCCGCTCGTCCAGCGCGCGGCATTCGGTGCACAGCGGGTGAGTGAACTCGACGACCACGGATGCTGCGCCGCGCGGCCATGGTCCCACGTCGGCGAGGTCGATCGCGCTCAGGTTCCGCGCGCGGATCCCGCGAAGCCGCGCACCCAGCTTGTAGATCTCGCATCCGACGCACAGGCCGGTCGCGGCCGCGAGCAGGGCGAGCGCGGCGACCAGGAGCCCGAGCACCCAGCCGACGGCGGCGAGGCCGAGAAGGTGCGACAGCGACGCCGCGGTGAGGACGACGGCACCGATCACGTTCGCGAAGCGCGGCGGCCGGGAGTCCTCGATCGGACCTTCCCCGAAGCGCGGCTGGATAAGCTCGAAGTAGGCGACGCACGCCAGGCAGAAGCGGCGGCCGAAGCGCAGACCGACCGCGAGCTGCAGCGCCAGGAGCGTCAGCAGCGGCCACCATCCGGTGGCGAACGCCAAGAGCGAGACGAGGCCGACGACGGTCTGATTGATCCTCGGTGCGCGGCTGTCGATGACGTCAGTGTCGCGGTACGGGTCGGCGGTGCGCGCGCGCGAGGGACCGACGGAAAGCGCGGACATGGATGACCTCCGGCTGCGTATTCGAGGGAACGCCGCGTCAGGCGGTGGTCAGCCTCGACAGCCCGCGAGACCTCCGGTGGAGCGTGCCAGCCGCGCGCAGAGCGGAGCGAGGCGCGGGGTCACCCGGCCTGATCGCCAATCCCGGTTCGCGCGTGGCATCCTTGTATTGTCCGCCGCGCACCACAGCGCGACAAGGCCCCGGTCTCCCACGCTCGCCCCAGAAGTTCGGCGCCTCGCGCAGCGATCGGTCGAGGCGGTGGAATGTGCCCCGCTTGCTCGGGGTGATGGCCGTCGACGAGCGATCGCTAGCGGTTTCGCTCCGCACGGACGAACAGGACCGTGCCGATCGCCATGAAGGCGACGAAGAGGCCGGCCAGGATCGCGAGGTTCTCGACGGGTGAGGTGAGGACGACCGCGTCGTACTCCGGCGTCCCGGCGTAGTAGAGCCCCCGTACGAAGTCCACCGCGTAGCGCATCGGGGAGATACGCGACAGCAGCTCGAGGTACCAGGGCAGCACCTTGATCGGGTTGAAGACTCCGGCGAGGAAGAACTGCGGAAGGAAGATGAACGGGAAGATCTGGTTCGCCGCGCGCTGCGTGCGCAGGCTCGAGAGCACCATCACCCCGAACGCACCGCCGAACAGCGACACGACGACCCCGCCGAACGCCAGGGACGCAACCTGGAGCGGGCCGAGTGGCACGCCGATTAGGAGACCGAACAGCGCCACCGCGAGACCCTGAGGGATCGCGACGAGGGTCTCGCCGAGGATCTTGCCGAACAGGATCGAATAGCGCGAGATGGGCGATACGAAGATCTCCTGGCTGAAGTCGTTCTCACGATCCTCGATGAGCGACACCAGGCCGAGCGCCGTCGTCTGGAACAGGGTCTGCGCGTAGACGCCGGTGAACGTGAATACGAGGAAGTTGTACCCGGCGATGCCGCCGAAGCTCGCCTGGAGGCTCCCGCCGAGCGCGGCGATGAACACGAACGGAAAGATGAGCGTGGTGACCAGCCGCGCCCGGTCGCGCAGCAGCTTTGTGAAGTCGCGCTGCGCGAGGGCGAGGATGGCGCCGGCCTCGCTCATGACCTCCCCAGGATCTCGAGGTAGGCGTCCTCGAGCGACGGTGCGTGAGTGCGAACCACGGTGAGCGGCGTGTCGATGGCGCGCAGCATCGCGTGCGCGCCGCCGTTCTCGACGGGTATGCGGAACAGCGGCGTCTCGCTGAAGCGGATCGAGCGCGCGCCCAACTCCGAGCGCAGCCGAGCGCGGTCCGGTGCGTCGACGATGAGGTATTCGGCCGTCAACTCGGCTTTCAGGACGTCGGGTGCGCCCTGGCCGACGATCTTTCCGCGGTTGATGATGCAGATCTCGTCAGCGCTCTCGGCCTCGTCGAGGTAATGCGTCGTGACCAAGACAGTCGTGCCGCTTGACTCGCGGACCTCGCGCAGGTACTGCCACAGCGCGCGGCGGCTCGCGGCGTCGAGCCCGGCGGTCGGCTCGTCGAGGAAGAGCACGAGGGGCCGGTGCATCAGGCTTCGGACGATCTCGAGCTTGCGTTTCATGCCGCCGGAGAACGTGCGCACCGCCTGGAACATCTCGCGCTCGATGCCAAGGATGGTCGCGAGATCGCGCACCCGGTCGCGGTACTCGATCGGCATCGCGCTGAAGAACGGGCGGTACGGGAAGAGGCCATAAAGGATCGCGTGCAGACGCACGTTCTCCTCCGCGGTCAGATTCTGGTCGAGGCTCGGCCGCTGGAAGATGATCCCCACCGACGCGCGGACGGCGCTCGCCTCAGTCGCAAGGTCGTGCCCCCCGATCCGCGCGCTTCCGCTGGTCGGCGAGAGCGTGGTGGTGAGGATGGAGATCGTGGTCGTCTTGCCCGCGCCGTTCGGACCGAGCAGCGCGAAAAACTCGCCGGCACGGACCGTGAACGAGATGCCGTCGACCGCGTTGGCCTCGGCCCCGCGGTAGCGCTTGACCAGGGCATCCACGACGATCGTGGGTTCGGTGCCGCGGCTCAACGGCTTCGCGAGGCCGCCCTCGTCTTCTTATCCGACAGCGAGCGCGCGACCTCGTCAACGCTCAGTCCGAGCTCGGTCGCGAGGACGAGCGCCGCATAGATGAGGTCGGTGAGCTCCGAAACGGCGCGTTCGCGAGGCTCAGACACGGCAGCGAGGGCGAGTTCGAGCCCCTCCTCGCCGACCTTCTGCGCGATCGCGCCCCGGCCCTTCCGGAACAGCTCCGCGGAATACGATCCCTCGGGGAGATCGCGCCTGCGCTCGGCGAGGAGCCCGACCAGCTCGGAGAGTGTCCGCGCGAGCGGCTGAGCGGGATCGTCGCCCCAGCAGGTGGCGTCACCCGTGTGGCACACCGGACCAGCTGGGTGTGCGCGGACGAGCACGCTGTCACCGTCGCAGTCCACGGCGAGGTCGACCGCGTGCAGCGTGTTGCCGCTGGTCTCGCCCTTGCGCCAGAGAGCGTCGCGCGCGCGACTGTGAAAGTGCACGTCGCCGCTGCGCTGCGTGGCCTCGATGGCCGCGCGGTCCATCCACGCGAGCATCAGCACCGTCCCGGTGCCGGCGTCCTGCACGATCGCGGGCACGAGCCCGCGGTCGTCGAAGCGCACCGCGTCCAGGTCGAACGGCCTCACTCGGTCACGCAGTACGCGAGCTCGACCGGGCGCACGGGAATCCCCGCCCGAGCGAGCGCCGCCTTGACCTCGTACACCTTCAGCTCGTCGTAGTGAAAGATCGACGCGGCGAGCCCGGCGTCCGCGTGGGTGCGCTCGAAGAGCGTCACGAAGTCGGCTGAACGCGCCGCGCCTCCCGAAGCGATGACCGGCACGTCGACCGCGTTCGCGACCGCCTCGGTCAGCTCGAGGTCGAAGCCCTCCCGCGTGCCGTCCCGGTCGATGCTGCTGAGAAGGATCTCCCCCGCTCCGGCGGCCACCCCCTGCCGCGCCCAGGCGACCGCGTCCCGCCCGGTGGCCACTCGTCCGCCGTCGATGACGACCTCGAAGCCGCCATTCGTGCGACGCGCGTCGATCGCGAGCACGCACGCCTGGGAGCCGTAACGGCCGGCGATGCCGCCGACGAGGCTCGGGTCGCGCACGGCGGCGCTGTTCACAGCGACCTTGTCCGCGCCGGCCCGCAGGATGGAGCCCGCGACCTCGGCGGAGTCGATGCCCCCGCCCACAGTGAACGGTATGAAGAGCTCGTCGGCCACGCGGGACGCGAGGTCGACGACGGTGCGGCGGCGGTCGGCCGACGCCGTGATGTCGAGGAATACGAGCTCGTCGGCACCGTCGGCGTTGTACCGCTCGGCGAGCGCGACGGCGTCGCCTGCGTCGCGCGTGTCCAGGAAACGCACGCCCTTGACGACGCGGCCACCGTCCACGTCGAGACACGGGATCACGCGCTTGGCGAGCATCAGCCGGCGATCGGGGTAGAGCCGCTCCGCGCCGCCGCCATCGCCTCGGCAAGCGTGAAGCGGCCCTGGTACAGGGCGCGACCGACGATGATCCCGCGGAGTCCCCGGTGGCGAAGGCGCGCGACGGCCGCGATGTCCAGAAGGGAGCCGACGCCGCCGGAGTAGATGACGTCGCCGCCGAACCGTCGCGCGACGGCCTCGGTCGACGGGATGTCCACGCCCTGCAGCGTGCCGTCGATCGACACGTTGGTGTAGATCAGCGTCGGGACGCCGTTCAGCGCGAGCTGGTGCGCGAGGTCGCTCGCGTGCACGTCGGTCGTCTCCTCCCAGCCCGAGGTCGCCACCATGCCGCCGCGCGCGTCCACCGCGACGGCCATGCCGTCGGCGTGCCGGTCGACGAGCCGGCCGATGAGCTCGGGATCGCGCACCGCCGCCGTGCCGACCACGATGCGCGAGACACCCGCCTCGGCGAAGCTCTCCGCGGTGTCGAAGTCGCGGATGCCGCCGCCCGCCTGGATCTGCACCGTGAAACGGTTGGCGATGGCGCGGATGTGATCGAGGTTCGCGGGGCGGCCCGTCCGCGCGCCATCTAGGTCAACGACGTGCAGCCACTCCGCCCCTTCGGCTACTAGGCGCTTCGCCGCGGCGACGGGCGAGGGCGCGACGTCCTCGGCCGTCGCGAAGTCGCCCATGGTCATGCGCACGCAGCGCCCTTCCAGGATGTCGATCGCGGGGTAGACGATCATCCCGCGATCCCCTCCGCGTGCGAACCGACCGTCGCCTCGGCGAACGCCCGGAGCAGCCGCAGCCCGTTCGCTCCCGACTTTTCCGGATGGAACTGCACGCCGAGCAGTCCTTCGCCGCCCGCGATGGCGAGCCTCGGCCCACCGTAATCGACCGTCCCGAGCGCGACCGGACCCATGGCCTCGGGGACATAGCTGTGGACGAAGTAGAAGTGATCCCCTTCGCGCACGTCGCGCAGCCACGGATGCGCGCCGGTCAGGTGCACGCTGTTCCAGCCGATCTGCGGCAGGCGCGCGACGCCGGTCATGCGAACGACGGGACCGCGCAGGAAGCCAAGGCCCGGCTCACCCTCGGCCTCTTCGCTGCCGTCGAACAGCAGCTGCATCCCGACGCAGATGCCGAGGATCGGCACGCCTCGCGAGCGCGCGTCGCGGAGCGGTCGCTCGAAGCCGAAGCTGCGGAACTCGCGGCTGCAGTGGCCGAAATTGCCCACGCCCGGCAGGACGATCGCGTCCGCGAGCCGCAAACGATCGGGGTCGCGCACGAGCTCGGCCTCCGCGCCGACCGCGCGCAGTGCCTTCTTCGCGCTCGCGAGGTTGCCGACGCCGTAGTCGACGATCGCGATCACGGCAGGCTCGGCGGCGGAGGCATGCGCAGGTATCCGCCGAACGCGGCGAATGGGATCGCGAGGATGGGACCGGCGACGACCAGCCACAGCGGCCAGCCGTCCGTCGCGCCGATCGTCTGGAGGGCGCCGCTCACACCGGAGAGCAGACCGACCGCGATGGCGTTCCGCAGCTCCTCCCCCGGAGCCAGGCGCGCGGCCACGTACCCTCCGAGCAGGTCGAACATCAGACCGAGCAGGAGCAGGGCGAAGGCCAGGCTCGACGACTCCGAGAGCCGCTGTCCGAGCACCTGCGGATCGCCGGCATCCGGCGCCAGGATCGGCAGCGCGATGGCCGACGCCAGGATCGAGCCGATGATGTCGATCGCCCAGCCGATGATGACGGCGCGGTAGCGAATGCCCTGAAAACGCATCGTTCCATGCTAGTGGCGCGCCTGGAGTTGGCCCTCACGCGTCCATGAGCGTACGCACCAGGCGATCGACGGATCCTTCGAGACCGTACCGCGTCGCGAGATCCGCAACGCGCCGCGGATGCGCGTATTGCTTCGGTCCGCCGGCTCAGGATACGATCGTCGTGAGCCTGTTCCGCGACGGGCCGAGAGGTCCCCAGCTCCTCTCGCGGGCGTTGCATTTCCCGGGCGGCCCGACCGCTGAATGTCAGGTGCCCAGCCGTCAGCTGGCGTATGGGGGTGCGCATTCATGTTCCGGACGTCGCGCCTTCGGATGATGCCTTTCCATATGTGCTTCTCGCGACGTCGCCTTCGATGTTCCACGCGCCGTGCAGATGGTCATCGCGTTCATCGGGGGATGAGCCGGTGCACGAGAAGCTACAAGCGGACGGACTCCTCGCGCGGCTGGATCGTTGGCCGAACGCCGTCCGGCGCCAGCTCAAAGGCGACGATCACACCTTGCGACGATCGCCGCTCAAGACGAACTTCACCGGATACTCGACGCCGAGCTCGATCTGCTCCTCAGTAGCGCTGACCAGCCCTAGCCGTCTGAGCGAACCTACGTCCGGCCCGTGTGCCCTCGGCGCGACCGCGGCGGCGCCGGATCACGGAGCGAGCCTGGCCGTCAACCAGGCGGAGACGGCTCCCAGGCTTTCGGGCGTCGTCGTGTGCGCCATGTCGAACTCCCGGTACTCCACGTCGAGTGGAAACCGTCTCAGGATGGCATAGGCGTCGCGTCCGTATTCGACGCCCAACGTTTCGTCGCGGGCCCCGTGGACGATCAGGACGGGCTTGCCACCCAAACGCTCATGCGAAACCGCGTGCGGCAAGACCTCCGGAGCGAGGCGCCCGCTCATGCAGACAACGCCCGCGACCTTCTCCGGCGCTGTCAGCATCGTCGCAAGAGCGACGATGCCCCCTTGGCTGAAGCCCGCGATGAACACGCTCGTCCCATCTGCCTGGTAGGTTTCCACCGCCTCGTCGACGAACCGCGCGACGTGGGTCCATGCCGCTTCGGCCTCGTCGCCGTTGATGACGGGACCTTCCGGCGTGAACGTCACATGGAACCAGGCGAAGGCGAAGGGTTCGAGGGCAATGGGTGAGCGTGCGCTGACGACGAGGAATCGTGGATCGAAGGCGCTCGCCAACGATGCCATGGACAACTCGTTGCTTCCCACGCCGTGGAGCAACAGGAGCAATGGCGGCACGTGACCGGGCTGCGCTCCGACAAGGGGCTGACGGATGCGATGCACGAGCGACAGTGATCTCTGGCGCGTGCGCATCACACGTGAGCACGCGTCCGCGGATCGCCGATGTCTGGAGCGAGGATCGGCGGGGCGATGGCGGACGCCAAGATCGAGCCGATGATGTCGATCGCCCACCTGATGGTGACTGGGCGGTAGCGAATCCCCTGTAAACGCATCATTCCATGCTAGTGGCGCGCCTGGGTTCGATCGCCCTCACGCGTCCATCAGCGTACGCACCAGGCGATCGACGGATCGTTCGAGACCGTACCGCTTGGCGAGATCCACGAGACGCCGCGGATGCGCGGGCTGGCGCGGGATCGCGCCGTCGCCGCCGATAACGCGCACGTCGTCCACCGGAGCGACGACGCGGCGCGCCGCCTCGAGGTACTGCTTCGCGTTCTTGAGCTTGACCCGAAGAGGCGGCGCGAGGTCGGGCGCGGCCAGGAGCGCCTCGAGCGACCCGTAACGCCGCAGAAGCGTGCTCGCCGTCTTGTCGCCGATCCCCGGGACGCCCGGCAATCCGTCCGATGGATCGCCGCGCAGGAGCGCGTAGTCGAGGTAGCGGTCGCCAGGGATGCCGTACTTCGCGGTGATCCACGCCTCGTCGACGATCGCGAGCTGGCTCACTCCCTTCAGCGTGTACAGGATCCGGACGCGGCCAGGGCGGACCAGCGCGAAGCAGTCCCGGTCACCGGTGACGATCTCTACCTGGCCCTTGGAACCGCGGGCGAGCGTCGCGATGACGTCCTCGGCCTCATAGCCCTCGGCTTCGCCGGTGGACAGACCGAACGCGGCGAGGATCTCGACCAGGGCCGGCAGCTGCTGCTCGACCTCGTCAGGGCCCTGCCCCTCCGGCGCGACGCGGTGGACCTTGTACGAGGGGAGTGCCTCGACACGAAAGGCCGGCCGCCAGTCGGCGTCGAGTGCGACGACGAGCCGGCCCGGCTGCCGGTCGGGCACGAGCCGCGACAGGTAGTTCAGGAAACCGAGCACCGCGTTGACCTGCGTGCGCTGATCGGGCGCCTGCAGCGAGGGCACGGCGTGATAGGCGCGGTACAGCAGGCTGAAGCAGTCGAGGAGTAGGAGAGGCCGATCCGGGCCGTCGGCGCCGGTCTTAGACGCCGATCTTGCCCTTCGTACTCGGCGCGCCGCTGCGCCGGGGGTCGGTGCGCGAGGCGGCGTCGAGGACGCGACCGAGCCCCTTCGCGGCCGCTTCAAGGAGGTGGTGCGCATTGCCGCCGCGAAGCTGCGTCACGTGCAGCGTGAAACGGCCGGTCTGTGCGAACGACTCCAGGAAGTGCGGCATCAGCTGCGTGTCGAAAGCACCGACGGTGCGTGTCTTCGGTGCGAGGTCGTACGCGAAGCCGGGCCGCCCTCCGAGGTCGATCGCGACGTTCACGAGGCACTCGTCCATCGGCACGGTGAGCGACGCGTAGCGCACGATCCCCGCGCGCTCGCCGAGCGCGGCATCGAGCGCGCGGCCGAGCACAAGACCAAGGTCCTCGACCGTGTGGTGCTGATCGACGTCGAGGTCGCCGGTCGCCTTCACCGTCAGATCGATGAGGCCGTGCACCGCCATGAGCTCGACCATGTGGTCGAGGAAGCGGATCCCGGTCGAGATGTCGGCGCGCCCACTGGCGTCGAGCCGCAGGCGGACCTGAACGTCCGTCTCCTTCGTCTTGCGCGCGAGCTCGCCGAGACGAGGCGCTGGACCGGAGCTCGCACGCGGGCGCCCCACTGGCCGTCGCGATGCCGCACCACGATGGTCGCCCCGCGGCGCAGCCCCGGTCGAGCTGGCCGCGCCGCTTCTCCCGACCGCGGACGTGCGAGCGGGTGGTGGCAGGCGCTTGCGTGCGGTCCGGGGAGGGCGACGATCCGCGGGCGGGCTCATGCGCTGGCCGCGGATGGCGCGAATACCTGCTCGAGCGCGGCAATGAATCGGTCGTTCTCCGGCGGAGTGCCGATCGAGACGCGGAGGCAGCCGGCGCACGCGGGCCAAGACGAGATGTCGCGGATCAGAACACCATGTTCCAGGAAACGTGCGTGCCAGCGGACCCCATCGCCGTCCTCGACGCGGAACAGGATGAAGTTCGTCTCGGACGGATACACCTCCACCCGCTCAACGGCGCGCAGCGCGCGGTACACGCGGGCGCGCTCGGTCCGCAGGAGCGCGACGCGCTTGGCGACGCCGGTGTCGTCGCGGGCGATGCGCGCCGCGACCGCGACGGTGAGCGCGCCGACGTTGTACGGCAGCTGAACGGCCCGGTAGGACTCGGCGAGCCGCGGGTGCGCGATGAGGACGCCGAGGCGGAGGCCCGCCGCGGCCCGCACCTTGGAGAACGTTTTCGACACGACGAGGTTCGGGTGGTCGGGGAGCGCCGGCAGCAGCGTGGTGCCGGAGAACTCCGAGTACGCCTCGTCAACGAGGACCAGCGTCTCGGGGAAGCGCTCGGCGATGGGCAGGATCACGTCGTCGGCGATCAGCGTCCCTGTGGGGTTGTTCGGGCTCGTGAAGACGACGATATCCGGCCTGGTGCGCCGCACCGCCTCAAAGGCGCGACGCGGCGTCAGGTCGTATGGAAGGCCGACCAACTCGTTCGCGACGGTGCCGCCGGCGATCGTCGTCAGGCGCGCGTGCATCGAGTAGGTGGGTTGGAAGAGGAGCGTCGTGCGGCCGTGGCCGCCGAAAACGAGGAACGTGTTCAGCAGTACCTCGTTGCTCCCGTTGCCGAGGATGAGCTGATCCGCCGCGACTCCCCAGCGCTCGCCGAGCGCTTCGCGCAGCTCGACCGCGGGTGATGGATAGCGATTCAAGAGCACGCTAGCCAGGTCCTCCGCGCTGAGGTACGCGCTGGCGGGGTTCGGTTCGGGCCACTCGTTGGCCTGCAACCGGACGTCGGCGCGCATCTGCTGCGTGCGGTAGGGCGCGAACGTCTCGAGATCGGCGCGCGGTCGCGGGATCGGCCGTTCGTCGCTCATCCGCGCAGCTCCATGGACGCGGCGTGGAACTCCATGCCCTCATAGCGTGCCACGGCGGCGCCCGCGGCCGCGAGGCGCCCCTGGTCCCCGAATGCCCGCACGCGCGCCGTCCAGCGCATGAAGTCCTGGACGCGAAGCGCCGAAGCCCAGCGTGCCGAGCCCCCGGTGGGGAGAACGTGGTTCGTGCCCACGACGTAGTCGCCCATCGCGACGGCCGAACGGCTCCCGACGAACACGGCGCCGGCGTTTCGCGTCCGTGCGGCCAAAACCACAGCGGCGCGGCCGGCGAGGTTCACGTGCTCCGGTGCCGCGTACGCGACCGCGTCGAGTGCCGCTTCCATGGAAGGAGCGCGAAAGAGGCCGACGCTCCCGCGGCGCGTGCCGATACGCCGGGTCACCGCCGCGACGGTGTCGAGAAGGGCCGGGCTATCGCTGACCAGCGCGGCGAACGCGTCCGCGCCATGTTCCGCCTGCGCCTCGAGGTCGAGGACGATGCCCGCCGGGTCCGCGTCGGCCGACGCGATGATCACCAGCTCGCTCGGTCCCTGGAGGCCATCGATGCCCACGTCGGCCGAGACCAGCCACTTCGCCGCGGTCGTGAACGCGTTCCCCGGTCCGACGATCTTGTCCACGCGCCGCAGCGACCCGGTGCCGTACGCGAGCGCCCCGACGGCGGCCGCGCCCCCCGCGCGGTACAGCCCGTGCGCGCCGACGAGCGTCGCGGCGTACGCCAGCACGGGATCGATGGCCCCATCAGTCGGCATGGGCGACGCGAGGACCAGCTCGGCGACGCCCGCGATCCGCGCGGGGACGCCGATCATCAGCGCAGTCGACGGATAACCGACCGTGCCGCGCGGTACGCAACCCCCGATGCGGTGGAGAGGCTCGGGAGTGAGTGAGGCGCGCACCCCGCGCCCGCGATGCGCGATCGCCTTTGGACGCTGCAGTCGGTGGAAGGCGTTCAGGTTCCGGTGCGCTAGTTCAAGCGCCTGCCTCAGGCCGCGCGGGCACGATCGCGCGGCGCGACGGAGCGACGACGCGTCGACCCACAGGTCAGCGATCGTCGCGGAGCGGCGGTCGAAACGTGTGACGCTTCGCAGCACCGCGGCGTCCCCACCGCGACGAACGGACCGCAGCGTCGCGCGCACGCTCGCGACCATCGCGTCGTCGAAGACCGACCGGTTGCGACGCCGGTCCACAGCGCGCCGCAGTCCGGCGAGGTCGTCCACCTTCACGCCCGCGCCCTCGGAACAGAATGCCCAGACCCCTTGGGCACGCGACTGGTCAGCCAGCGGAAGCCCGAAGACGCAGTCACGCGGTCGATGACGCGGACGGCGGCTGGTTCCGCGTCATCGCCCACTCCTGAAGGCGCGCGGCGAGCGATGCGATTCGCTCGCGATCGCGTGAGTAGGCCGCGCGGTTGGCGATGAAGCGCGCGGTGCAGGTCGCGATCTCTTCGATGATCGCCAGGCGGTTCTCGCGCAGCGTGCGTCCGGTGCTGACGAGGTCGACGATCCAGTCGGACAGCCCCACTTGCGGCGCGAGCTCCACCGATCCCGCCAGGCGGATGATCTCGACCTGGATGCCTCGGCGCTCGAAGTGCGCTGCCGCGACCCGCGGATACTTCGTCGCCACCTCGAGCGAACCGAGGTGCCGGTACTCGTCGAGGGAGCGATCGATGTCGTCCACCGGCGCCGCCACGACGAACCGGCAGACGCCGTAGCCGAGATCGACAAGCTCGAGGACGTCGCTGGTCGATTCGAGAAGGACATCCTTTCCCACGATCCCCGCGTCGGCGGCCCCGTGCCCGACGTACGTGGCAATGTCGCTTGGGCGCGCAAGGACGTACTCGATGTCCTCTGACGCTTGGATCAAGAGGCGCCGGCCGCCGTCAGCGAGCGCCGCAGTCGCAAGCCCCGCCGCGTCCAGCGCCGCACGCGTCTGGTCGAGGAGCGCACCCTGCGCGAGCGCGAGCCGCAGCGGCCGCTGGGTCACGGCGGCGTTCCGGTGAGGACGGCGACGAACGCGTCGAGCGCCCGCACGACGCTCTCGTATTCGACGTGGGTCTCGTCGACGGCGCGCGCGCGGAGCGTCGGTCGTCCAGCTGTCTCCGCGACATCCCCCACAGCCACGGCGAGCCCCGCGCGTCGCAGCGCGGTGGCGACCTGGATCGTCGCGACGTCATCTTCGGCCGGAAGCAGTACGACCAGCGGAGGGTCGTCGGCCACATTCCATCCGTCGGCGACGACGGCCTGATGGAGGTGCGGGACGGCGATGCCGAAACCCGTCGCGGGGAGGTCAGCGCCGAATCGCGCGAGGAAGCCGTCATATCTCCCGCCGGCCGCGACTGCGAATCCGAGGCCGGGCGCGGTCACCTGGAAGACGATGCCCGTGTAGTACGACAGCGCGGGCATGAAGCCCAGGTCGAACCGCACCGCTGCGCCGACGCCCGCCGCATCCAGCAGCGGCTGGAGCGCTTCGAGCTCCTTCAGCGCCGCTTGCGCCTGCGACGGCGCATCGCGGCGCACGTCCGTGAACTCGCCGGGCCCGCGGTAACGCAGCCCGCGATCGAGCGCCTCGCAGCGTTGTGCGGACAGCCCACCGTTCCGCGCGGCGCCGAGGACCGACACGAGGTCGCCGTGCCGCGCGGCCTCTTCGGCGGACACGCGTGCTGTCTCCGGCAGATCGCCCAGGAAGCCGCGGAGGAATCCCACGTGTCCGATGTCGACCTCGGCCGCGGGCAGCCCGCATCGTTGGAGCGCGTCTGCGAGGACGGCGATGGCTTCGACGTCCCCGAGCGCTCCCGGCATGCCGATGAGCTCGATGCCCGCCTGGTCGTACTCGCGCTCGGACCCGCGCATCGACGCCTCTTCGCGGAAGATCGGCGTGAAATAGGAAAGGCGCAGCGCGCCCTCGACGTCGCGGTAACGTTGCGCGACGACGCGAGCGACCGCGGTCGTCACGTCGGGCCGCAGCGCGAGCAGCCTCCCGTCGCGGTCGACGAAGCGCAGCAGCCGGCGTTCGTCGATGGCCGGCGGGGCGAGCTCGACGGTGGGTGGCTCGAGTGGGACGTATCCGTACGAGGCGAATGTCGACATGAGGAGCCGCTGGATGGCGTGAAGCTCGCGGGCTTCGGTCGGGAGGATGTCGCGGAATCCGCGTGGCAGCGCGAGGCCGCGCGGCGCGTCGCGCATCGTCGTCGGCCTCCCCTCCCTCGCCCGGAAGCCGCGAGTCTACGGGAAGCTTGCGGCGGTGCCGCGGCCCGTCATGATGACCGTCGGTGAGGCCGCGGGTCGCGCGAGTCTGCTCGGCGCTGGCGGCGGCGCTCGCGATCGCGTACGGCCTGGTATTCGTGTTCGGACCGACCGGCACCCGCTGCGAGGCGGCGGTCGCGAGACCCGGACAGCCGCCGCCGACGCCGGATCGGGCGCGCTGCTATCACACGAGCCTTATCCAGGTGCAGGGTGACCACTTGTTCCCGGCGCTGCTATTCATAGGTCTCTGGTCGGCGGCACCGCTCGCGGCTTTCCTCGGCGTGTGGATCGGCGGCCGCAGGACGGCGATGACGTCCGTCGTTGTCGCGCTGATCGTCGAGCTCTCCGGGGTCGTGAGCCTCGGCGGAGGCTTCATCTACGCGATGGTGGTCGGCCCGCTGCTCCTTCTCACGCTGTTCTCCCTCCGCCGGCGTCCAAGGTCCGCGACTTGACCGGCGCGATCGATAGAAGATCGAGGCGCGGGTGGGCAACCGAGGCGCCGGGGCGATGGGATAATCGACCAACACCGCGATGGGGAGTGGCCAAGCGGTAAGGCACCTGACTCTGGATCAGGCGATCGAAGGTTCGAATCCTTCCTCCCCAGCAGAGCCCCGTATTCATTGACTTTTCTCGGTATCGTCGTTACATGCGATGCCGTTTTGCATTCCTGATTCGGCGGTTCCTAACTCTTTTTCCGCATCGCGCAACGCTACTAGCCCGCCCTCATCTTCGCCAGAATCACGCTCGTCGGGGTCGGCATCGCCTGCAGTTCCTCCCACGGCCGGTCCTTCGTGTACCGCTGCGGGGTCGAGTCGTCCTTCCAGCCGCCCTCGCGCTGGAGGTCGTAAACGCTGTTGCCGGTGATCGAAGAGGCGCGGTGGTATTGGGTGGCCCACGTCGTCCGCATCCGGTGGGCCTTCCAGTCCTTCACCCCGGCCTTCTCGAACTGATCCCTGAGCCGCGCGGTGTACGAGACGAATCCGCCGGTCTTGAATGCCTTGCCCTCTTCGGTAAGGAAAAGTGGCTCCGGGACGTGGTCGCTATACGTT
>JBHEML010000020.1:745-28665 GCA_046262615.1 Candidatus Limnocylindria bacterium | reverse complement strand
TCTTAAGGCCCTCTCATGCGGCGTGGCGCCCGCCGTGCTTTCCTTGAGTGCATGGCCAGGCTCCCCGTCCCGCCCGCGCACCGCACGCCGCGCATCCGCTCGATGTCGCTGCTGCGCGCCATCGCTGCCGCAATCACGCTCGTCAGCTTCGGCGGCATGACGGCGTACGCCGTGACGCACGTGCAGAACCCGGACGCGCCGCTCAAGCCCGCGCTGGCCGCCGCCCCGACCCCGACCGCGACAGCGACGCCCGCGACCCGAGGCCGGACGCGCCTGACGCCGGGGGTCAGCGTCACCGGCCAGGCGCCGCTCACGCGCACGCGCACCTCCTAGGACCCGCGTGAGCCCCGACCTCATCCTCTGGGTGCTCGCCCGATCGAGCGGCACCGCCGCCTCGGTCGCGCTGTCGCTCTCCCTTATCTCCGGGATCGCGCTGCGAGCGGGCGTCCTCGCGTGGCTCACTCAGAACCGAGGCGTCCGCGTGCTGCACGACTTCACCAGCGTGCTCTGGCTGCCCCTGGGCCTCGCTCATGTCATCACCCTGCTTCTCGACCCCACCGCGCACATCGGCCTCGTGGACCTGGTCATCCCCTTTCGCGCCTCGTACGGCTGGTTCGCCGTCGGGCTCGGTACGATCTCGCTCCAGCTCCTGGTCGTGGTCATGCTGTCCACGTGGCTGAGACGGCACCAAACGCATGCGCAGTGGCTGGCGCTGCACCGTCTCTCGTACCTGGCCTTCGCGACCCTCTTCGCCCACACGCTGCTCGCGGGCACCGACTTCACGCAGCCGCTGGTCGCCCGCCTCGCGTGGGCCACGGCGCTGATCCTGTGCGCGGCTGGCGCGGTCCGCCTCGGGCGCGCGGTGGCGCACGAAGCCCGATCCGGGCGGCCCGCGGCCGCCTCGTAGCGGCGACATGCGGATCCTGCTCGTCGAGGACGATCGCGCGGTCCGCGACGCGGTCGGCCGCGCGCTTCGCGGCGCGGGGTACGAGGTCGTGGCCGCGGGCGACGGTCTCAGCGCGCTGACGATCGCGCGCGCGACGCCCGCCGACGCAGTCGTCCTCGACCTCGGCCTTCCGGCACTTGACGGCCTCGACGTCTGCCGGCAGCTGCGCGCCTCGGGCGATCGGACGGCGATCCTCGTCCTGACCGCGCGCGCCGGAGTGTCCGACCGGGTGTCGGGACTGGACGCCGGCGCCGACGACTACCTGACCAAGCCTTTCGCGCTCGACGAGCTCCTCGCGCGGATGCGCGCGCTCCTCCGGCGCGCGGGGACGGAGGAGAAGACCGACGGCGTGCTGCGCGTCGCCGACCTGACCCTCGACCCGCGGACGATGGAGTGCCACCGCGGCGACCGCCTCATCGAGCTGACGCGAACCGAGTACCAACTCCTCGAGCTCTTCCTTGGCAATCCGCGGATCGTCCTTACGCGCGACCGCATCTTCGAGAAGGTGTGGGGATACGATTTCGGTCCGGAGTCGAACTCGCTCGAGGTGTATGTCGGTTACCTGCGCCGCAAGCTCGAGGCGAACGGTGAACCACGGCTTCTGCACACCGTCCGCGGCGTTGGCTACGTGCTGAAGGCGGCATGAGCCTCCGCGCGCGCCTCACGCTCGTCGCCGCGGGCGCCGTCGCTGTCGCCGTCATCGTCGCGGCGGCCGGCATGTTCCTCGCCGTGCGCCAGCAGCTGCTTTCGCAGACGGACAGCGCGCTGTCCGCGCGCGCGTCCGACATCCACGAGATGGGAGCGAGGTTCAGGGATGGCCCGCTCCGCGTCCCGTCACGCGGACCGGCCGATTACGCGCCCGATATCGTCCTCCAGCTCGTGAACGGACAGGGCCAGGTGATCGGTTTCCCCGACCAGGGGGGTTCGCTCCCGGTCCCCGCGGGCGCGGCGCAGGTCGCCAGCGGGGCGCGCGGCTCGTACTTCGACGAGGCGACCGTCCAGGGCACGCACCTGCGGCTGCTGATCGTCCCGCTCGCCAGCG
This sequence comes from Candidatus Limnocylindria bacterium, assembly GCA_046262615.1. Classification (GTDB taxonomy): domain Bacteria; phylum Chloroflexota; class Limnocylindria; order P2-11E; family P2-11E; genus JALYKU01. Next base: position 26,677 of record JBHEML010000020.1, on the reverse strand, counting down.
GCGTCGCGGTCGAGCTGGCGCGCCCTCTCGACGAGGTCGACACCGTGTTGAACCGCCTGAGCCTCGTCCTCGTTGTGGTCGTGCTCGGTGGTGTGCTGCTCGCGGCGGCGCTCGGGCTGCTCATCACGCGAGCGGCGCTGCGGCCGGTGCACGCGCTCACGACGACGGTGGAACAGGTCACGCGTACGCGCGACCTTTCGCGCCGGGTACCGAGCGGCGGCTCGGACGAACTCGCGCGCCTCGGCGCCAGCTTCAATACGATGATGGCGGCCCTCGACGCATCGCTTCGGTCGCAGCGCCAGCTGGTGGCGGACGCGTCGCACGAGCTGCGGACACCCCTCACCAGCCTGCGAACGAACCTCGAGCTGCTGGCGCGCGGCCAGCCCGCGGATGCGAACGAGCGGCGCGAGATGCTGGCCGACATCACCGGGCAGCTGGAGCGGCTGAGCGGGCTGGTGGCTGACCTCATCGACCTCGCGCGCGACGAGGAGACGCCCGTGAACCTCGCGCAGCTCCGGCTGGACGTGCTGGTGCGGCGCGCCGTCGATACGACGGCCGATTACTGGCCAAAGGTCAGATTCGAGCTCCACGCCGAGCCGACGACCGTGCTCGGCGACGAGGCTCGCGTCGAGCGCGCGGTCATGAACCTGCTCGAGAACGCCGCGAAGTGGAGCCCGCCGGATGCCACCGTCGAGGTGTCCGTCCGCGCGAGCGAGGTGGCGGTCCGCGATCACGGTCCGGGCGTGGCGCCGGTCGACGCGCCGCACGTCTTCGACCGGTTCTGGCGCGCTCCGGCGGCGCGCAGCATGCCCGGCTCCGGCCTGGGTCTCGCGATCGTTCGCGAGGTGGCCGAGAGCCACGGCGGCGCCGTCACGCTCGAGCGGCCGCAAGGCCCCGGAGCGCTGTTCCGGCTGCGGCTCGTGCCCTCGACCACGTCCGCGACCGCCTTGGCCTGACGGCGAGCATTTCGTCGCGTCCGCGCGGGGCGCGTCACGTTCTTAGCGAGTTCTTACGCCGCTCTCACGCTAGCGCCATGCGCGAGTGTTCTTCTGTTGATGAACACACACGACGAAAGGGGCATGACATGAAGAAGAGCTTCGACAAGGCGATCGCCGGGGGCGGCATCGCCATCCTGTTCACCGGCGGGGTCGCGGCGGGCGCGATCCTCACGAGCCCGGCGGTCGCGAGCGCGGCGCAGAGCCTCGCGGGCAGCGCCCGCCTGGCGGCGCAATTCCCGGGCGACGGCCCGGGCGTACTTGCGAACGGCGGGGCGCTGGGCGGCGCCCAACTGCTCGCCGCGGCCGCCTCGTACATCGGCATCAGCGAGGCGGACATCCGCGCAGAGCTCGCGTCGGGCAAGAGCCTCGCCGACGTCGCGACGGCACATGGCAAGACGCGGGACGGACTCATCGCGGCGCTGAGCGACGCGGCCGCGAAGCAGATCCCGGGGCTGGTCGACCAGAAGGGCACGCCCCGCGGACCCTTCGGACACGGCGGACCGGGCGCACGCGTCGAGGGTGACCCCATCGCGGCAGCGGCCACCTACCTCGGGGTCACTGCCGCCGACCTCAGGACGAAGCTGACCGCCGGTCAGACCCTCGCGGCCGTCGCGAACGGCACCTCCGGAAAGAGCCGCGACGGCCTCATCCAGGCGCTGGTCGCCGACGCGACCGCCAAGATCGACCAGGCGCAGGCCGCCGGGACGATCACGGCCGATCGGGCGACGCAGGAGAAGGCCGACCTCACGGCCGAGATGACCCGGCTCGTCGACTCCACCGGCCCGGGCGCGGGCTTCCGCGGCCACCGCTAGTCCCACGCGCCCAGACTCTCCTTCGCGCACGACGCCCGCCGCGAGGCGGGCGTCGTTTCACGTCCGGGGCCGCCGCTCCTCGGGCGGATGCACCGAGCGGAAGGTCGCGTAAATGAGGACGTCGTACGCGATCTTTAGCGCGCCCGCGATGAAGAACGGCGCGCCGAACGAGGCCGCCGCGAACGCGATGCCCGTGAACGTCGGGGACACCGCCGACGCGGCGGTGCGCGCCACGTTCGTGATGCCCGCGGTCGCCGTGCGCTCATCGGCGTCGACGACGGCCATCGTGTACGACTGTCGCGTGGGCACGTCCATCTGGGACACGCTCATCCGCAGAAGAAAGAGCGCGACCGCGAGCCATGCGGTGGGCGCGAGCGGAACGAGCATGAGCACCACGCTCGAGGGGATGTGCGTGAACACCATCGTGTTGAGGAGGCCGATCCTGCCGGCGAGCCAGCCGGCGGCGAGGAGGGAGAGCCCCGAGAGCGCGCCGACCCAGAAGAAGATGACCGCCAGCTGCTCCGGGGGAAGGCCCCACCGCAGAAAGAACCAGTACGCGACGAGCGATTGCACGACGAAGCCGCCGGCGAAGGCGTCGAGCCCGAAGAGCGCCGACAGCTTGGCGACGGTGCCCGCCGAACGGTGGATACCGAGGAACCGCCGCTCGCCTTCGACGCGCCCGAGCTCGATCCGGTCGGAAAGGGTAAGGAAGATCGCGAGGTTCGCGAGACCGATAAGCGCATACAGGACGAAGAGCGGCCGGTATGCGTCCGCGCCGCGCAGGCCGAACGAGGCGAAGAGACCGACGCTGGCGGCGAACAGCGATCCGAACGCGCCGGCGAAGTTGCCGAGCATGTTGTAGATGGAGAAGAGCCACGTCCTTCGCTCGTCCGGCGCGGTCTGAGGGAGCACCGCCTGCTCCACGGTCTGGAAGACGCCGACCTCAGAGCTCGTCGCGCTGATGGTCCCGGTGAAGCCCGCGAGCACGAGCACCAGGAAGCTGTCGGTGAACGCGAAGACGAGGCCTCCCACGGCCATCAACAGGGCCATGGTGGCGACCGTCCGTCGCCGGCCGTACCGGTCGGCGACGAGGGACCACAGGACGTTCATGAGCGCCGATCCCGCGACGGCTGCCGTGAGCACGACCCCGATGCGCGTGGGATCGAGGCCGAGCCGGTCGAGGTAGACGCCGAGGACGACCGCGAGATACCCGTAGGCGAAGGTCCGCAGGGCCCTCGTCGCGAGCAGCTTGCGTCCGTCGGCGCTCACCCACGAGAGCGAAAATCTGCCCATCCGCGAGGCCGAGACTAGCGGTGGACTGTCGGCCCCGCCTGAACGCCCAGGGCTTGCGTTCGCTTGAGGTCGGTGATGTCGATCCAGGTCGACACGACGTGCGTGACCTGGCCGTCGACGATGATCGGCACGGCATCGACCTGGACCCAGCGGCTGGCGTCCCCCTGCCGCCGCATCTCCAACCTGGCGCCGCGAATGGGAAGACGGGTGCGGCCGGCCTCGATGGCGGGGAGCTCGTCGAAGGAGACCGCCGAGCCGTCCTCCCGCCGGATCGCGACGGCCGGGAGCTCGCCGGCTGCGTTCACCGTGTCGAACCCGGAGCCGTACAGCTCGTGCACGAGCTGGTTCGACCGGATCACCTCGCCTCGCGCGTCGCGGACGACGACGCCGCACCCGAGGCCGTCGTAGATGAGTTCCTGCTCCTGCTTCGTCGCGGCGAGGTCGCGGATCAGCTGCCACTGCTCGGTGACGTCCGTGAACACCGCGATGATGCGGCCGTCGGCCAGGCTTCGCCCGGTGACCCGAACGACGCGGTCGGCGCCGCTGTCCGGGTGACGCATGAGGACGTCGGTCGGCGGGACCAGCTCACCGTCGACGACGCGCCGCAGCGGCGTGCGCTCGAGCGGCGCGCCGGTGTCGGCATCGCGAATGCGCAGCACCTGGATCCGCTCGGACAGCGGCGCGCCCTCGGCGAACTCGCCGATCAGCGCTCGCGCCGCCCCGTTCATGGAGAGCAGCGCGCCCCCCGCATCGAGGACGAGGACGCCGCTCGGGACCTGTTCGAGCACCGCGGTGCGTTCGTTGTCCAGGAGTTCCTGCGTGACGAGCGCCGTCTCTTCCGCGGTGATGTCGATCGCGACGCCGATGACCCGCTCGATCGGTCCCGAGTCCGCGAGCGGCACGAGGTGGAACTGCAGCGTGCGTCCGCCGAAGCGGGTGACGCCGCTTCGCGTCTCGCCGCGGAAGGCGGCATCGCACTCGGGCGAGGCCGCGCCCGCGATGATGTCGGCGACGGGGATCCCGTTGATCTGCTGCCGCGTCACGGCAACGTGCGACAGCCCGCCGGCCAGCGCGGGCGCGGTGCGCCGGTCGCGGTCGATGGTGAACACCGTGAACGGGACGTGGGCAAGCATCGTGCGCACGATCCGCAGGTCCGCCTCGCGGAGGTCCCGCACGATCGATTCGGTGTCGAGCGCGATGGCCACGTGTCCCGCGAGCGCCTCGAGCAACCGCCGCTCGCGGTCGCCGAAGGCTGCTCTTTTCTCCGCTTCGAGGTGGAGGACGCCGAGCACGCTCTTCGCGCCAAGGATCGGCAGGGAGATCGCCGACCCGGAGGAGGGCCACGCGGCGAAGTAATCCGGATCCGCCCGCACGTCGGAAACGATCTGCGTCTTCCCCGTGCGATAGGCGCGGCCCGAGACTCCGGTGTCGGAGGGTCTTTTCGTGCCGATCCAAACGGTGGATTCGCCGGCCCCGGCGACGAGGAGAAGCTCTGTACCGTTGCTGGCCGGCAGCATGATCGCCGTCGACGGGGCGCGGACGAGCTCGGCCGCGGCGTCGACGATCGTGCGGAGGACGCTGCCACTCAGCGCCTGGCCGCCGACGCGTGCCCCGATCGTCGCGAGTGCCCCGAAGTCCGCCACCTGCTGGTCGAGCTCGAGACGCAGCGCGTTCTGGCGGCGGCTCTGCGCGGACGCCCAGCCGACGAACGCGCCCGTTCCCGCGAGGGCGGCGTAGCCCGGAGCGGACTGGAACAGCGCAGCCCCGACAGAGGTCCCGGACACCAGCGCGAGCAGGAAGTTGAAGGGCATCATCAACGCCGCGGAGATGATCCCGGCGCGCCACCCGTACGCCCATGCGGCCGTACAGACGGGGGCGATGCCGAGCGAGAACACGATCGGCCCGAAGACCGGCTCGAGCGTCAGTGCCGCGATGAGGTAGGCCGCCAACGCCGCCAGCACGGCGAACGCGCGGCCGCCAGCGAACTCGCGTGCCATCACCCGGCTCACGTCGCCAGTGTGCTGGGCGACCGACCGAGCGACATGACGGGCGCTCACGCCCAGACCCTGCAGCTCGCGGTCGCTTCCCGGTGGCTTGCTTGGGCGCACACGCTGAGCAGCCCGAGCAGTCTCAGCGCTGCGGGCTCGCTGGCACGATAAACGCATACGTCCAAGCAGGCGAACGTATGCCGGACCGGCAGCGCGCCGCGAGGAGCAACCCCCAGGTGGATTTCCGTACTCGGCGTCCAGTGAGCGAGCGGGCCGGGAGCGACGGTGCCCCCGGGTGGACGATAACGCCGGTCGCGGCTTCGCCGCTCGAGTCGGTCGGCAGTTTCATGAGGCGGGGCCTCGTTCTCGCCCGCGGCGCCCGGCTGCGGGCACCCGATCCCGACCGCTGCTCGATCCGCATGGTGTGGACGGTCGCGGCCCTTTCGCTCGTCTTCCTGCTCGCGCTGGCCCAAGTGCCGCGCGTCGCCCCAGCCGCGTTCGCGCTTCTCCCGATCACGCCCGCGATCCCCGCGTCGCTGAGGGTCGCCGACCCTGGCTATGGTGCGACCCCGGCCCGCGGTGGCCAGGCCGCCGAGGCCGGGGGTCCGGCGACGTCGCCGTCCGCGGTCGCCGCGGCTGGGACACCGCTCGCCGTGCCCGCGGATCCGACGGCGGTGCCGGGAACGGCATCTGCCGTGACTTCGGTCAGCGCCATCGTCGTCGCGCCTGCGGCGTCCTACGAGGCTGCGCCAACCGCCGCGACGGTCGCGGCTTCGACGGCCCCGAGCACCCCGATCGCTACGACGGCCGCGCCGGCCAGCACCGCGCCGGCTCCCACGGCCGCACCGACGACGGCTCCGGCGCCTGCTCCGACCGCCGCGCCCACGCCAACGACGGCGCCCCCGACGGCAGCGACGTCGACGACCACTACCACGACGACGACCTCCACGACTTCCGCCGGCCCGAGGACGGTGACCAAGACCACCACCACCAGCACCACGGTGACCACGAGCCAGAAGTAGTCCACGCGCCGCTCACGACGTGGGGCAAAGACGTCACCCGCGGTCGCTCGATGTCGCTTCCATGCGCGGGCGATGCCGTTGAACGTGCAAGTTGATGTCGCTGAGCCGCGCGCGGTCGCAGGTCCGCCTCGCGCGCGTGCTCTCGTGGTCGGCGTTCCCGCTGACCGTCGGCCTCGTGCTCCCCCTACGAGCGGCCGGAAGGTGGCGCGAGGCGGGTGCGCAAGGCAGCGACATCCGACTGCCAGAAACTCATCGTCCAGGCGTAGCGGAAGCCGAGCTCCTCGTTGATGCGCAGCATCGCGTCGTTCGTCGTCGCGTTGCCCGTCCGCACGAACAGCGCGCCCGGACGGTCGGCGAGGACCTGGCCCAGCGCCGTGGATTTCAGCCACATCCCTATGCGGTGGCCGCGATGCGCCGGCGCCACGGCCGTGCCGTACTGCTGAAGGACGGCCGGCGTTTCGGGCATCTCGACGACCTCCGTGTAGCCGACTGTCTCGCCGGTGGCCGCATGCATGGCGAGCAGCGTCCACCTCGTACGTTCCGCGCGCTGGAAGAACTCGTCGCGATCGCGGATCCGCTGCGGCGTCCAGATCTCGTCCGTGAACGCGATCTCGCCGCGAGGGGCGTCGTTCATCACGGAGAAGGCTGCACAAAGCGGCTCGAGCAGCTCCTCCGGGGTCGGCTGCGGCACTCGCACGAGCGTGTATCCGCGGGCCTTCTGCTCCGCGGTGGCGCGCGTCGCCTCGAGCCAGGATCTATCGACCGCGCGCAGATCGAGCTGGCTGGTCTTCAGGTCCAGGCCGCGCTTCGCGCCGAGCGCCGCGGCGAATGCCGCGCCCGAGGGAACGCGATCGACGGTCGTGCCGACGAGGGTCGTGCGGCCCTCGGCCCCCGTGCGCGCCGACACTTCGCCGAGCAGCCGGCTCCCAACGCCGGTCCGGCGGCGCCTGGGCACGACCCCGACCGAGCAGAAGCCGAGGTGTTCGTTGTCCGCCTCCTCGAGGTCGAGCCGGGCGTAGCCGAGGACCTCACCACTCGCGTCACGCGCGATCCAGCGATACACGCGCGCGTCGGGCGGCATCGCGAGCCGAAGGCGCCTGGTGTAATCGGCGTCGCTCATCGGCGCGTCCTCGGGGACGCGCTCGCGGTCGAGCTCGCGCATCGCCGCGATCGGGCCGGTCAGGTCGGCGGCGGTGTCGAGCTCCTCGATCGTGAGGGAATGTCCCGCTGCCAGGCCCGTTCTCACTCGGCTTCCTCCCGCTCCAGGTGGGTCCCATTGCATCACGGAGCGAGCGCGCCTGCCCCGCCCCACGCCCCCGGGCGCGACGCTGCCGGATCAGGTGGTCATCGGAAGACCGTGTGCGGTGAGGTTCGGGCATCGGAGGCGACCTCGGCGTGTGCTTGCGTCACCCGCCGAACAGGCGCATGCTTGTCTGATGACTCGGGCAGCCCGCGGCCGCGGCCCGGAGCGCAAGGCGCCGACGCGCTCCCCGGAGAAGCTCGCCACCGACCTCGCCGCTTCGGGGCATGAGGTCGACGCGGGCCGGCTGGACCTCGAGCGCACGAGCAGCGCGATGAACGAGATCGCGCTCAGGGTGGGTCACGATCTGCGCACGCCACTCACCGCGATCCTCGGATTCAGCGAGCTGATGTCGCGCGGACGCCTCACGAACGAAGAGATGCGCGAGTACGCGGCGGACATCAATCGCGATGCGCGACGCCTGGCGGAGCTTGTCTCGGCGGTGTTCGACACCGACAGCCCGGACGTGCGCTCGATCGCGACGCAGCGTGCGCGGCTCAGCGGCCGCGCGCTTCCGCCCGGCCCCCCGCTGCCGAGCGCGCCGGAGCGCACCTCGCTGGGCTGACCCGCATGCCGCTCAAACGGCGACAGCCACGGGACCCGCGACCTTCCCGGACAGCTCGATGACGGCGACGGCGGATGCGTTGCCCGGCGTCGTCATCACGAGCGGTCGGCCCATGTCGGCCGCGCGGTCGAAGTGCTCCGTGTAGGGGATGACCATGTCGAGGGCCACCTTGAGGAAGGTGGCGGCCTGCGCGTTCTCGATGCCTCCGGACGTCCTGCGGTTGAGAACGACAAGGCGTGCCGCTTTGAGCTGGAGCCGGTCAAGTACCGCGAGGAGATCGGCGGTGGCGCGGAGGGCCGCAAGGTGCGGCGCGCTGACGACGCATACGCAGTCGGTCTCGTCGAGGGCCGCGAGGCTCACGTCGGTGAACGAGGGCGCAGTATCGACCAGCACGAAGTCGCACTGGGCACGCATGTACTCGAGCGCGGTCTTGACCGACGCCACGCTCACGAGCTCGGCCATCTCCGGGGAAAGAGAGCCGGGCAGGACACGAACGCCGCTCGAATGTGTTTCGAGGAACTGAGCGAAGTCCGCCGTCTCCGCGGAGGGAAGACTGGCGATGTCGGCGAGGCTGCCTCGCGGATGCATATCGAGCATCAGCGAGGCGTTGCCGAACTGCAGGTTCAAGTCGAGCAGGCCGACGCGCAAAAAGGAGTTCGTCGCGAGCGCCACGGCGACGTTGACGGCGAGAGTCGTCGTTCCGACTCCCCCCTTGCCGTGCACGAAGGTGACGACGCGCCCCCGCGGCCGATCGAGGGCCACCTCCGTCGTCCCCGCCTGGGGTCGCCGCCGCAGAAGCGTCTCGACCTTCGCGACGAGCAACGTCAGCTCGATCGGCTTCGGCACATACTCGTCCGCGCCGGCCTCGTATCCGCGGAGGATGTCCTCGTTCTGCCGGCGTGCCGACAGCATCAGCAAAGGGATGCGGGCGGTCCGCGGACTCTGGCGTACCCGGCGGACCAGCTCCATACCGTCGATGCCGGGCATGTTGACGTCCGTGATGACCAGGTCTGGCGGCGCCTGGTGGATCAGCTTGAGCGCCTCCAGGCCATCGTTCGCGAGCGTGACCTCGTACCCGCGTTTTTCCAGGTACGTCGAGACGAGCTTGCGGATGTGCGCTTCGTCGTCGACGAACAGGATCCTCTCGTTCGCCATCACTCGGTCCCCTTCCGCGTTCTGCGCGGCGTCATCGCTGTGCCGGCTGGACGATCGCGCGCAGAAAGCCGTCGACCTTCGTCCGCAGCTCTTCTGGGCTGAACGGTTTGGCTAGCAGGCCCGCGGCGCCATGGCGGGCCGCCTCCTCCCGCTGGCTCGGCTGGACCGAGGCGGTGATGAAGACGATAACGACGTGGCCCAGCTGGGGCCTCGCCTGGATCGCGTCCGCCAGCTCGTAGCCGTTCATGCGGGGCATCGCGACGTCCGTGAACACGGCATCGGGGATCAGTCGCTCGGCGAGCTCGAGTCCCTCGACTCCGTCGGCCGCGATGTGCACCTCGTGTGCGGTCGACCGCATCGAAAGTTGGATCAGCTTTCGGATGCGAGGCTCGTCCTCGCAGAAGATCACTCGGCTCATGTCGCCTCCTCCGCGTGGGGGATCGCGCGCGCGATGGTGAAGTGGAACGTCGAACCCCTGCCTTCGACGCTCTCCGCCCATAGCTTCCCTCCGTGCAGCCTGACGATCTCGCACGCGATGGGAAGGCCAAGACCGGTCCCGGTGATGTCTCTCGTCGCCTGGGTGTCGACGCGGCTGTAGGGCTCGAACACGTGCTCCAGCTCCTTCGCCGATATGCCCAGGCCGTCGTCCGCGATGGCCACGTGGACGGAGCCGTTCTCCGCGGCGCTGGAGATCCGGATCTCCGATCCGCCCGGGCTGTACTTGATCGCGTTGTTGATGAGATTCGTGATCACCTGCGTCAGCTTGTCCCTGTCGCCCTCGCCGGCCTCGAGCGCGGCGTCGAGCGCCAGCACGAGCGGGTGGTCCGGCGCACCGAGGCCGATCCGTGTCGCTACGGCGCGGATGACAGCGTTGATCTCCATCGGCTCAGGGTGCAGCGTCATGCGCCCCGATCGCATGCGGTCCAGGTCGAGGATCTCCGTGATCATGCGGCCCAGTCGCTGCGCGTCCTCGTTGATGTCGTTGGCGAGATCGCGAGCCTCCGCGATCGTGAGGTCCTCGTCGCGGATCATCTCGCTGAAACCCTGGATCCCCGTGAGCGGGGTCCGGAACTCGTGGCTCACGATCGACACGAACTGCGCCTGGGTCCGGTTGAGGGCATCGAGCTCGTCGTTCACTCCGCGGAGCCGGACCTCCTCGCGCTGCCCCATCCGCCGCGCCTCGATCTCCCTTTTCATGCGGGCGGTGGCGTGCTCGGCGGTGGCACGCGCCTCGTCCATCGAAACGAACTGCGCCAGACTCGTTCCGCCGGCGATGGCGACGCCGAAGAGGCCCGAGACCAGCAGGACGATCGCGAACGTCTCGTCGGACGCGGTCGGCGAATCCCCCACGTGGGAACCGAGCCACCATGCGATCGCCGTGAACGCCGTCAGCAGGCCACTCGTCAGGAGGATCTGGCGCGCGAAGCTTGCCTTCGCGGGTCCGCGCACCGCATAGCGGCGGTCCCACCATGCCCGCGACAGCACACCCCCGCGCACCCGTCCGAGGGCGTGATCGAGGCCGATGAGCACGATCGGGAACAGGATCGCGGTGGCCGCCGTGAGGACGTCGGTGGATACGACGACGACCACCGCGACGACGAGTTCGATGAGACCCAGGACACCGAGGAGCCACGGGTGCCACGCCGCGGGCTGCCCACGCTGCGACCAGGAGCCGAAGTGCATGATCGCGAAGAACAGCAGCCAGGAAGCACCGCTCGCGACCGCCACGTTGACCGCCGGCGACAGGAACGCCAGGGTCACCGCCACGGCGAGCGACGCGATGAGCGCGGGACCGAATACGCCGCGTGTAGACACCGCGCCGAAGACGGCGGCCGCCTGGCGATCGCGAGCCTGCTGGAACAGCACTCGCTGCGTGATCCCGAGCGAGCTCAGCGAGCCCAGCATGATGGCGCCGACGACGAACGTTGCGAGGTAGAAGGCTGGGTCCGCCCCGAACATGCGGAACACCGGCACCGATAGGCCCAGGAATACGTCGGCAGGGTCCGCCGCCGTGCCGGTCGCCTGTACGAGGACAAGGGAGGCGGCGACCGCCGCGAGTGGTACGACGATGGTGCTCGCCATCAGCGCACGCAGCGGGATGCGCGGGTGCTTGCTTTCCGTCAGGAATACGGTGGCGGTGTCGCAGCCGTATACGGCGAACGCGATGCCGAACCAGCCGAGTGCCAGCGCGCCGAGCGTCGGGATGGCCGTCACGGTCGGAACGAACCCGGGGCTGTCCGGCGCGAGGCCGAGCCAGGCGAGGCCGCCGACAATGAAGACGCCGAACAGCAGCACCGTCGGGATCATGTACATCACGTGGAGCATCGAGAGTGGCCGCGTGCCCGCGCTCGCCACGACGTACGGGGCGATCACCAGCGCGATGGTCAGGACGTGCGGAGCGACGTGCAGGCCCGCGGCGTCGAGGATCTCGCTCAACAGTCCACCGAGCATGACCGCAGCGAGCGGCGTGATCAGCGCCCATGACGTGAAGTAGGACATCGAGGCGTACCGGCCCAGCCATCCAGCACGCGGGAACAGCCGTCGGACGTATCCCGGCGTGCCGCCGACCACGTCGGGCCAGAGACGCGCCATGTGCCGGCTCTGAAGGTTGATCAAGGCTCCCACGAGCGACGTCGGGACCCAGAGCAGCGCGGCCACACTTCCGAGCGTCAAGTAGGTCGATGCGGCGACGAAGACCCAGAACACCAGGCCGTTGAGGCCGAGGCTGTAGATCTCCACCGTCGAAAGCACCCGCGGCAGCCCCGGCCGGGATGGAGTTGCGGCGGCGCCCTCTGGCGGCGGCGCGGCGGCCGGTTCTTCCACCTCCGGACCAGCAGGGCCGTACGCGTGGAGTCGCCGGTCCAGCGCGCCGTCCCACGCGGGAGCCTGGGGGGTGGACGGGCGACGACGATCCGTCACCCCCGTCCTGAAGGCGAACACCGACAGAGTATACGGCCGGTCGCACGTCCGCTAACCGAACGATGAGACAAGGTAAGCCCGTGCGGGCCGGCGCCCCCGTATTCAGAGGGCGATGACTACTTCTTTGGCACTCCGTCGCGAAGCAGGATCGTCACATCGGTACGCAGCGACTTCACGCCCTTGGCCGCTTCCGCTTCCAGTGCTTCGATCGTGAGCTCGTAGAACTTGACGCCCGACTTCGTGAGCCTGTCGACCTCGGCGAACGCCTTCGAGCCCGGAACGAGATGGTGGTCGGCGAACTCGTATTCGTACATGACATCCTGCGCTGCCCGCCCGAGCATGTAGTTGATCCACAGCTTCGCCGCGTTCGGATGGGCGGCGTTCTTCGGTACTCCCATGAACAGGTAGCCCAGCATCGGGACGTCCGTCGGCGCGGTCCAGCCGATGACGATCCCCTTGGCCTTCATCTGCGAGACGCGCGCGCTCCCGCAGTCGTAGACGAAGATGTCGAACTCGCCGGTCAACAGCCGCTCTTCCTCGCCGCACGCGATGAAGCCACCGACCTGCGACGCGAATTTCTTGACATAAGCGAATCCTCCGTCCGCGCCCCATACCTCGGGGCTGCCCAGCCGATCCAGCCAGGCACCGTCGACGGTGGTGGCGATGCGACCCTTGTATTGCGGCTTGAGCAGGTCAGCCATGGAGTGCGGAACGGCAGCGCCCGTGAGCTTGACGCTGTTGTAGGTGATGCCCGGAAGGCGGGTCTGCACCTGGACCGCGACACCGCCGGCGGCCACGTACTTGAGATTGCGGATGTTGGGAGCCCAGGTGGACCACGGCTCCTGCACCAATGCGCCCGCTCTCGCGAGTGTGTACATGTCCGCTTCCGTGCCGAGCACGACGTCGGTCGAGGCGGTCCTGCCGCTCTGGAATTCCTCCAGCGTTCGCGCTGCTACTTCGCGCATCGAGGGTCCCGGGCGAGAGGCAACGAGCAGGCTCAGCCCGTACAGCCGGTTGAATCCCTCGGTCTGACGGCGGACCTGCTCGCTTGAATTCAGGAAGCCGGAGCCGAACTCGATCTTGAGCTGTGTCTCGGAGCGAGCGGCGGTGATCATCTTCTGCAGCTGGTCGCTGGTCCGCGTCCCCTGAGCCACGCCGGCGGCGCCGGCGCAGGACGACAGGACGATGGCCAGCGTGGTGAGGATCGCGAGCTGCGATCGGAACTTCAACGCCCGGTCACCTCACCCTGTCGAACGAGCGGGTCGGCTGTGAGTCAGCCGCTCCAGTGATCGAGCGCACGACCCATCCGGCGAGCAGAGCCGCGAGAAGCAGGACCAGACCCGCTGTCAGAACGAGCGCCAACGTCGGGCCGCCCAGCGCGTTCGTGTAGGTGCCGGGAGGCATGGCGACGACGTATACCCACGGCTTCGTCTCCAGTTTCACCGCGGCTGCACGCTGTTCCACACCGCCGACCCTGTAGGCGAACGATGCCACCTCGCCCGGACGCAGACGGTCCATCACGTCCTTGAGTTCTGGCAGGGGATCGATCACGAGTTGCTCGGCAGTCTTCTGCCCGAAGCGCCGGTCCGCCGCAAGACGGGTCGCCGTCTCAAGGTCGATCGGAGCGATCGGCCTGTAGATGAGCGACTCGGCCCTGTCGCGGTTGTCCTTGGTCTCGGACACCGCGAGGCGGATCCCGAAGTCGTCGACGAGGAAGGCGTGTGCCTCCGGGCCAACGGACGCGTGGTCTCCCTCGACGAGATCCCAGATCTGCGCGAGGTTCAACCTGCTGCGGACGACGCCCACGAGGATGTCGGTGGACGTCTTGACAGGCGCGGAGAAGAAGAGCGCCGGGCGGTTGGTGATCACGGAGTAGCTCGGGTCGCTCACGTAGGCGATGCCGGTCCGGGCGTTCTGAAAATAGTCCCGGAATCTGACGTTGGTGCCTTCATCTGTCTGGATCGAGGCGGCCTGGATGACCCCGTCGAGGCTCAACACCGCGATCGACTCGTAGGCCGGAGAAACAGAGGCCGCTGCCGCCAAGGCCGCCCGGGCTGAGTCTCGTTGCGCCGGGGAGTTCAAATTCTGCGCGTAGGCGATGACGTCAGGAAGTTGACTCACGAGGATGATGTCCCGCCGCCTGTTCTGGATGTAGGCGTCGATCGCGGCTGTCGTCGACGTGGAGCGCGACGTCAAGTTCGCGACGCCAAGTTCGACAAGCCGGTCGCGCGTGCCCTGGACCGTCGCGAAGTTCAGCAGCGCGAGCGGCGTCATCCCGACGAGGAGCAGCGCGGCAAAGACGGTCGGCCAGGGCCGCAGAGGCGAGCGGCTGCTCGCGATCCTTCGAGCAGTGGTGCGAGCGAAGGACGAGACGCCTCCATACGACTGGCCCGCCATGCTCCGTGCCTCCTCTGTTTCGTTCGAGCGGCCCGTCGGCATTCGGCTCGCCCGGGGTGCCAGCATCCATGCACGAACCGTGCGCCGACTCGTGTCGCTGCGCCGCCGACCAAGTGCCTGCTCGATCGCCGTCGATGCGCCCGCCGGCCGCATGGCGTTCACTACTGCGCGTCATGCGGGCCGGGGTTCGGACCTTCGACGAGGCGCTCCGGCAGGAGCTCTTCTCCCTCTCGCACGCGATCCACTCGGACCCGGAGATCGCCTACCAGGAGCACCGGGCAGCCGAGCGGATCTGCGCGTTCCTCGAAGCGCATGGCCACGCCGTGGAGCGCGGGTACGGGGGACTTCCGACCGCGTTCCGGGCGCACGCCGGCCCGGGCGGGCCGGCCGTCGCGCTGCTCGCCGAATACGACGCGCTGCCGGGCGTGGGCCACGGATGCGGGCACGACCTCATCGCCATGACGAACGTGGGCGCGTTCGTAATGGCGGCCGGCGCCGCCGAGCTGGCGGTCGGCGTCGAGCTGATCGGGACGCCAGCAGAGGAGCACGGCGGCGGCAAGATCGATCTCCTGCGGGCGGGCGCTTTCGACCACCTCGTGGCTGCCGTCTCCTCGCATCCCTCCGCGCAAGCGGAATGGGTCGTGAGCGGCACGGGACTGGGCGTGATCGGAAAGAAGGTCACCTTCCACGGCCTGGCCTCGCATGCGGGGTCGTCCCCAGAGCTGGGGCGCAACGCGCTGAATGCGGTGATCCGTCTCTTTACAGGGATCGACGCCTGGCGCCAGCACCTGCCGAGCGACGCGCGCGTTCACGGGGTCATCACGGAGGGTGGTCTGGTTCGCAACGTCGTTCCGGCACGCGCTCAGGCGGTGTTCGGGATCCGCGCCAAGGATCCGGCGTTCCTCCAGGAGATGATCGCGACGTTCGGGCGCATCGCCGAAGGCGCGGCGCTCCAGACCGGGACCACCGTCGATGTCGAGACTGACATGCCGCTCTACGACCCGGTCACCGCGGACCGGCGGATCGGCGACCTCCTCGCCGCCGAGCTCGTGCGCCACGGCGTCGAGCCCGCGCGCGGGACGCTCGTGACGGCGTCGACCGACCTCGGGAACGTTTCGCAGCGTGTGCCGACCGACTGGATCCGTTTCCCGGTCAGCGAGACGCCGATCGCGGGCCACTCGGACGCCATGCGCGAGGCCTGCCTCTCTGAGCTCGCGGAGCGGAACGCGGTCACCGCGCTGTTGGCGCTCGCGGGCGCGGCAGCGGAGCTCGCGCGGTCGGGCGGGCTGGCGGAGCCGGGAGCGACCGTTCCGGCGTAACAGGGATGCGGCTGAGCGAGGACGACCGGCTCCGTGGCCGACGGTTCGCCGACGGACCGCCTTTCAGCCCGGATGACGCGCTCTCATGACCGTCCCGTAACGAGCGCACAGACTTGCGCCTACACGCCTATGGGGAAGTGAAGCATGCGATCAAGCTGCCGGTCCTGAGCGTCCGCGGGAGCGCCGTCCAGCTGCTGCGGTTCCTGACTCAGGCGCTGTTCGTCGTCTTGGCGGTCGTCGGCGCCGGTGCGCGGCGTCACGCAGGCAAGTTCAGGGGCGCAGGCGCGGTGGCAAGAGGTGCGACGCTCCTCTTGACCCTCGACGGACCGACCGAAAGGCCCGCATGATGTCCGGCCGGCCGCTTCGCGTGCTCCTAGCGGAGCACTCGGCCGACGACGCGCAGGTCACCCTTCTGGCGCTGCGCGATGGCGGCTATTTGCCGACCCACGAGCGCGTGGAGACCGCGACCTCGTTCCGCGAGGCGATCGAGCGGGGAAGCTGGGACGTCGTCATCTCGGATCACAACATGCCCGCCTTCAGCTCGAGCGCCGCGCTGGCCATCCTGCGGGAGTCCGACGCGGACATGCCGTTCTTCATCGTCTCGGGACGGATCGGCGAAGACGCGGTGATGACGGCGATGCGGTCCGGCGCGCACGACTACGTCCCCAAGGACAGCGTCGGGCGCCTCGGTGCCGCCGTCGCGCGCGAGCTCGTCGCGCGCGATGCACGACTGGAGGGCCGCGCATCCGCGGCGGCGCTGCGACGAAGCGAGGCGCGCTTGCTCGAGGCACAACGTCTGGCGCAGATCGGCAACTGGGAATGGCACGTCCCCCCCGGCCGCCTGCTCTGGTCGGCGGAGCTCTTTCGGATCCATGGCGTCGAGGGGCACCCGCAGCCCGATCACGCGGGCTTCCTGCGGTCCGTGCACTCAGAAGATCGCGAATTCGTCCGCGCCGAGATGGACGCCGCATTCCTCGGCCACCGTGACTTCTCGCTCGAGCATCGTCTCGTCCGCCCGGACGGGACTGTCCGCGTTGTGCAGATGCGCGGGCGGATGCTCGTGGACGCGACCGGCGACTCGATCGGCATGCTGGGGACGAGCCAGGACATCACCGAGCGCAGCGAGGCGGAGTTCGCAGGCCGCCGACAGGCCGACCTGAATGACGCGCTGCTGAGGGCGCAGGACGACATCGGCGAGGCGATCACGATCAGCGACGGCCTCGGCATCCAGTACGCCAACGACTCGGCGCTCGTCCTCTCCGGATATACCGCGGACGAGCTCCAGGCGATGCCCTCACCGTTCGCGCTCGTGTTGCCTGAACTGCGCGGGGCGCTCGAGATCCGCGTTGAGGACTCGCTGCGCTCTGGCCGGCGAGGCGACGCCAGGACGATCGAGACCGTCATCGCGCGAAAGGACGGCCACCACCTCGAAGTGGAGTTCGCCGTGCGCCCGTTCGGTGGGACCCCGGGCACCCAGGTGCTCACCGTCGGACGCGACATCAGCGAGCGGCGCCGGGTGCAGGATCAGTTGCGCCACCTCGCGCTCTACGACGCCCTCACCGACCTGCCCAACCGCACGTTGTTCCGTGATCGCGCCGGACAGGCGCTGCATGCCGCGGCGCGTGAGGGATCCGCGCTCGCGCTCCTCATGCTCGATCTCGACCGCTTCAAGGAGATCAACGACGCTTTCGGACACCAGGCGGGCGACGACCTGCTGCGCTGCGTCGCCGTTCGCCTGAAGGAGGCCGTCCGCGAGACCGACACGGTCGCGCGGCTCGGCGGCGACGAATTCGCCGTGCTCCTGCCGGGTTGCGATCCGGCCGACGCCCTGGGCACCGCGCGCAAGATCGCCGAGGCGTTCCTGCCCCACTTCATGGTCGCAGGCCACGCGATCGACGTGCGCGCCAGCCTTGGGGCGGCCATGTATCCGCTGCACGGGAACCACGAGGACAAGCTGCTGCGCCACGCCGACATCGCGATGTACGTGGCCAAGCGTGGAGGCCTGGGCGTCGCCGTCTACGAGGCCAGCCACGAGCAGGACGTGGCCCAGCGGCTGACCCTCGGGGCCGAGCTCCGCGAGGCGATCGACACCGACCAGCTCCTCGTGTACTACCAGCCGACCGTCCACCTCCGAACGGGCCAGGTGTGGGGCATCGAGGCGCTGGTGCGCTGGCAGCACCCCGCGCACGGTCTGCTCATGCCGCAGCAATTCCTCGACGTCGCCGTGCAGGTCGGTCTGATCGGTGCGCTGACCACGCGGGTCCTACGCACCGCGCTCGCCGACCGGCGGCTATGGGCCGCGACCGACGATGTCCCGGTCGCGGTCAACGTGCACGCCCTGGTCGCGCAGGACCGCCTGCTTCCCGAGTTGCTCCGCAAGACTCTCGGTGACGAAGGCGCCGTGGCGTCCTTCCTGGAGCTCGAGATCACGGAGGACATCGCGATGGTGGATCAGCGGCGCGTACGCGCGGTCCTGGACCAGGTCCGCGACATGGGGATCCGCATGAGCATGGACGACTACGGCACTGGGCACTGTTCCCTGGCGCAGCTTCGCGATCTGCCGATCGGCACGATCAAGATCGACCGGAGTTTCATCACCAACATGGCGCACGACGAGGACAGCGTCGTGATCGCGCGTTCGACGATCGATCTCGGGCACAACCTCGGCCTCACGGTGGTGGCCGAGGGTATCGAGGACGAGCAGACGCTGGATCGCCTCGTGGAGCTTGGATGCGACATCGGTCAGGGTTACGCGCTTGGCCGGCCGATGCCGATCGCGGAACTGCTGGTGTGGCTCCAGGGCGCTCGCGCCGCCCGGCAGTGGCCGTCGGCGTCTCTGGTGCGATGGGCCGGCGGCGGTGACCGCGCCGCTCCGCTCCGTTCCGCCGCCGAGCCGGGAGCGGGGGTCGAACCCGCGACCTGAGCTTTACAAAAGCCCTGCTCTGCCAACTGAGCTACCCCGGCAACGCCCACCGATCATCGCACTCCCGCGGCTCAGCACGCGCGCCCGCCTGGCGCCGAGCGGGCCCAGGTGGGAGCGGTACGTCGACGAACCCTCGGTGAGCCCGCCGCCGACCTGCGGACCCAGGTTTACTGGCCGCGCAGCGGATAGACAGCGGGTACATGGGTGCGCCTGTTCGCGCGATCGGAGCTCCAAGCCTTCAACGAGCCCCCTGCGGTCCTCGTCTGGAGCCGGCGACTACCGGTCGGCGCTTCCCTTCGGGCGTCCTCGAGGCGCCGTCGTGCGTTTGGTCGATTTCGTGACGGTCTTCTTGGCGACGGTCTTCGCCGCCGCTGTCTTCTTGACCCCCGGCCGTCGCGCGCGCTCCGCGACCGACGAAGGGCCGGGAGGACGGGGCGCTCCCGGCCCCGCTGCGGCCGCGTCTTCCTCGCCGCCGGGGACAGGTGTCGGCGTGACCGCGACGTCGATCACCGGGTCGTCCGTTTCTTCGGGTGCACGCTCGTCATCGGGAGCGACCGCATCTTCCGACACCGAGACATCGATCACTGCCGAGGCGTCCGCTTGCGCCGCCGCGTGCTCGGACTCGCGTTCTGCGACGATCTCTCCCTCGGCGACCGGCGGACCGCCTTCGGTCGTCGCTTCGAACGGGCCATCGGACGGGGCGGATGTGGGCGGGAGCCCGGAGCGGGTCGACATCGCCGCGCCGCCGGGCACCGTGGATGCGAGCCGATCTTCGGGGGTCGAACCGGGCGCACCCTCCGAGATCGCCTCCGAGGGACGTACCGCGCGACCGGTCGCCGGCGCGCCCTGGCGAACCGTCGGTGCGGGTCGGCCTTCAGAGAGGGTCGACGGGTCCCGGCCCTGGGAAAGGGTCGATGCCGGCGCGCCTTGTCGAATCGCCGGTGCGGCTCCTCCTTCAGAGAGCGTCGATGCGGGCCGGACCTCTGATGAGGACGGTGCGGCGCCCTCACCGCTCGCGCCCCGCGCGGCGTCGCGGTCCGCGACCAGCCGCGATTCGGCGAACTCCGCCTCGCCAGCCTGTTCACCCGAGACCTGCGTGTCGTCGCGCGGGCGCTCGGGAGCGGCCGTCCTCGTGCCGGGTGGCGCGACGTCCCGGCGCCTCTGTCGCAGTGCCTCGTAGAGCACGACCGTGCCCGCCGCGGCAGCGTTCAGCGAGGAGACGCGCCCGCTCATGGGGATGCGCACGACCTGGTCGCATCCCTCGAGGACGAGGCGCCGGATGCCCTCGCCCTCGCCACCGATGACAACCGCGGTGGGCCCCCGATAGTCGACCTCGTCGTAGAGGAGGTCGCCGGTCTCGTCGGTGCCCACCACCCAGAGCCCCTTCTCCTTCAGGGCGTCGATCGCCTGGCGGAGGTTCGCGACGTCCGCGACGAGGAGATGTTCGCTCGCGCCCGCCGATGTCTTCGCCACCGCCGGCGTCAGGCCGACCGAGCGGTGGCGCGGGATCACGACCCCGTCGACCCCCGCGCCCTCGGCGGACCGAAGAAGGACGCCGAAGTTCTGGGGGTCCTGGAGCGAATCGATAAGCAGGACGAGGCCCGGCTCGCTCACCGCGTCGAGGTGCAGCAGAAGCTCGTCGAGGTCGACGCCCGGCCTTCCCTCGACGATCGCGACGACGCCCTGGTGGCCCTCGATGGGCGACACGCGCGCGATCTCGAGCTTGTCGACGAACTGCACCGCGATCCCACGTTGCTGCGCCTCGGCGATCACCTCCGCGACCGGTCCCGAATGCGTTCCCCGATCCTGAGATACGTAGAGCCGCCGCATTCCCCGGCCCGCCCGGATCGCCTCGAGGACCGCATGCGATCCGGCGATCGGCTCTCCCGCGTCGTGCGACGGCGCCGCCGCCGAGCGCGGGCCCGCGGTCGCACGTCGGATGGTCTCGGCGTAGTTGGCGCCCGGGCGCTGCGGGCCACGGGGGCGCCAGGCCCCGCCGCCGCGCCACTGTCCGCGGCGGTCCTGCTGCTCCTGGCGGCGCTCGTAGGCGGCGACCTCGCGCGCCTGGAGGGAGCCCTCGTCCTCGCCGGGGCGGGCCTCGGGTGGCGGCGCCGGCCGGAACGTCGGCTGGCCCCGGAAGCTCGGCTGTTGAGGCCGGAATCCCTGTGGCTGCGGGCGGAACCCCTGTCCCTGAGGGCGCGGACCCTGAGGCCGGAAGCCCTGCCCCTGGGGGCGGAATCCCGGCTGAGCGGGCCGGAAGCCTGGTGCGGGCCGAGCTCCCTGCACCTGGGGGCGGAATCCCGGGGTCTGCGGACGGAAGGGCGGCTGGCCGGCGACGGGAGGGCCGCCCCGGCCGCGGCGCCCCCGGCGCCGGCCCCTGCGATTCGGATCGTCCGCGTCGTTCGCCGTGTCGCCGGTCGGCGTGTCGCCGGTGGGCGCTTCGCCCGTTGCCTCCGGCTCGTCGCGCTCCTGCTCGTTCAACCCTCACTCCGTTCCTGGGCGACGCGCTCCCAGCGCGTTCCGTCCCTGGTGTCCTTGATCCGCACGCCTCGCCGCTCGAGCTGCGCGCGCAGCTCGTCGGAGCGCGCGTAGTCTCCGGTCGCGCGGGCCGCGCCGCGGGCGTCGATGAGCTCGCGTTCCTCGTCGCTCAGCCGGGTCGCCGCTGCCGCCGCGTCCCTGAGGCCGAGGCCGAGGACGCGGTCCATGTCGAGGACGAGGCTCAGCCCGCGATCCCGCTCCGCGGGAGCGCCCGTGTTGCACAGCAGCAGTGCCTCCTCGACGCACGCGAGCGCGCGAGACGTGTTGAAGTCGTCGGCGACCGCGGCAGCGAAGCCGTGAGCGAGCGCGTCATCGCGCGCTACCGCGGGAACGGTGCCGCCGCCCGCCTGCCACGCGGCCGCGACGACGCTCCGCCAACGCTCGAGGCGCCGTTGCGCATCGGCGAGACCGTGCCGCGTGAAGTCGAGACCCTTGCGGTACCCGACGCCGAGCACGAGCAGCCGGAACGCGAGGGGATCGTATCCCCACGACTCGAGGTCCGAGAGCAGGTACGTGTTGCCGATCGACTTGTGCATCCCTCCGCCGTCGACGCGGAGGAAGTACGTGTGCATCCAGTGGCGCCCGAACGTCTTGCCTGTCGCGGCCTCGGACTGCGCGATCTCGCATTCGTGGTGCGGGAACAGGTGGTCCTCTCCGCCCGAGTGGATGTCGAACGTGTCGCCGAGGTACCGCATCGACATCGCCGAGCACTCGATGTGCCACCCAGGATTTCCGCGGCCCCACGGCGAATCCCATTGCTGAAGGTCACCCGGCTTCGCGGCGCGCCACAAGGCGAAGTCGAAGGGATGGCGCTTGTTCTCGTTCACCTCGACGCGCGCGCCGGCCATTCGTTCGTCGGGAGGCTCGGCGTTGAGGCGGCTCCCGTAGCCGGGGAACGTCGTCACGTCGAAGTACACGCCGTCGGCCGCGACATACGCGTTCCCCTTTTCGATCAAGCGCTCGATCAACGCCACCATCAGCGGGATGTGATCCGTCGCGCGCGGCATCCGGTGAGGGTCGAGGATGTTGAGCCGGCGCCGGTCCGCCATGAACCTGTCCGTGTAGCGCTCCGCGATGCTCGCCGGGTCGCGGCCCTCGCGGCGCGCGGCCAGCGCCATCTTATCGTCGCCCTCATCGACATCCCCGACGATGTGGCCGACGTCGGTGATGTTCATCACCTGGGTCACGCCGTAGCCGAAGTACTCGAACGCCCGGCGGACCACGTCGGCGACGACGTAACGGTACAGGTTCCCGATGTGCTGCGCCGCGTACACGGTGGGCCCGCAGTCGTAGATCCCGACGTGTCCGGCGATCAGCGGCTCGAACGGGCGCACGGCCCGCGCGCTGCTGTCGTAGAACCTGATCGCCGGCTGCTCTGTGCCGATAGTGCTCGTCCTTCTCGCCGCGGCCGGTGCGGCGCCTGGTGGTGCTCGCCTCGGTCCGCCCGTCATCGTGGCCGGGTCAGCCCCCCGCCCGGTCGTCTCGCGCCAGCAGCGCTGTCGCCAGCGCCGCGATCGCCTCGCCGGAGCCGATCACGCCCATCCCGTCCGTCGACGTCGCCTTGACGCTGACCCGGTCTGGACCGATCCCGAGCGCCCCGGCGATCGAGCTGCGCATGTCGCCGATCCTCCCGGCGATGCGGGGCCGCTCGGCGATCACCGTCGCGTCGACCGACGACACCTCGAATCCCGCATCCGCGACGAGCGAGCCGACCGTTCGCAGGAGGTCGACGCTGTCCGCTCCCGCGTACTTCGCGTCCTCGCTCGGAAAGTGTGTCCCGATGTCACCGAGTCCGCCAGCGCCGAGAAGGGCGTCGATGAGCGCGTGGAGGAGGACGTCGCCGTCGGAGTGGCCAAGCAGCCCCTGCGGATGATCGATCGCGACGCCCCCGAGCACGAGGCGGCGACCGCCCGCCAGACGGTGGATATCGTAGCCGATGCCCGTCCGGAAAGCCGTCATCCGACGCGGACCGCGGGCAGCCCGACCATCCCGCAGGCGACGAGCTCGCGGGCGTACGCGAGGTCCTCGATGGTCGTGATCTTTAGATTCCTCCGCTCTCCAGGGACCATCCGCACCGGGATGCCGGCGGCCACGAGCGCCGCGGCGTCGTCGGGGAAGCTGTCGCCGCCTACCTCCGCGCGGGCGCGGAGCAGCAGCTCGCGCCGGAACGCCTGGGGGGTCTGCGCGAGCCAGAGCCCGGCGCGGTCGAGCTCCCCGCGGGCGGTCCCGGCATCATCCGTTCGCCGCACCGTGTCCGTCACGGCAAGTCCAGGCACCGCCGACCCGTCCTGGCCGGCGGCCTTCACGGCCCTCGCGAAGAGGCCAGGCGGCGCGAAGGGCCGCGCGGCGTCGTGGATCGCCAGGACGTCCGCGTCGGGCGCCGCGTCGACCGCACACCACGCCGAAGCGGTCCGCGTCGGACCTCCCTCGACCACACGCGCCGCGGGATCGATCGTGGCGACGAGCCGTCGTAGCCCCGGGACCCGTTCCGCCGCCGCGACGACGATCGTCTGGGAGAAGACCCCCGCGGCCCGCCCAGCGGCGAGCGACCACTCGAGAACAGGCCGGCCGCCGAGATCGGCGAGGATCTTGTCCGACCCGACGCGGCTCGAGGCGCCGGCGGCAAGGATGGCAAGCGCCGCGCCCGGCACTACTGCCCGGCGGCCCGAGCCCGCCTGACCTCGGCGGTCTCCCCGCGCGGCTGCGCGAAGATCATGCGGCCCGCCACGGTCTGCAGGACGCGCATCACCGCCACTCGCATCTCGCCGCCGACGAAGCGCGAGCCGCCTTCGACGACGACCATCGTGCCGTCCTCGAGGTATCCGACCCCCTGCCCGAGCTCTTTGCCCTCCTGTATCACCCGCACCGTGAGCTCCTCGCCCGGGAGCACGACCGGGCGAACGGCCTTCGCGAGGTCGTTCATGTTGAGGACCGACACGCCCTGGAGCTCGGCCACGCGATTGAGGCCGTAGTCATTGGTCATGATCGGTACGCCGAGCGCGCGGGCGACGACGACGAGCTTGCCATCCGCGTCGGGTGCGCTCGGAGGATCCGAATCGACGAGCTCGACCCGAACTGTCGCGTCCTTCTGGAGCCGCGCCAGCATCTCGAGGCCGCGACGGCCGCGCTCGCGCCGCGTGGAATCGCCCGAGTCCGCGAAGTGCTGGAGCTCCCCGAGGATGAACCTTGGGACGAGCAGGGTGCCGCGGATGAAGCCCGCTTTCACCACGTCGGATACGCGGCCGTCGATGATCACCGACGTGTCAAGCAGAAGCCCCGGCCCGCCCGCGCCGCTCTTGCGGCCGCCCGTGAGGTCGCTGGCGATCGCGGCCAGCTGTGTCCGCTTGATCAGCCCGGCACCGGCCCCCGCCAGCCCGAGGACGATGGTCGCCAGGACGGGGGCGAAGCGGCCTAAGGGATCAGGGAGGACCGAAAGCGGGAACGACACGAGGAGCGCGAGCAGAAGACCCGTCGCGAGCCCGACCGTGCCGCCGAGCAGATCGCCGATCGACGCCTCGCGGATCCGGACGGTCGCGTAGCGGACCGGCCGGACGGTGAGGTATGGGGCGCCCAGCCAGGCGAGGATGGCGCACGCGGTCGCGAGAAGGAAGACGACGAGGACCTTGTCGGTGATCGGCGCGACATTGGTGATCTCGAGGAGCGAGAGGCCGAGATACATGCCGAAGAACCAGCCGATGAGTGCTCCGATGAGGCGGATGAGCGCCATGGACGTGGGCCCTCCTTCCAAAGGGGATACGGCCGCGCCTGGGCCCGTCCGATGGAGCGGTGGACGCCGGCCGGGGACGCGACCGTCGAAGGATGCGCGCGAGGGATCACTGCACCGAGTGTAGTCGGGGCTCGCGAGCGCGCCTGCCGGGTGGGACCGTTCGCGGTCAGGCCTCCGCGATCCCGAGCGCTCCAAGCGCGTCCCGCAGCGAGGCGGCGCCCACGACCTCGAGCGAGGTGCCGTCGAGCTCCGCGGTGTTCGCGGCCGGGACGATCGCACGCTCGAAACCGAGCCGCTCGGCCTCGCGCAGCCGCGCCGCCAGGCGCTGCACGCGGCGCACCTCGCCGCCGAGTCCGAGCTCGCCCAGGACGACACTGCGCGGATCGGCCGGGCGATCGCGCAGCGCGGACGCGACGGCGACCGCCAACCCGAGGTCAGTGGCCGGCTCGCGGATGCGCAGTCCGCCGACGAGGTTCACGTAGACGTCGTGGTTCCCGAGGGAGAGGCCGGCCCGCTTGGCGAGGACCGCGAGCAGGAGCACGACGCGCTGGAGGTCGGTGCCGTTCGCCGTCCGCCTGGGCAGCCCGAAGCTCGTCGGCGTCACCAGGGCCTGGACCTCGACGAGCAGCGGCCTGGTCCCTTCGAGCGTCGGGACGACGACGCTGCCGGGCACGCCGCGGGTGCGCTCCTCGAGAAAGACCTGGGAGGGGTTGCTCACCTCACGCAGGCCGGTGTCGGCCATCTCGAAGACGCCGACCTCGTCCGTCGAGCCGAAGCGGTTCTTGGTCGCGCGCAGGATCCGGAAGGCGTGGAACCGCTCGCCCTCGAGGTAGAGCACTGCGTCGACGATGTGCTCGAGCACCCGCGGCCCCGCCACGGCGCCTTCCTTCGTCACGTGGCCGACGAGGAAGATCGGCACGTCATCGCCCTTCGCCACCTCCAGCAGCCGCGCCGTGCACTCCCGCAGCTGGGACAC
>JBHEML010000020.1:0-738 GCA_046262615.1 Candidatus Limnocylindria bacterium | reverse complement strand
CGGCAAGGAGCTGAATGCCCTTGCCGTCGATGCCGAACCGGCGGGTGCGCAGCTTCACCTGCGCCGCCGACTCCTCTCCCGATACGTACAGCACCGTTCCGCGCTCGCGCAGCCGCGCGGATACCTGCATGAGCAGCGAGCTCTTCCCTATCCCGGGGTCGCCCCCGAGAAGCACGAGGGATCCGCGAACGACGCCGCCGCCGAGGACCCGGTCGAACTCTCCGATCCCTGTGGAGATCCGCTCCTCCGCGTCGGGTGGCACCTCATCGAGCGCGACGGGGGCTCGCGGCGCACGCTGCATGCGTCCCTTGACGGGCGGCACCACGCGCTCCTCGACGTACGTGTTCCACCCATCGCAGTTCGGACACCGGCCGATCCACTTCGGGGAGTCGGCGCCGCACTGCTGGCAGACGAACGCGATCCTGTTCGCGGCTCGCTTCACTCGAGGCTCCTATAGATCGGATGCGCCTGGCGACGCTGGGAAGCGAACGCCGATCCCGTCACGGCTCGCCTCATGCGAGCCGTTCATGTGGCTGACCCGGTCGCGCTTCGGGGGCACCTTCTGAACCGTGAGGTTGGGCAGGCCCGAGCGGCCTAGGGGGCGACGGGCTCCGGCTTGCGCTCCTCGGCTTTCTCGATCGAGAGCTTGCCGTCCCTGGGATGGATCCGCACGGTGTCGCCCGCGTGGAAGCCTCCTTGGAGCAGCATCTCGGACAGGGGGTCCTCGATGTGTGTCTG
>JBHEML010000019.1:0-31320 GCA_046262615.1 Candidatus Limnocylindria bacterium | reverse complement strand
CCGCGACGACGGTGCCCGAGTAGTCCGCGAGGAAGCGCTCGAGCCAGGCGACGGATTCCGCATCCAGGTGGTTCGTCGGCTCGTCCAGCAGCAGGAGGTCCGGCTTCGACAACAGGAGCCGGCAGAGAGCGACGCGGCGGCGCTCGCCCCCGGACAGCGTGCTCACCTCCTGGTCAGAGGGCGGGCAGCGCAGCGCGTCCATGGCGTGATCGACCGTGCTGTCGAGGTCCCACAGGCCCTTGGCCTCGATCTCGTCCTGCGTGCGCTGGAAATCGTCGGACACTCGCGCCATCTCTTCGTCGCTCAGGTCCTCGCCGAAGCGCGCGGACAGCGCATTGAAGCGGTCGAGCACCGCCCGCTGCGCGGCGACGCCCTCTTCGACGTTGCCGCGCACGTCCTTCGCGGGGTCGAGCGCCGGTTCCTGCGGCAGGAGTCCGACGGTCATCCCCTCCGCGAGGAGCGCGTCACCTTTGAATTCGCGGTCGACCCCGGCCATGATCCGCAGCAGCGTGCTCTTGCCCGCGCCGTTCGCCCCGAGGACGCCGATCTTCGCGCCGTAATAGAAGGAAAGCGAGATCCCTCGCAGGATCTCGCGCTCGCTTCCGGGAGCGACCTTGCGGACGTTGCGCATGCTGAAGATGTACTGAGGCGGCACGACGCAACCGTATCAGCCGGGCATTCGATACGCTTTCCCGCAGCGATCCCCAAGGAGGCTTTCGTGACCGAGGACAGGCGCGACTTTCGGCTCAGCGGCGATGTGCATCCGATCCGGTATGAGCTGACTTTCGAGCTCGACCTCGACACGTGGGCCTCCAGGGGACGTGCGCGCATCGCGCTGCGCCTGGACCGGCGGGCGACCGAGGTCGTGCTGCACGCCGTGGACCTAGCTATCGGCGAGGCTGCGATCGCCGGCGGCCCTCGCGTGGCCTCGGTCACCTACCAGGTAATGTCCGAGACAGCCACATTGGCGTTCGACGCAGAGGTCCCGCCCGGCGAGCACGTGCTCGAGCTCGAATGGACCGGCGGGATCTCCGATTCGCTCAAGGGCCTCTACCGCTCGACGCGAGCGGACGAGCGCTACGCCGCGACGCAATTCGAGGCCGCCGACGCGCGTCGCGCGTTCCCGTGCTTCGACGAGCCCTCGTTCAAGGCGCGGTTCGCCGTGACCCTGGTGCACGGCCGAGGGCTCGCCGCGATCGCGAACGCTCCGATCGCGTCCAGCGAGGAACTCCCGGACGGGCGAACACGCACCGCCTTCGCGGAAACGCCGAAGATCTCCACGTACCTCGTCGCCTTCACCGTCGGACCGTACGAGGCGACCGATGCGGCGACGACCGAGACCGGCGTGCCGGTCAGAGTCTGGCTACCGCCGGGACTCGCGGACAAGGGCGCGTACGCGCGCGACGCGCACGTGCGGGCGCTGGAGTACCTCGAGCGCTATACCGGCATCCCCTACCCCTACACGAAGGTCGACGCGATCGGCATCCCCGACTTCGAGGCGGGCGCGATGGAGAATCCCGGCGCGATCACCTACCGCACGCGCCTGCTGTCGGCCGACCGCGCGACGGCGTCGACGGCGATCCTCAAGGCGATCTTCAGCACCGTGGCTCACGAGCTCACCCACATGTGGTGGGGCGACCTGGTCACGATGGCGTGGTGGAACGACCTCTGGCTCAACGAGACGTTCGCGAGTTTCGTCGGCGAGAAGGCCACCGCCGATCTCAACCCCGAGTGGGCGTTCTGGCGCGACTTCGTCGCTCAAACCTCCCCCGCCTTCGATCTCGACGCGCTCGACTCGACGCACCCGATCGCGCCAGAGGAGGTGACCAGCGCTGAGCAGGCGTCGGAGCGGTTCGATCGCGTGACGTACGAGAAGGGTGCTGCGGTGATCCGCATGCTCGAGAACTTCATCGGCGAGGACGCGTTCCGAGAGGGCGTTCGCGCCTACCTGCGGCGTCACGCCGAAGCCAACGCGACCGCCGACGACTTCTGGCACGCGCTCGACGAATCGTCCGGGCGCGACATCACGCGGATCGCGAACACGTGGATACGAGAGCCGGGCCACCCGCTGGTAACGTGCGTCGCGCGGGCGGCCTCAGGCGGGCTGGACGTCGAGCTGCGCCAGGAGCGCTTCTTCGCCGATCCGGCGCTCGGCGGGACGGCACAACGCTGGCCGGTCCCGCTCGTGATCCGGTACGGCACGGCCGAGGGGGTGGCCGAGGAGCGCGTCCTGCTGGAGACCGAACGCACGAGCGTGCACCTGCCCGGCGCGCGCTGGCTCTACCCCAACGGGGGCGGCAAGGGTTTCTACCGGTACAAGCTCGACGACTCGGCCGTCGCGGCCCTCGCGGCGGAGATCAGCTTGCTGGGCGCCGAGGAACGCCTCGCATTGCTCGACGACCAGTGGGCCCTGACGAAGGCGCTGAAAGCTCCCCTCTCGCAGCTCTTCGACCTGCTGGCTGGGCTGCGCGATGAGGACGACCGAGCGGTGCTCCTGCAGATCGGAACGATCCTCGGCTGGCTGTGGCACAACGCCGTCGGCGAAGACCAGGAGGCGGCGTTCGAGCGCTTCGCGGCCCCGTTCTTCGAGCGACAGCTGGCGCGGCTGGGATGGGAGCCTCGAGACGCCGACAGCGCCGACGAGCGGGAGATCCGCGCCCAGGCGCTCGGCTTCCTCGCGCGGCTGCCCGGACAGGATGCGCTGCGCCGCGATGCGGCGGGCAGGATGGGAGCGCATCTCGAAGGCGCGGTGCGGCTCGACCCGGACGTCGCTGGACCGATCGCGACAGCCGCGGCCCTCGGCGGCGACGCCGACCTGTACGACCGGTACGTGCGCCGCATGCTCGAGGTCGCCGCCAACGACACGCAGGAGGAGCAGCGCCTGCGCGCGGCGCTCGCGGACTTCGCCGACCCGGCCCTGGCGCGCCGCGCCGCCGGCGATCTCTTCAGCGACCTCGTCCGGCCTCAGGACCGCGGGCTGCTGCTCGTGCGCATGCTCGCGCTGCGGCACTCGCGCGAGCATGCATGGCCGAGCGTGAAACGAAACTGGGATCAGCACGTCGTGCCGCTCGACCGCGGGGTCAAAGAGAAGGTCCTGACGGCGATCGCCCAACTGACCCCCGGGCATCTGGCGGGCGACGCGGCGGCGTTCCTCGCACAGAAGCAGACGCCGGACATCGCGGAGGGTGTCGCTCGAGTCAGCGAGCGGCTGCGCCTCGATTCGGCGCTCGCCGACCGGCTGCGGTCCGAAATGGGTGGCGCGCTGGAGCGCGTGGCCTCTGGCGCGGTCCCGGCCGGCGCCGATGGCCGCTGACGCCGATGTCGGCCCTTCCTGAGGTGCGGGGCCGGATCGCGATCTAGGTGGCGTGCGCCTTCGCGACGTCGCTGATGATCGCGGCGACCTCCCGCGGGCGCGACCACATCGACCAGTGGCTCGTCGGCAGGTCGATGTAGCGGACGTCCCGCAGCTCCGCGACACCCGCGAAGAAGGGATCCCCCTTCTCGACGGCGTCCCGGACGACCTGCGACGGCATCGCGGTGCAGATGATCACGCTCGGCACATCGAGCCGCGCGTCGTTGGTCAGCTCGGGCGCCTCGCGATACGCGCCCGCCGGCTCAGGCAGGGCGCGCCGGCGGAAGGTCTCCAGCTGCTCCGGAGACACCCCCTCGAGGCTGTTGAAGGGGTCGGCGGAGAGCTCCTCCCAGGTGGGCAGAGGCCACTCGACAGCCGGGAGCTCCCCGCCGATCGGCTCTTTCGTCGGACCCGTGTCGAGATACACCATGGCGGCGATCCGCTCGGGGACGCGGTCGCTCGCGCCGTAGCCGGAGGCACCAGCTCCGCTGTGGACGACCAGCACGACCGCGGTCCGCGCCGCCTTCACCGCGGCGCAGATGGCATCCACGTGGTCCGCAATGGCGATCGTGGATCTGTCGATGTCGGCGGCCTCGAGTCCGGGCAGCGTCAGCGCGGTCACGTCGTGGCCGTCGGCGCGCAGGGCGTCGGCGACACCGTCCCACGCCCAGGCGCCGAGCCAGAACCCGGGGACAAGCACGATCGGTGCGGAGCCCATCTCTACCCTCCGATGAAGGACATCTCGATCTTGCGCAGGCCCCCGGTCTCGTCCGAGCGGATCTCCGAGTAACGGTCGGTGCGGGCGCGCCACACGTCGGCGACGGCCTCCGCGAGCTCACCGTCGGTCGCGCCGCTGCGAAGCAGCGCCTTCAGGTCCGTGCCGGCGGTCGCGAAGAGGCACGTGTACAGCGACCCGTCGGCCGAGATCCGGGCGCGCGTGCAGTCCCGGCAGAACGCCTGCGTCACGGAGGCGATGACACCGATCTCGCCACTGCCGTCGCGATATCGCCAGCGCTCAGCCACCTCGCCCGGGTAGTTGGGGTCGATCGCTTCCAGTGGAAGCTCGGCGTCGATGGCCGCGACGATCTGCCGCGCCGTCACGACGTCGTCGAGGCGCCAGCCGTTCGTGTGGCCAACATCCATGTACTCGATGAAGCGCAGGATCTGCCCGCGCTCACGGAAGAATCGCGCCATCGGCACGATGCTGTCCTCGTTCATGCCGCGTCGCACGACCATGTTCACCTTGACGGGCGTCAGTCCCGCGGCGATGGCCGCGTCCATGCCTTCGATGACCCTCGTGACCGGAAAGTCGACGTCGTTCATCGAGCGGAACACCGTGTCGTCCAGCGAGTCGAGGCTGACGGTGACGCGGTCGAGTCCCGCATCGGCGAGGGCGCGCGCCTTGCCTGCGAGGAGCGAGCCATTCGTGGTGAGCGTGAGGTCGATCCCGTCGATCCTGGCGAGCATCGACACGAGCTTTTCGACGTCCCGCCGCACGAGTGGCTCGCCGCCGGTCAGGCGGATCTTGCGAGCGCCCAGGCCCACGAACACGCGGGCAACGCGCTCGGTCTCCTCGAAGCTCAGGAGCTGCGACCGACCGAGGAACTGGTACTCGCGGCCGAAGACCTCCTTCGGCATGCAGTACACGCAGCGGAAGTTGCACCGGTCGGTGACGGAGATCCGCAGATCGTGGAGCGGTCGGCCGAGGACGTCGTCGAGGGTCACATATGAAAGTCTATGAGAGTGGACGCCGGCGGATGGCCCCCTTGACCGTTTCAGGGTCCGGAAAGCCACCCTCTCGCGCCATGGAGTGGACGAGCTCGCCGTCTACTGAGACGTCGAACGTGCCCTCCTCCCACGGGATGATCTCGATCGAGGACAGCCGCTGCCCGAACTCTTCCATGAGCGCCCTTGCGAGCCCCACCGTCTCGGATTCGTAACCGCATTCGGCGCAGTAGGTGATGGTCACCTTCGAGCGCATCAGGCCGGGGCGCGCTCCACGATCTCGAGGATCTCGCGGATGACCTCGCGGTTGGCGAACGGCGCCAAGTCCTCTCGGCCCGCCTGGAGCCTTTGGGTGAGCTTCTCGCGCACCTCAGGCGAAAGCTGGTCGACGGGCGAGTCGGGGTTACCAAAGGCGTCGTCGCTGGCATAGATCTCCCTGCGCTGCGCGGCGCGCCGCATGGTGACCGACGCGGGCCGCTCGGTGAAACGGCCGATCTCGCGAAAGTCATCGTCGAAGAACGCGAACACAGGTATCGAACGGTATTTCCCCTGGTTCAGGTACATGTCCATCAGGTCCGGGTTCGCGTCACGCGGGAAGACACGCAGGTCGAGCCTTCCCGTCTCCTGCGCGAGCCGCCCGAGCACCGGTAGATTGGCGATGACGTCACCGCACCAATCCTCCGCGAGTACGAGGACCTTCAGCGGGCGGGCCAGCCGCGCGAGAGCGACCCTGTCCTCCGCCGAGATCTCCACCGCGCGCTCGTTCTCCTCGAAGCGATCCTTGTTGCGCGTCATGGCCGCCTTGAAATCGTCATACGTCATGCCCGTCGCGAAGCGCTCGGCTGTGACCGTCATGTTCACTCCTGATCCCTTCCGCGCGACGCCGCCGCGTCGAACACTAGAGCGGCCGCGCTTTTCTCGAGCGTGTCCCGGAGCGCCGCCGCCAGGTCCGCTATGCGGGGTATCTCCATGTCCGCGGGCAGCGCCGCGGGCTCGTGCGCGTAGTGACCCTGCATCACGTGTACCGTCAGCACGCGGTCTCCCAGCCGCGCCTTGGTCCGCGAGAGGATCCCGGGGCGGTCCTCCACGAGGGCGTAGCGGTCCGCTGAAAAGCGTGCGAGCACTTCCGTCAGGTGCTCGTCCTTGTGCCCGTACACCAGGACGTTCCCCCTAACGGCCGCCGCGATCCCCGCGCGCGCGATCTTCTGCGGCTGGAAGACGGGGTCCCCATCAGACAGCACGACCGGCGTGCCGTGCTCCCAAAGGAAGGCCACGGCCTCCAGGGCGCCCGGGTACACGAAGCTCTCGTAGGGCAGCGCCTGTAGCGCCCCGAGGACGGCGGCGGCGCACGGGTCGGTCGCGTACTCCAGTGCGAAGGCCGCCGCGGTCGCGGGAAGATCGACCATGCCCTCCGCCGAGCGCGTCTCCTCGTAGATCTGCCAAAAACGCCGGGCTTCAGGCGGCGACACGAGTGCGCGGACCCGCTCGGCGAGGGCCTCTTTCGCGCCGTCGTTATCGAGGAGCGTGTTGTCCACGTCGAGGAGGAAGACCCAGCGCACGACGCGACTGTAGCGAATGCAACACCCCGGGACGCCGCCCGCCGCCGTAAAGTTCGCGTCCGTGACCCCAGAGATGAACGTCGCCACCAGGATCGAACGGGGCGACCTCGTGTTCCGCAGCGCCGAGCTCGACGACGCGGCCGCGGTCGCGGACGTCCTCAGCGAGGTGTACCCGGAGCACCCTTCCGACGCGGAGGTGCTGCGCCACTGGTGGGCGAGCATGGATCCCGCTTGGAGCGTCGAGCGATTCGTCATCGAGCACAGCGGGACCACGGTCGGGATCGCGAGCCACATGCACGCCCCGTGGGAGAAGCTCTCGAAGCGCTACGGACGCGTCGGCGCCAACGTCCGTCCTGCGCTGCGCACCTTGGACCGCCTCGAGCGCGCCTTCGAACTGGTCGAGGAGCGCTCCCGGCAGGACGGCACCGAGGTCTTCACCGTCGGCACGTACGAGGACGACCAATTCCTTGTGGACTTCCTCCAGTCGCGTGGATACCGCGAGGAGCGCCGCGGGAAGGCGTGGGAGCTCGACCTCGCAGCGAACCGGGAACGGCTGGCGAAGATGGCCGATGCGAGCCGCCGGCGCATGCGCCAGCAGGGCATCACGATCGGCGTGTTCTCGGACGACCCGGACCCTCTGAAGTACCGCAAGACGCATGAGATGAACGAGGAGGCCACGCAGGACGTGCCGACCACCGTGCCCCACGTGCCTGAGCCGCTGGATCAGTTCATGAAGTGGCTGGAGTCGCCTAGCACGCACACCGACCGTCTGTGGATCGCGCGGCGGGGCGACGACGTCGTTGGGATGTCGGTCCTCGCCTATCCGCCGCAGCGCGGGCACGTCGCCACCGACTGGACCGGCACGGCGCGCTCCGTCCGCGGGCAGGGAGTCGCGCGGGCGTTGAAGCTCGAGACGGTCATGCAGGCGATCGACCTTGGCGTCACGAAGGTGCAGACCGACAACGACAGCCAGAACGCGCCGATCCTCCACCTCAACGAGGAGATGGGCTACACACAGATCCCAGGCTGGATCCAACTGCTGAAGACGGCGACCTAAAACCGCGACAGGGACGTTCGCGCCGAACTAAGCCGCCGCCGCCGCCTCCCTTGGCGCAAGCGAGGTCGTGACGCGCTCGCCCCGGCGAACGAGGACCACCTCCGCCTGGCGTCCGACATGCTCACCGAGGAGCAGGCGCCCGAGGTCGGAGAGTGAAGCCGTTGGGGACCCGTCGAATGAGACGATGACGTCACCCGCGATGATGCCGGCGAGGTGAGCCGGGCTCCCACGCGCCACGTCGAGGACGCGCACACCGGACGTCGTGCGAAGACCGAGGCTCGCGGCGAGCGCGCGGCCGAGCGGGGTGGCGGCGCCGGAGATGCCGAGATGTCCGCGGCGCACAGTACCGTCGTGGATCAGCAGCCCCGCGACCCATCGCGCGGTCGCCGCGGGAACGGCGAAGCAGATGCCCTGCGCCATGGGCGCCATCGCGGTGTTCACCCCCACGAGGCGGGCGTGCGTGTCCACGAGCGGGCCGCCGGAGTTACCCGGATTCAACGCCGCATCGGTCTGGATCACGTCCTCGATCTCACGTCCGTCGGGCGCGCGAAGCGTCCGCCCGAGCGCGCTGACGACGCCCGTCGTCACGGTCGACTGGAAACCGAGCGGATTCCCGATCGCGATGACGAGCTGTCCGACCCGCAGCGCCGCCGAATCTCCGAACGTCACCGCAGGCAGCGAGGACGCCAGGACGCGCACGACGGCGATGTCGGTCGAGGCGTCCGTACCCACGAGCGCGCCAGAAAGCTCGCTGCCGTCCTGCAAGGTGACGCGCACCTCCCTGCGCCCGTCGACGACGTGCGCGTTCGTGAGGACGTACCCGTCAGGCGCGACGATGAAGCCGCTGCCGGTGCCACGACCGGCGGTGAGGTGCACGACCGAGGGCGCGACACGCTCGACGACGCCGATCACTGCCTGTGAGTAGGCGTCGAGCAGGGTCAGACCGGCGTCGTCCGCGATGGCGGCCACGTGCCTAGACCTCGGGTCCATTCGCGCGCACCTGCTCGACCTTGGCCACGGCGTCCTTGAGCTCGCGCACCCAGTCTCCCTGGTGCTTCGCCACGAGCCGAACGCACCACGCGAGGGCGTGGCTGCGGCTTCGCGCGACGCCGGCGTCGACAAGCGCGTCCAGGATCTGCCGGTCCGTGATCCGCAGGCGCGTCATCATCGGGACGCTGAGGTGCGTGAAGAGCTCGCGCGTATCGCCGCAGGCGGCTCCCCACGAGACCGTGCGCCCGAAGCGGCCCTGCGCTTCCCGAGCGATGCGCACTCGCGCGTCGCGCGTCGCTTCACGGTGCTGCTTGATCCTGCCCGCTTGCGCCGCCGCCTCATCCGCTCCATCCGCGGGCTTCACGTCCGGGAGCCCGCCGACGACCACGATCTCCTCGCGGTCGACAAGGACCTCCGGTGTTCCCTCAAACCAGTCCGCTGGGATCCGGCCGGCCAGCCAGCCTTTGATCTCCTCCGTAGTTGCCATTACATGCCTCCTTGTTTGATTACATAGGAGGAACATACCACCACAATTACATCAGTCAAGAAAGGAACTCGGTCGCTGGGGGCGGACGGACGACCGCCCCGTGGCGCCCGGCCAAGCGGGCCGAGCGCGGCTCATGCCGACCGGGCGAGAGCCTTTCCGACGACGGTGAGGTCGGCGACGAACCGTCGCATCTCCTGGGCGCGCGCTGTCTCGTCCGGCGCGCGGAGGATGGCCGACGGGTGGATGGTGGCGAGCACCTGCGGCGCGATCGGCGAATCGATCCACACGCCCCGCTGCTTGGTGACGCGGAAGGCCGGGCCGAGGAGTGCCTGCGCAGCCGTTGCGCCAAGGCACACGACGACGTCGGGCTTCAATGCGCGGAGCTCCAGATCCAGCCACAGCCGGCACGCTGCGATCTCCGATGCGTTCGGCTTCTCGTGGATGCGGCGCTTGCCGCTTGGGTGCCACTTGAAGTGCTTCACGGCGTTCGTGACGTACACGCGGTCGCGATCGATCCCCGCCGACCCCAGCGCCTCGTCCAGGAGCCGCCCCGCCGGGCCCACGAACGGCCGGCCGTCGAGGTCTTCGCGATCTCCCGGCTGTTCGCCCACGAGAACGACCCGCGCGCGTGAAGGGCCTTCACCGAAGACCGTTTGCGTCCCCTTCAGGTACAGATCGCACGCGCGGCAACGGCCCGCGGCGGCGCGCAGCTTGGCGATGCTCGGACGTTCGGGGAGCGGCGGGTAGCGGCGCTCGGGCTCAGGCGCGGGCACGGACCCCGTGGCGCGGTGCCGCGGACCCGTGCGAGGACGGCGAGAGGTCGCCGAGCATCCGGCGCGCTGACCCTGCGATCTCCTCGACGGCCCGCTCGAATGGTTCGGCGTTCGCGCGCGATGGAGACCTGTAACCGCTCACCTTCCGCACGAACTGGAGCGCCGCCGCCCTGATCTCGTCCTCACTCGCGCCGCCGCTATCCGCTCGCCGCAGCGTCTTGATGCTCCTGCACATGTCATCCTCCCCGCGTCCCGGTCGGCGCCACGCCGCCGGGCCCCTCTTGAAGGCCGTCAGCGAACGCTCGCTCGGCCCTGTGTCCTCTTCGATCTTCGGTTGCCTGGCGTGGCGTCGGACGCGACAATAGTGCCGTGATCCCCACAAAGTCGGTCATCGAGCGGGAGCGCGTGGTCGTCAGGTTCGCGGGCGACTCGGGCGACGGCATGCAGACCGTCGGCGATCGTTTCACCGACGCGACCGCGGTGATCGGGAACGACCTCGCCACGTTACCGGACTTTCCGGCCGAGATCCGCGCGCCGGCAGGAACGGTCGCGGGCGTGTCGGCGTTCCAGATCCATTTCTCCTCCAAGGACATCCTGACGCCGGGCGATCACCCGAACGTCCTCGTCGCCATGAACCCGGCGGCGCTCAAGTCCAACATCGGCTCGCTGGAACGCGGGAGCGTCGTCATCGCGAACGAGGACGCCTTCAACGAACGCAATCTCGACAAGGCCGGCTACTCCAGCAATCCCCTCGATGACGGTTCGCTCGACGCGTACCAGCTGTTCCGCGTGCCCATGACCACGATCACGCTGCGCGCCGCCGAAGGGATCGACATCCAGAAGAGGGACGCCGAGCGCGCGAAGAACTTCTTCGCGCTCGGCCTGATCTCGTGGATGTACGGGCGGCCGACGGACACGAGCGTCCGTTGGATCGAGCAGAAGTTCGGCAAGAAGCCCGAGATCATGCACGCGAACGTGGCCGCGTTCAAGGCCGGATACAACTTCGGGGAGACCACCGAGCTGTTCGCGGAGAGCTACACCGTCAAGCCATTCGCCGCGCGGCCCGGCGTCTACCGCAACGTGTCGGGCGCGACGGCGCTCGCGTGGGGACTGGTCGCGGCGAGCGTGAAGAGCGGGCTCGGCCTGTTCTACGCGAGCTACCCGATAACGCCCGCATCCGACCTCCTGGAGGAGCTCGCGCGGCACAAGAACTTCGGCGTGCGGACGCTCCAGGCGGAAGACGAGATCGCTGCCGTGAACATGGCTCTGGGCGCCGCCTTCGCCGGCCGCCTGGGCGTGACGGGCACGAGCGGCCCGGGGATGGATCTGAAGGCAGAAACGGTCGGCCTCGCCGTCGCTCTCGAGCTTCCGCTCATCGTGGTCGACGTGCAGCGCGCCGGTCCTTCGACGGGGCTCCCGACGAAGAACGAGCAGTCGGATCTGTTGATGGCGATGTACGGCCGGCACGGCGAGTCGCCGATCCCGATCGTGGCCTCGTACTCGCCGGCGAACTGTTTCGACACCGCGCTCGAGGCGGCGCGCATTGCCGTGAAGTACCGCACGCCCGTGATCCTGCTCTCGGACACGTTCCTCGCGAACTCGTCCGAGCCCTGGCGCCTCCCCGACGTGACCGCGCTGCCGACGATCGATCCCCATTTCGCGAGCGAACCGAATGGACCAGTCGGGTTCATGCCCTACCAGCGGGACGAGAATCTCGCGCGCCCCTGGGCGATCCCGGGCACACCGGGGCTGCAGCACCGGATCGGCGGGCTCGAGAAGGAAGACGTCACCGGGAACATCAGCTACGAAGCCGCGAACCACGAGCGAATGGTGGCGCTGCGCGCAGCGAAGGTCGCGAGGATCGCTTCGGACATCCCGCCCCTCGCGGTGGACCACGAGGACGGCGCGCAGCTGCTCGTCGTCGGATGGGGCTCGACTTACGGAGCGATCCGCGCCGCGGTGGCGCGCATCCGCGGAGGCGGCAGGAAGGTCGCGGCCGCGCACCTGACGCATCTGAACCCCCTGCCGCAGAACACCGGGGACGTGCTCCGGTCGTACGAACGCGTGCTCGTGCCAGAGATGAATCTTGGGCAGCTCACACGGATCCTTCGCGCGGAGTACCTCGTCGATGCGATCGGCTACAACAAGGTGCAGGGTCTGCCGATCTTCGCGGAGGAGCTCGAGCAGGAGATCCTGCGGAGGCTCCCATGACGGTTCAGCCCATCGCGCTCGAGCTTACGAAGAAGGACTTCAGCAGCGACCGGCAGGTGCGCTGGTGCCCCGGGTGCGGCGACTACGCGATCCTCGCGGCCGTCCAGGGCTTCCTGCCGGAACTTGGGATCGCGCCGCACAACACGGTGTTCATTTCCGGAATCGGGTGTTCGGGCCGCTTCACGTATTACATGGACACGTACGGGGTCCACGGCATCCACGGCCGCGCGCCTGCGCTCGCCACAGGCGTCGCGACGGCGCGGCCCGACCTCGCCGTGTGGGTGATCACGGGCGACGGCGATGGTCTGTCCATCGGCGGCAATCACCTCATCCACGCGCTGCGGCGCAACGTGAACATCAAGATCCTGCTGTTCAACAACCAGATCTACGGCCTCACGAAGGGCCAGTACTCCCCCACCAGCGAGGTGGGCAAGGTGACGAAGACCACGCCATTCGGTTCGCTCGACCACCCATTCAATCCCGTTGCGCTCGCGCTCGGCGCGGAGGCTTCTTTCGTCGCCCGCACCATCGACAACGACCGCGAGCACCTGACGGGCGTGCTCCGCGCCGCGGCGGCGCACAAGGGCGCGGCTTTCGTCGAGATCTATCAGAACTGCAACGTGTTCAACGACGGAGCGTTCGACCTGCTGCGCGAGAAGGCGACGGCCGGCGAGAACCAGATCCGGCTCGAGCACGGGAAGCCGATCGTGTTCGCGGGGGGAACGAAATGCGTCGTCGCCGCCGAGAACGGGCACCTCGAGATCGCCGATGTCGCCGACGTGCCGTTGGAGCGGATCCTGGTGCACGACGCACGGCGCCCGGAGCCCACCATGGCGTTCGCACTGGCGCACCTGTCGAACGGTCCCACGACGCCCACCGCGGTCGGGGTGTTCCGGGAGGTCGACCGCCCGCGCTACGGGGAGGCCCTCGACGCGCAGATCGACCGCGCGACCGAGAAGCTCGGCACCGGCGACCTGACAAAGCTCCTGCACTCCGGCGACACCTGGGTGGTCAGCGGGTAGCGGCCCCCACCGGGCTCGGCCTCGGCCAGGAGCTCGGGCTCTCGCCGGCCGAGGAGACCGATCTCGCGGCTCGCGCATCGGCCGCCGGATACACGAGCCTTTGGACGAATTCCGGAAGCGGCCAGGCGGCATTCGCCTCGTGCGCGCGTTTCGCTGCGGCGGGCGCTCGCCTCACGGGCATCCTCGTGATCCCGAGCCCGGCGTGGGACGTGCCGACGCTGGCGCGCGCCGCCGCGATGACCGCGACGTCCGCGGAGGGCCGCTTCATCCTCGGCGTGGGCGTTGGCGCGTACCAGCGCGCGGCCGGCGGGCAACGGCAGCGGGTGGATGACCTGCAACAGCGGGTGCGGCGCGCCGGCGGGATCATCGAAGGCGACCCGTCGGCCGTGGCGCTGATGCGTCGGCACATCGCAGCCCTTCGCGCGGAGCTGCCGAACACGCGCGTCTACCTCGCCGCGCTCGGCCCGCGCATGCTCCGTTTGGCCGGGGCCATCGCCGACGGCGCGGCGCTGAACTGGTGCACCGCGGAACACGTGCGCTGGAGCCGCGATCGCGTCGCCGAAGGAGCGGCCAGCGCCGGCCGGGACCCGGCCGAGGTCCGGGTAGTCGAGTACCTCCGTGTCGCGGTGGATGAGGACGCGGGCGCCGCCCGCCGCGCGCTCGCCAGAGCCGTGCTCGGGTACGCGCTCGGCCGCCCGGGAGCGGGCGGCAGCGGCTACCGGGCGCACTTCGCGCGCATGGGCTTCGACGCCGAGCTGCGTGAGCTCGAGGCGCGCCAGAGCCGCGGCGCGTCGGCCGATGCGCTCGCCGACGCGTTCCCCGCGGCGGCCCTCGAGCGCATCGGCTACGGGGGGCCGGCCGCACGAGCCCGAGGCGCGGTCGAACGTCTCGGTGCGGACCTCGACCTATGCATCGCGCGCGTGGTCGCTGTTGGCTCGGGGCTGGCGAGCGTGCGCGCCGCTGTGGAGGCATGCGCTCCATCCGAGCGGCCGTAGCCCATTACGCCCGGCCGTTGACCCGTGGCGACGAATCTTCCGCGGTCGTATGAACACCCGACCGCTGGCTTGCTGATGCGGAAGCCTCGCTGCCGCTACGGAAAGTGGTCGCTCGACAGGGGCACGCGCGAGCCTCCCCCAGCAAGCTGCTGCTAACTAACTGGCGTGTGCTCCAATGCCAGCTGGACAGGCGACGGACCCATCCTGGATCGCAGGCGGCCGCGCAGGGGGAGCAACCACATGGCGGACCGAGCGACGTACACACGTCTCGCGCGCGCGGGCGCGGGCGCGGGAGCGGCGGCGCTGCTGCTCACGGGGATGGGCATGGCAACGCCGGCGGTGGCGGCGACCGGGTGGAGCGCGCAGAGGGCCGCGGCGCAGACGCTTCGGGCCATCACATTTGCGGATGCGAATCGCGGCTGGGCGGTCGGCGACCTCGGCACGATCATCGCGACCGTCGACGGCGGGGTGACCTGGGTGCCGCAGAGATCGGGCACATCGATGGACCTGCGCGCCGTGAGCTTCACGAACGCGTCGACCGGTTGGACCGTCGGTGCCGGCTCGACGATCCTCGCGACGCACGACGGAGGTACGACCTGGTCATCCGAGGTGGCCGGCGTGACGACGGACTTCGCGCCTTACTACACGCTGAAGGCCGTCTCCTTCTTGGATGACCTCCACGGGCTGGCGGGGGGCAACAGCAGTTATCTCCAGACCACGACCGACGGCGGGGCCACTTGGACCCAGCTCGAGTCCTCCGGGCACGGGTGTAGCTCGGTCAGTGACTTCACGGGGATCCAGTTCATCGACGCCCAGCATGCGGTCGGCGTGGGCGGACATCCAAGTGGCATCACCTGCCGGACCGCCGACGGCGGCCAGACGTGGACCGCCACCGCGCTCGGTTCGCTCGGGCTGAGCTCGCCGGTGTTCGGTCCCTCCTTCGTCGACGCGCAGAACGGTTGGGCGGTGAGCGGCAGCTACGCGATCTCGACCGCGGACGGAGGCGCGACCTGGACCCTCCACGGCGTGCGCGGGGCCGAACAGCTACGCGCGGTCACCTTCGTCGACGCGAGGACCGGCTGGATCGTTGGAGACGGCGGAGCGATATTCGCCACCCACAACGGCGGACAGTCGTGGAACCAGGTTTCGAGCGGCACCACCGCCGACCTGCTGAGCGCCTTTGGCGCGACCTCGGGCCGAGCGTGGGCAGCGGGCGCGTCCGGGACGATCACGTCCGCGGGCAGACACGGACCGGCCATCAGGTAAGCCAGACCACCGGACCGCGGTCGGGCCATTCGGAGACGACTGAGCGACCGAGTGGCCCAGCGGCTCGCGGCATGACAAGTGCACACACGCACGAGCGGCGCGGTGGGAGTACGGTCATAGAGCGCGAAGGTCCCTGGGCGGCATTCGCGCGGTGGGTCAAGACCAGTGACCGGACGACCAGGGCCCTGCTCGTCATCGCCGACCCGCCCGTGGCCAATCTCGCCGACCTGAGCATGCGGCACGGCGGCTATTCGCGGCGCGTGGTGAACACCTTGGATGACGGCCGCAGCGCGATCGAGCTCTGGAGACCTCACCTCCTCGTCGTCGACATCGACCTCGAGGGCGGCCGGGCGCTGGAGCTCATCGGCGGCCGGCCCGCGGAGCGCCGGATGGCGGTCATCGCGGTGACGCGCCGCAGCGATCTCCAGGGAAAGCTCGACGCGTTCGAGCGCGGAGCCGACGACTACCTCACCGTGCCCTTCGTTCCCGACGACCTGGTCGCACGCTCCCGCGCGGTCATCCGCCGGACGTTCGGCGACCCTGGCCAGATGGTGCGCAGGCTGCGCATCGGCGACCTCGAGATCGACATGCTCCACCGTCGCGTCCGCGCCGGCGATTCGGAGCTTCACCTCACCTCGCTCGAGCAGGCGCTGCTCTATCTCTTCGCAGCGAACGCGGGTAAGGTCCTTTCCACCGAAACGATCCTCGACGCGCTCTGGGGGACCGACTTCGTGGTGGAGAGCGGCATCGTCGATCGCCACGTCCGTGCCCTCCGCGCCAAGCTCCAGAACGACTGGTACAGGCCCCGCTACATCGAGACCGTCGCCGGCGGATATCGCTTCATCCCTGTCGTGGAGGGCTGAGGGCAGGTCGCCGGGCGCGCGATGCAGAATGCGTCGCTGGTGATGGCAGGGCAGCCGCCGGACAGCGAGACCACGCAGTGGATCAGGTTCGAATTTGCGCGGCACGTGCACGCGTATCTACAGGACCAGATCCGCTTCTCCGATGCCAAAGCCGGCGTGACGGCGGCCGTGGCGGGCGTCCTCTTCGGAGCGTTCCGCGAGGTTACCCGCGGCGCGCTCCAGGCGTTCCCACCCACATCGATCGCAGGAGGGCTCGCGTTCGCCGCTGCGGCGCTGTTCGCGATCCTGTCGCTGCTCGCCGTGCTCAACGCCTATCGCGTCATCCGCCCGCGCATGCCCCGGGCGTACGAGCGCGTCGCGCCTCATCATCGGCTGCTCGAGGGCATGACGGAATTGTTCGACAGGGAGACGGCGCCCTCGCATCGCGCCGCGCTGGTCAACTGGGCCGATATCGCGGAGCACGCCACCTCACCCGACGGCCCGGCCGCCTACGCGCGCGCGGTCCGCGGGGCGGGGCCGGCGGAGCTAACCGAGCAGCTGCTCGGGCACGCCGTGATGCTGGCCCTGATCGCCGGCCAGAAGTATCAGCACGTGCGCCTGGCCCTCAACAGCCTTTTTCTCGCGGCGCTCGCCCTGGTCGCGCTCATGACGCTCCTCGGCATGTCATGACGCGGTGCCCGGGGCCGATGGGCCTCCGATGAGCGGCATCGGCCCCGGGACGCGACGATCGGCCCTAGACGGAGAGCAGGCGGTCGAAGAACGAGCGATAGCGGCGCAGCGCGACGCGCAGCTGCTCGGTCTCGACGTCGCCGTCCGCGGACCACTCCGCTTCGAGCGTCGAACGCTCGTCGGCGAAGACCTTGGCCAGGCGCTGGATGACCTCGGCGACGAGCGTGTCCGCCTGTTCGACGGCGCGCCGTGGCTCGTCGACGAATCCGGCCTGTATCGACTGCCAGCTGGAGCGGAACGCGTCGGCATCGTTCTTCGCGAAGAGCGGCTCCGCCTCGTTCGTCGTGTCGGCCCGCGTATCGGTGGTGCGGTCGCCGACGGTGCCCGCCGAAGCGAGATCCGCGGTCGTCAGCTCACTCTTCGGGCGCTCGGCCCGCTCGGACGCGGCCTCCGCGCGAGCGGGGATCGGCCCGCGGGATCGTTCGCCAGAGTCGGTGCCCTCGAGCTCCGGGGTGGGTTCGATGTCTGTCGCGCTTTGACGCTCGTTCATCGCCGGCTGCTCCTCTCCTCTTGCGGCTCGTTCACGGCGGTGGCGTCGCGGCCGTTGTCCGGGTTCAGGTCGAGGAGGTCGGCGAACAGCGCCCGGTAATGCACGAGCGCCTTGCGCAGCTCCTCCGTGGTCGCGGGCGTGCGGGCGTTCCGCTCGGCGATGGTGTGGGCAGCGCGATAGTGCTCGACGACGGCGGGATGGTTAACGGAGATGTCCGCGGCCTGCTGCTCGAAGTCGCCCACCGGATAGCCGCGCTTCTGCATCACCTCACGCACGAGGACGTCGGCGTCCTCCGCCGCGCGCCGGGGATCGTCGACGAAGCGCGTCTGGACGTCGTTCCACGCTTCCGAATACCGCGTCCGGTCCTGCGGCGCGAGCGCCCTGATCTGGAGCGACTCGACGCGTTTCTGGCGCGCCGCCAGGTCGCGCTCCGCCTTGCTTGAGTCGCCGTACCGGTCGACCGCCCGTTCGTACTCCGGACCGAACTTGCTGTGCAGCTCCTGCGTCTTGTTGCGGCGCGTGATCGCGTACCCGAGGACGGCGAGGACCACGACCGCCACCACGATGATGATCGCCAGCGTGCTATCCATGCTGTTCTCCCTCCGGGACCGGCGTCAGGTCCCCGCCCTGGGTCAAGCAGAAGACGTGCCGGACGGGATTAAATAGGGGGATGCCGAACGAGCGCGTGCCCTTCCCG
This sequence comes from Candidatus Limnocylindria bacterium, assembly GCA_046262615.1. Taxonomy (GTDB): domain Bacteria; phylum Chloroflexota; class Limnocylindria; order P2-11E; family P2-11E; genus JALYKU01. Next base: position 13,104 of record JBHEML010000019.1, on the reverse strand, counting down.
CCGATGGAGGCCCAGCTTGTCACCTCGGTCCCCACGGGTGACAGCTGGCAGTACGAGCCGAAGTGGGATGGCTTCCGCGGCGTCCTCGAGAACGAGGATGCGGAGCTGCACCTGTGGAGCCGCAACGGCCGTCCTCTGCTGCGCTACTTCCCGGAGCTTCGCGCTCTCGGCGATTCGCTGCCACCACACTCAGCGCTCGACGGTGAGATCGTCATCGAGGCAGACGGCCGCTTGGATTTCGACGCGATGCAGATGCGACTCCATCCCGCGGAAAGCCGCATACGCAGATTGTCCGTCGAGACTCCCGCGCGGTACATCGTGTTCGACGTGCTGCTCTGGCGAGGCGAGCCGCTCCACGAGCTTCCGCTGCGCCAGCGCCGCGCCGAGCTCGTTCGCCTGGTGGAGGGATTCGCCATCTCGCCGGCCTCGACCGACATCGGCGTCGCCCGCACGTGGCTCGCCGGCCTCGAGACCGCGGGTCTCGACGGGATCGTGTGCAAGCGGCTCGATCGCGCGTACCGGCCGGGTTCACGCGACGCGGTCGTGAAGGTGAAGAAGGAGAAGACGGCGGACTGCGTGATCGTGGGATACCGCGGGTCCGCGAAACACATCTCGACGCTGCTGCTCGGACTGTATCGGGACGACGGGACGCTGGACTTCGTCGGCCACACCTCGGGCATCACCGCGGGCCTTCAGAAGCAACTGCAGCAACTGCTGCCCCCACTCGAGGAGGAGGGCCACCTCGGCGACGGCCGCTCGCCCGGGGGAGAGAGCCGGTGGACCGCAGGAAGGGACCTCGCGTGGACGGGGCTGCGTCCCACGCTCGTGTGCGAAGTGCGTTTCGACAAGGTCGAGGGTGACCGCTTCCGACACGGCACGCGTTTCCTCCGCTTCCGGAACGACAAGGACCCCAGGTCGTGCACCTGGGACCAGGTCGTCCCACCGCCGGGTCCTGACGACATCACGGTCGAGCGCCTTCTCGGGGCGACCGCCACCGGCGGCTGAGGGAGCGGCCCCCGGCGTGCAGGGCGAGGCCGCGTGAGCGCGCAGATGGTCGACATCGGTCAGGTCCCGCCCGCACGACCGCTGGTGGAGTCCGTAGAGGCCGCGCGCGAGGCCGGCCTGCGGTACTCGTCGGACGCCGCACCCGGGATCCGGCGGCGGCGCGCGGGCAAGGGATTCGTGTACCTGGGGCCGGACAACGCCCGGGTGCGCGATCGGCAGGATCTCGCGCGCATCCGGGGGCTCTCGATACCGCCGGCGTGGACCGGTGTATGGATCTGCCCGCATCCGCGTGGGCATCTGCAGGCGACCGGCCGCGACGCGCGCGGCCGGAAGCAGTACCGGTACCACGTTGACTGGCGCACCGCGCGGGACGAGAACAAGTACGGCCGGCTGATCGACTTCGCCGCGGCCCTGCCTCGCATCCGCGGCCGCGTGTCGCGCGACCTGCGCCGGCCCGGACTGCCGCGGGAGAAGGTGCTCGCCGCGGTCGTGCGGCTGCTCGAGACGACGCATATCCGGGTCGGTAACGACGAGTACGCGCGGCAGAACCGCTCATTCGGACTGACGACACTGCGCGCCAAGCACGTGGTGATGAGTCCACAAGGCGCGCGCTTTCGATTCCGCGGCAAGAGCGGGAAGGAGCACGTGGTGCAGGTCATGGAGCCGGCCCTGGTGCGGATCATCCGGCGGTGCAACGACCTGCCGGGCGACCTGCTGTTCGAATACGAAGAGGCGGGGGACCGCGGATCGGTCGGCTCCGGCGACGTCAATGCGTACCTCCGCGAGATCACCGGCGAGGGGTTCACCGCGAAGGACTTCCGCACGTGGGCCGGCACCGTCCTCGCAGCGCGTGCGCTCCGCGCGCGAGGGACGCCACGGTCCACACGCGCCGCGAGGGCCGATCTCCTGGGTGCGATCGACTTCGTCGCCGAGCAGCTCGGAAACACGCGCGCCGTCTGCCGACGCTGCTACATCCACCCGGCGATCGTGGACGCATTCAGCGAGGGAACGCTCATCGGCCTCGAGCCGCGGCCCGCGGCGAAGGGCGGCCGGCCGCGCACGACGGGCCTTCGCGCCGAGGAGGCGGCGGTCGTGGCGCTGCTCCGCCGCGCGATGCGCAAGCAGCGTTCGGGCGCTACGAGGCGAGCGTGAGGCCGAGCGCGACGGTGCTGAACGCGGCCGCGTCGCGGTGCGTTGCCTCGGGAAAGCGCCGGCGCAGGAGCGCGCGCACGGCGGGCATCTGGCTCGACCCTCCGGTGCAGACCACCGCGTCCACGCCCGCGGCCGCCATCTCCGCCGCGTCGAGGACGTTCGTCACGAGATCGTCGATCGCGTCGAGGTAGCGCCGCGCGCGCCGCTCGAAGAGCGCTCGCATCAGACGCGCGTCGATATCCACCTCCCCGCGGTGGAAGGACAGGACCGTAGCGGTGGCGTCCGAAAGCTCGCACTTCGCGGCGTCCACGGCCGCGAAGATCTCGTACCCCAGTTGAAGCTCGACGGCGCTCCGCAGCGCCGAGAGCTCGCGCCGCGGCGCGCCGGCGCGGATGAAGTCGTCGAGCGCGTCGAGAAGCGCCTTTTCGTTCAGCGCCGAGAGGGCGTGCCAGTCCCGGATGGAGTTCGTGATGAATGAGGGGAGGCGGAGCCGCTTCTCGCTCCAGATGGCGTGAGACCCCAGACGCGGCGCCACCGCCTCGTCGATCAGGAGCTCGGTGAACCGATCTCCTCCGACGTCCCGTCCGGCGCTGGCGAGCACGCTCAGCCCCGCGGAGGTCCGCAGCACGAGACACAGGTCGAGGGTCCCGCCGCCGAAGTCGAACACCAGTGCTGTTCCGGACCGGATCTCCGATGCGCGTGCCGCCGCGACGGGCTCCTCGACGAACTCGACGTCGCGGAAGCCGGCGAGCGCCGCCGCCTCGCCAAGGCGCGCGAGCGCCATCTCCTCGACCTCGCGTCCTCCGACGAACTCCACCGGGCGTCCGAGCACGATCTCCCTGGGATGCGCGCCGACGGCTGCGGCGGCACGGTCGCGAACGTGAGTCAGCAGGACCGCGATCAGCTCGCTCAGCCCTGTCGCGGTGCCGAAGACGTTGGTGGGCATCAGGAGGGGGTCGCCAAGGAACGTTTTGAGCGCCTGGAAGAGGCGCCCGGGGGACGCGAGGTCCGTGAAGATGTGGGCTTCCACCGTGGGCTGTTCCTTGTCTGACGACGCCATCCGCACCGCGAGCATCTTGAATTCGCGACGCACCGGTCCCCGGGCCCGGTTATCGGCAAGGTGGTTCCGGATCGCCTCCTGCCCCACGAATGACGAGCCGTCACGACGCACGTACAGGACCGACGGCATGATTGACCCACCAAGGGGATCCAGCGGCAGCAGACGCGGCCGCCCACCGTCCGACACGGCGAGCGAACTGTTGGATGTCCCGAAGTCCAAGCCGAAACGCACGGAGGAACGATTTTGTCATGAGCACCGCGGCGTCGAGCCTTGAAGGCGTGGCCGTGAGCGCGCATCGCGAGCGTCCGAGACGCTGGGACCGGTCCAGCGTCCTCCGGTACGCGATCGCCTTCGCGACGACGCTGATCGCGGCGGCAGCGAAGGTGGCGATGCCGGAGCTCGGCTTCGGCGTCCCGTTCCTGCTGTTCTCCTCGGCGATCGCCGTCTCCGCCGGCTACGGTGGTCCTGGGCCGGGCATCCTCGCGACCGCGCTGTCGGTGCTGTCCGCGCACTTCCTTTTTCTGACGTCGGCCGGGGAGCTCGCGCCCACGACCCCGGTGCTTCTCAGGGAGGCCGCCTTCCTGTTCGAAGGCGCGGTCATCACCGGCATCAGCAGCTCGCTGCATTCCGCCCGCGCGGGGGCGGCGCATGCCGCGGTGCGCGCCGAAGATGCGGGGGCCGAGGTCGCCGCCGAGCGCGATCGTCTGCAGCAGGTCCTCGAGGTCCTGCCAGAAGGGGTGGCGATCGTCGATCAGAGCGGCCGCACCGTCCAGAGGAACCACGTGGCGGAAGCGATCCGCGGCCCCCTGCCCGACGACTCCCAGACGCGCGGCGGATCAGGTGACCGCGGGCCGCGCACGATCGAGGGGGAGGAGATGCCCCTCGACATGCTGCCGGTACTGAGGTCGCTGAATGGTGACGTCGTGCACGGCGAGCAGCAGCTCGCGCGGGACATGCGCAGTGGCCGCGACATCTCGCTGCTGGTGTCTTCGGCGCCGCTCAGACGTCCGGACAACAGCATCCGGGGAGCGGTGACCGTGTTCCAGGACATCAGCGCGCTGAAGGACCTCGAGCGTGAGCGGATCGACTTCTTCGCCATGGCGAGCCACGAGATCAAGACGCCTATCACGACGATCCGCGGACAGGTGCAGCTGGCGCTACGGCGCGCGCAGCGCGGACGGCCGACGGCGGAGATCCTCGAATCACTGCACCGCGCGGACGAACAGACCTCACGGATGATCAGCCTCATCGAGGAGCTCCTCGACCTGTCGCGCCTGCAGACCGCTCAACTCGACATGCGCCTGCTGCGGATCGACCTCCTGTCGGCGGTCGGCGATGCCGTCGCCCGGATCGCGCCGACGAGCGAGCAGCACGAGATACGCACGCGCCTGCCCGCGGGCCCGATCTGGGTGCAGGCCGACACCCGCCGGCTCGAGCAGGTCTTCGACAACCTGCTCACCAACGCACTGAAATACAGTCCCGCCGGCGGGGTCATCGACGTCGCCGCGAGCACGGAGGCCGACCGAGCCATCGTCCGCGTCCGCGACAGCGGCATCGGCGTTCCCGCGGGAGATGCGTCGCGCCTCTTCGAAGCGTTCTACCGCGCGCAGAACGCCGCCCCGCTCGGAGGCACGGGACTCGGACTTCACATCAGCCGCGAGATCATGCGCCGCCATCGGGGAGATCTCTCGCTCGAGGAGACCTCGCCGCGCGGCTCCACCTTCGTCGCATCGCTGCCGCTCGCGCCGGCGGAGGCGGACGCCGCCTGACGCCGATCCTTCCGGATCAGAGCGACGGCGCCGACGCTGCGCGATCCTCGACGATCCTGCCGTCGCGCAGCTCGATGAACCGGTCGGCGATCTCGAGGCCCTGCGCGTCGTGCGTCACAAGCACCACGGCGCGCTCTCGGGCGGAACGCCGCAGGAGCCCGAAGACGCGGTCCGCCGAGGCGCGGTCGAGCGCGGCGGTGGGCTCGTCAGCGAAAAGGTAGCGCGCGCCGCGGACCAGTCCGCGCGCGACCGCGACGCGCTGGCGCTCTCCACCGGAGAGCCGGGACGCCCGCCGGTGCGCGACCGCGCCGAGGCCAAGGTCGGCGAGCAGCGCCAGCGTGCGTTCCCGGTCGGCCGGCCCTGGTCGCGCCACTCCCGCGAGCGCGTTCTCGTATGCGCTCAGATACGGGACCAGGAAATGGTCCTGGAAGATGAACGCGAAGACCTCGCCGCGCAGCTCGGCCGACGACCGTTCGCGAAGGGGCCGCCCGTCGAGCAGGACATCGCCCCCGGTCGGCAGCCGGAGACCGGAGAGCACGTGCAGCAGCGAGCTCTTACCGGACCCCGAGTGGCCGGTGAGGGCGACGAGGCCCGTGTCGGCGACGGCCACGTCGACCGCCGCGAGTGCGCGCTGCGCATCGAAGCGCAGCTCGATCCCGCGTGCTTCGATCACTGCCCTTGCAGGTGCCCGATGGGATCGAAGCGCCGCAGCGCCACGGCCACCACCGCGCTCGAAATGAGGATCGAGATCAACACCAGCGGGATCGTGACGAACGCGGGCGTCGGATCGTAAAAGGCCACAGTGATGCCGCGATCCTGGAAGAGCAGGCCATCGACGAGCCGCATCAGCCCCCACGTCGCGGCGATGCCGAGGATCCAACCGAGGCCGATGACGGTCGCGATCTCCCCGAGCGCCCGGCGGGTGAGCGCCCCTTTGTCCCAGCCCAGCACCGACAGCAGGACGAACTCGCGTTGCCTCTGGCGGAAGTAGAAGAGCGCGAGGAGCCCATTGATCGTGGCGAGCACTGCGGCGTTCACCAGCACGATGAATCCGAGGAGCAGCGCGAGGTCCGCGACGTACTTGTTCTCCGACTCGCTCCCGCCGGGATCGGCCGTCCAATGGCGCGTGCCGTAGCCGAGGTCGCGGCGGATGTCCTGCTCGAGCGCGGCCGCATCGACCCCCGATGCGGGGAAGGCGATGACCGCGTCGGGCGTGATCCGCGACCCGTCGACGAGGTTGCCGATCCCGATCCATCGCGGACCGTCCACGAGGCCGACGATCCGCAGCGGCGAGGGAAAGGCAAGGCCGCTGATGGCGTCGCCGACGCCGAGATGCCGCGCCCGCGCGAGGCTGATGGGAAGCGCGACATCGAGCGTTCCCGGCGCGGGAAGGCGACCCTCGGCGATGTGATCGCCGTAGCGCTCGAGCAGCTCGCGCGCGCGGCCGCCGCCCACGAAGCTGATCGGGAACGGCAGCTCGATGTCGAGGAACCGCCCCTTCACCGGGATGGTGCGCACGGCGAAGGCGTCGGCCGCGCGGGGCAGGCCGCGCACCGCCCCCTCGGCGCCGGCGATGGGCGCGCCGCGCGGATCGACCAGCAGCGCGCCCATGAGGAAGTCGTTCGGCGCCAGTGCGGTGCGCGCGATCGAGGTCGCCAGCATCACGACCGTGGCGATGCCGAGCGCGGCGAGCAGCGTCGCGAGCAGCATCGGCAGCGTCTGGAAAGGATTGCGGACCAGGCTCGTGCCGAGCGAGAGCGGATGTTCCGTGGACGCCCGGGCGCCGCGGCCGCTGGTGGCGCGCGCGGACTGGCGCGGGACTGCGGCGGGCTCGGCCATCGGACCAATATGCACGCGATGCGCGGCGGATTCCGTGCGGCCCCTCCTGCCTGCGTCCACGTCCATCGGGTCCGGCAGCGTCCAGGGCGCCTTAGAGTGACCAGCGAATGAGCGTCCCGAGGCTCGGACGCAGGCGCACGTCGCCACGCCCCTCCCCCGCTCCGGCTGCCGACGAGGGCCGCGTGCTGTCGGTCATGGTCGCGGACCTCTCGGGATCGACGCCGCTCGGGGAGCGGCTCGACCCGGAGGAGCTGCGCGCCATCCTGAGCGGATTCTTTCGTGGGCTGTCCCACGAGATCCAGCGGTACGGCGGGACCGTCGACAAGTACATCGGCGATGCCGTTCGCGCGGTGTTCGAAGGGGCGAGCGCACAAGAGGGCGCCGAACGGGCGCTCGACGCGGCGCTGGCCATGCTCGAGACCATCGCCGCCGAGAACGTGGAGCTCGAGCGCCGTTACGGCGTGCGGCTGTCGCTGCGCATCGGCGTGAACACGGGCGAGGTGACCAGCGGCCTCGACATGGACGGTCGGCCGGTGCCCGCCGTCGGGCCGACCGTCAGCATCGCGCAGCGTCTCGAGACGACCGCCGTGCCCAACACCGTCCACGTGGGCGCCGGCACCTACCGCGTGACCCGTCGATCGTTCCGGTTCGAGGCGGCACCGCTGCTCACCCTCCCCGACAGCGGCAAGGTGCAGCGTTCGTACCGGCTGACGGCGCGTCGACGACGGACGATGCGATCCGTCACCGACGCCAGCGCCCCGCGAGAAGGCGGCGATCCGGGCGGTGGGCAGGCCGGAGCCACGACGAGCGCGTCGCTCCAGATCGGCGGTCAGAAGGCCCACCTGCTCGAGGAGCAACGCAAGGTCGTCACAGTGCTGTTCGCCGATCTCGCAGAGCCGCTCGACAGCGGCCTCGAACCGCAAAGGGCCAGGGTCATCCTGACCGCGTACTTCAACGTGGTGGCGCGCCAGATCCAGCACTTCGGGGGGACGATCGACAAGTACATCGGCGACGCCGTCATGGCGGTGTTCGGGGCTCCCGTCTCGCACGAGGATGACGCCGCGCGCGCGATCCACGCAGCGCTCGCCATCCAGACGGCGATGCTGAAGGAGAACGACGCGCTCGAGAAAGAACACGGCGTCCGCGTTGCGGTGCGTATCGGCGTCAACACCGGCGAGGTCATCGCCGGTCTTCTGCCCGGCGAAGTGCTCGCCTACACGGTCACGGGCGACGCGGTCAACACCGCGCAGCGTATCGAGAGCGTGACCCCGGCGAACGAGGTCCTCGTGAGCGAGGACACCCTGGCCCTCGCGCAAAAGAGCTTCCACTTCGAGGCGGTGCCGCCGCTCACACTGAAGGGAAAGGCGCAACCGGTCCGTGCGTACCGCGTGGTGGGCCGGCCGCTCGAGTCCGGGGCCACCGCCGGCCCGCCACTTGTCGGACGCCGCGCCGAGCTCGAACGGCTCTCCACGCTCTTCGGCCACGCCGAAGCCGGGCACGGCTCGCTGGTGCACCTTCACGGTGAGGCCGGCGTGGGAAAGTCTCGCGTCGTGGCAGAGTTCCTCGCCGCGCTGCCCCCGGAAGTTCCGCGAGTCTCGGCGCGCTGCAGCGCATACGAGGCGTCCATGCCGTATGCGCTCATCGCGGACCTGTTGCGCCGGTTGTTCTCCGTCCAGCTGTCGGATGATGAGGCAACTGCGCGCGTCGGCCTCAGGACGGCGCTCGAACCGCTTGCCCTCCCATCGGAGGAGAGCGCCGTCGCGCTGTTCGTGGAGATCCTCGGCTACGGCGAGTACTCGGCCCTCGATCCCGAGAGCAAGCGCCGCCAGCTTGTGGCGCTGCTTCAGCAGCTCCTCGCCGACCGCAGCCGCTCGGGGGCCTTCGTGCTGACCATCGAGGACCTGCACTGGATCGACCCTGTATCGGCGTCGACCCTCGGGGACGTCTTCTCCCACGTGGCCGAACTGCGATGCGTCGTGTTGAGTACCTCGCGCGAAGCCGCGACCGGCGCCTGGGGCGCCATCGCGATGGGACTCGAGGCCCTCGACGAGACGTCCGCCAGCGAGATGGTCGACCGCGTTGCCCCCATCGCGCTCGACGCGAGCGTCCGCGCGCTGATCCTCGAGCGCACTGGCGGCAACCCGTTCTTCATCGAGGAGGTGGTGCGCGGCATCGCGGCGGGCCGGGCGGTCCTCGTGCCGGCGACCGTGCAGGAGCTGCTCGAGGCACGCCTTGACGCGCTTGAAGCGGGTCCGCGCCATGTTGTCCAGCGGGCAGCGATCATCGGGCGGACGTTCTGGACACGCGTCCTCGCGCGCGTATCCGCCGGTGAACCCGTGCCCTCGGCTCTGGCGACCCTCGAGGCCGAACGCTTCGTCGCGCCGTTCGAGATCACCCCCGAGGAGAAGTACGCGTTCCGCCATGCGCTCGTGCAGGAGGTGGTGTACGGCACGCAACTCATGGCGCTGAGGCGCAAGGGCCACGGCGAGGTCGGTGAAGCCATCGTCGAGACCTTCGCGGAACGGTTGGACGAATTCATCGACATCCTCGCGTTCCACTACGGCCGCAGCGACGACGACGCGAACGCGCGGCGCTTCCTGCTTCGGGCGGGTCAGCGCGCTCAGCACCTGTATGCCAACGCTGAGGCGCTCGCGTACTTCGAGTCCGCCCTCGCTAGGAGCGCGGACGATTCCGCAGCGCGCGCCGCCGCCCATGAGGGCATCGGCAGGATCCGCCGCTTCGAGGGCAAGCTCGCCGCCGCGATCGACAGCTTCGAGCTGGCCATCGCCGACGTCGGCGATACCGACCCGCTCGGGAGCTCGAGGCTGCGCGTACGGATCGCCGCAGTGCACCGCCTGCGGGGCGAGCCGGAGAGAGCACTCGAGATGCTGTCCGCGGAGCTTTCGAGCCTGCCCGAGGATGCGGATCGCGACCGGGCCCTTGTGCTCATCGAGCTCGCGGAGACCCACTGGTACCAGGGCGGCTTCACCTCCGCGATCCCGGCCCTCGAACGTGCCATCCGGCACGCAGAGCGTGCTCAGGCCACCGAGAGCATCGCGGAGGCGTACAAACACCTCGGCACGGTGCACACACTCCGTGGCGAGGTCGCGGAGGGCCTTCGGTTCTACGAGCGCAGCCTGACGCTATTCGAGGAGCTCGCCGACGCGTCGGCACAGGGCAAGGTGCTGAACAACATCGGCATCGCGCATCGTCGGGCGGCGCGCTATGCGGAAGCGCTGGATGCGTACGGACGCGCGCTCGCGATCAAGGAGCGCCTTGGAGATCCACTCGGGATCGGGGCCGCCGCGAACAACGTGGCGCAGATCCACCGCCTCCTGGGCGACCTCGACCGCGCAGAGGCCGAGTACCGCGCGTCGCTGGAGCAGTTCGAGATGATCGGGGTGCCGACCGGGATCGCGCTGGCGCACAGCGGACTTGGGAGCAACGCGCTCGATCGCGGCGACAGCCTCACCGCTCGCGAGCACTTCATGAAGGAGCTTGCGGAGTCTGAACGCCTGGGCCAGCGCGCGTCGCTTTCTGAACCACTCCGCAACATCGCCTTGACCTACGTCGCGGAAGACCCCGATGCGGCGCTGGCGTGGACAGAGCGCGCGCTCGCCTCGGCGAACGACGCGGACGTGCCGGCGCAGGAGGCGCTCGCGCTCCAGGTCCTCGGCATCGTGCGGACGGCGCGGGGCGAGATCGGCGACGCGATCGCCGCGCTGGAGCGCAGCCGCCAGCTGCTGGATGGAGGCGATCGCCACGAGCTCGCGCGCACGCTCTCGGCGCTCTCGCGGGCACGCCGCGCGCTACCCGCGGGCGACCCCCGGCGCGCCGAGGCGGATACGCTCGCTGAGGAGGCGCGCCTCATCTTCGCGGAGCTTGGAGCGGCGCTCGACCTGCGCCGGCTCGAGGAGTCGAAAGCCGCGGGCTAGCAGCGGGCCCCTAAGAGCCCGCTCCCCAAAGTCGCTACTCGAAGAATTCCCCGCCTCCGCCGCCGCAGGAGGGCACGCTACCGGCGAGGTCGTAGTTGGTGGTCAGTGGGACCGCGTCGCAGAGGGCGAACGCGCCAAACAGGTCGTTGGGGGCACGGTCCACGACGTGACCGTGGATGTCGGTCTGGAGGTACACGTAGACGGTCGCTGGCGCCGTCGAGGACGTCGTCGTCGTCGACCCGTAGTCGTACGTGAAGGTCAGGCAGTTGGGACCGCAGGAGGTGAAGTAAGAACTGGGGTACGTGTACGGCGTGAAGGTGACGCCGTCCGTGCTGAGGAACACTGTCAGCGTCGCGAAGTCGCAGAGCGGCGCCGTCGTGGTGATCTGGAGCGACAGGATCGCTTCACCCGGCGGGTTCGCCTGGTCATCCACCTTGTAGTACGACTGTTGGCTGCTCCCGGTGATGTTCGCGCAAGCGGGATGCTTCACGTCGTCGACCGCGGCGCTCGTCACCGCGAGCGGACCGACGATGAGCAAGAGCGCTGCGAGCGTACTGGTGGCGAGGCGCCTCATGTCTTTTCTCCCATGCCGGTTTTTGGTCACTTGACGAGGTTCACGCATGCGTCGTGTGTCGTACCGTCGGTAAGGGTCAGGCGGAAGACGTAGAGCCCCGTCTGAGTCGGCGTCTGCCAGTTGAACACGAACTGCATATTCGCCGGGTCGAATCGCAGCGTCGACAGTCCGCTCGTGTCCGCAAGGGCTTTCAGATCGACCGGCGCGCCGCACGTCGTCTTCACCAGGGCGTACTTGGTCGATGCCACGCTGGAGAGATCGCTGATCGGATTGGCGCCACTAGTAAGCTGCCACTTAAGCGCGAAGGTCTGGCCGGTGTTCCCGGAGTTGATGGCAGGGGGATTCGCGACCGGCGTAAAGAAGCCGGCGAACTTGTCGTACGGATACTGGGCGGCGAAGTCGACCTGGGCGGTGGCGGTACCAACCGTCAGGACCGCCTTCCAGACCCCCCTCCCCCAACCGCTCGCAGGCGCTGGAACATCGACCGTACTGTCATGCGTCGGCACGTTGACGGTCACCCCCGAGGGGGAAAGAAGCGACCACGTCAGCTGGGATCCCGAGAGCTCTACACCGGCGACCTGCCCTGATCCTCGAAGCGCCAGCGTGCCATTCCAGGCAAGGGCCGTTCCGACCGAGGGGTTGTAGATCGCGGCCGTCGGAGCCTTCGGAGCGGACGCCGTGTCGGTCTTCACGGTGCCGCCGGTGCGGTTCCACCTGTCGCTGACGAACGGGATAAGGGTGCCGCCGCCCCCGGCGTTGGCGCAGGCGTTGGTGCGGTCCACGTTGGCCGTCCAGGTCGCCTCGGTGGCGGTCGCGGTCGCGGCCGCCGGCGCCACCGCCAGCGCGGCGATGAAGCTGTACGCGTTGCACTGGTACACGAGGTCGAGCAACAGGCGAGTCGGGTCGGCGCTGCTCGCGGTGACGGTCACCGTCTGCTGCTGCGCGTTCGACACGTCGATGGAGATGGCCTGGATGAACGCCGGGTCCGGCACGGTCGTTTCGCCCTGGATCGTGGTGACGACCCTGCCGTTCACCTGGAAGTACACCTGGCACGTGTGAGTGCCGGTGCTGGCACTCGAGGCGAGGGTCACCGTCTCCGTGAAGTCCGCGGTCGCTCCGCTGGCGACCGTCTGGCTCGTCGGCGCGAATGCCACCGTGATCTTCGGGTCGCAGTTGGCCCCATCGACGACCGGCGTCACCGTGGCTGGCAGGTCGCTCAGGCCGGCAAGGATGGCGCTCGACACCTGTGTGGAGTCGGCGGAATCCTTGACGACCCCGCCGGTAGCGTTAGCGATCGTCGTGGCCTGGCCGGCCGTGGTGGACGATGCGTTGGGCACCTGATTCAGTGACGTACCCTCGCCGCTGGCCAAGTTCACCGCGACGACGCGGATCCCTGCGGCTTTCAGTGAGTTGATCACCTGGGTGATCGAGTGGTTCTCGCTCGGATCGTGGCCGCTCGCGTCACCGAACCACACGATGATCCGGTTCGAGTCCGTGCGGAAGCCAGCGGCGTAGTTGCCGATCTCGTCGCTCTGGGAAAGCTGCCACAGCGCGTTGAGCTGCGCCTCCGGGAGGTCGCAGCCCTGGCCGCCGACCGTCTGCCAGCCCGAGTTCGCTGCGGCATTCGGCGTGATCGCCGCCTGCACCGCGGCCGGGTCGGAGGTCAGCGCCTGCTCTATCCGGAAGTCGTACGGGTCCCTCGGGCATATCGCCGGCTCGTCCTTGTAGGACGCGGCCGCGAACATCGCCTGCGGCTGCGCGGCGCGTACT
>JBHEML010000018.1:0-31750 GCA_046262615.1 Candidatus Limnocylindria bacterium | reverse complement strand
GTTCTACGGACCGCAGACCGCGGCGGCGCTCGGGACCTCGCTCGCGGCCGCGCCCGTCCGCTCGCCGGGGAGCGGGCTGACGCTCGGGAGCCGCTCGAGCGACGTGACGCGCCTTCAGACACTGCTGGCGCGGAGCGGTTACATGGATGGCGCCACCGGCTACTTCGGCCCCGTGACCCGGGACGCGGTGAAGCGTTTCCAGGCCGATCGCGCGATCACGCCGACCGGCACATACGGCCCGGCGACGCGCATGGCGCTCGCTTCGGCGCGCTAGGTCCACGTCCTTCCTTGACTGCCCCTCGGCGCTAACGTATGGTCGCGGCACGTGAAGAGCCGCTTGCCGCTCCCGCTCATCGCCATCGTCCCGCCGCTCGGGACGGGGAGACGCGCGGGAGGCTAGCGACTTCCGACCGGCGAACGCAGCGAACGAAGCCTCCCTCCAAGGGGAGGCTTCTCTGTTTCCGGCGGACCACGCTCGAGGGAGGACAGGGCCATGGCCACGATCTACGGCGACAGTCACGCGGACCCCGGAATGCTCCGCGGGAAGACCATCGCAGTGATCGGCTACGGCAGCCAGGGACAGGCCCAGGCCCTGAACCTCCGCGACAACGGCCTTCCGGTGGTGGTCGGGCTCCGGAGCGGGAGCTCCGGGTGGACGCGCGCTCAAATCGACGGCGTCGAGGTCCGCGAGGTGGCCGACGCCGCGCGCTACGCCGACCTCGTCGTGCTGCTCGTTCCGGACGAGGAGCATCAGACGGTCTACGAACGCGGGATCGGGCCGCACCTGGGCCGCGGACGGACGCTACTGGTCGCCCACGGCTCGTCTGTGCATTCGGGGCGGCTTCGCCCGCCCGCCGAGATCGACGTCGCGATGGTCGTGCCGTGCGCCACGGGCGACCGCGTGCGGGCGCTGTTCCGTGAAGGCCGCGGGGTGCCCGCGCTGCTCGCCGTCCACCAGGACGCGACGGGCCGGGCCGAGGCGACCGCGCTCGCGTACGCGCAGGCCATCGGATGCCCGCGCGACGGCGTGAAGAGGACCACGTTCGCCGAAGAAGTGGAGACCGAGTGGCCCAGGGTCGCGAAGGGATGGGCGTCGTGATGGATGAGGCGATGGACCGCTTCGCCTCGCGGCTGGTCCGGCTGGGCCTACCGCTCGGGGAGGGCGCCCTGATCGATGCCCACGCCCGGGTCCTCGCCTACGCCAACGACCAGTCCGAGATCCACGATCTCGCGCTGATGGCGATCGCGGTCGAGTCCTATCGCAGGCCGCAGCTCGACCTGCCGCTGTGGGTATGAGCGTGGCCTCGCGCGCGCCAGCCCCCTCGCGGCGCGCGGGGGTGCCGGACGGCACGATTGCCGAAGGCACGCGTCTCGAACGCGCCGCGCGCGTCATCCACGGATCGTTCATCGACGAGACCATCGCGATCGTCGCGCGGGCCGGCGAAGGGACCATCTCGTTCGCTGTCGGCTCTCCGGCGCGCGAGGCGCTCGACCTCGCGCATGCCGACGAGCTGGCGGCGACCGTTCTCGAGCGCGACGGCCGGAGCGCGCTCGGCTACGGGATCACCGAAGGCGACGACGAGCTGCGCGACATCATCGCGGACGCCGCACGGCGCCGCGGCATCCAAGCATCGGCGGACGACGTGATCGTGACGGCCGGAGGACTCCAGGCCATCGACATCGCCATCAGGCTCTTCATCAGGCCGGGCGACATGGCCGTCGTGGAGTCGCCCGGATTCGCGAACGTCCTCGCGGCGCTGCGCAACCACGGGGCGCGCGTGCTCGAGGTGCCGGTCGACACCGACGGCCTCGACGTGGCCACCGCATCGCGCCAGATCGCCGAGAGCGGGGCGAGCCCCAAGGTCTTCTTCGTCGTGCCGAACTTCCAGAACCCGAGCGGCGTCACGCTGTCGCGCGCGCGCCGGGACGCGCTGGTCGAGCTCGCCGCCGAACACGGATCCATCGTGATCGAGGACGATCCGTACCGCGAGCTGCGGTACCGAGGGGACGACCTCCCGCCGATCGCCGCGATCGCGCGCGACGGCGTCGTGAACATCGGCTCGTTCTCGAAGACGTTCCTTCCCGGCGTGCGCGTCGGCTGGGCGGTCAGCGACCGCGGCACGGTGAAGCGAATGGCCGCGGCGAAGCAGACGATGGACTCGTGCACGTCGTCGCTGAGTCAACGGCTCGTCGTCGCCTTCCATCGCGACCGCGACTTCGCCGTGCACGTCGAGGCGCTGCGTGCGCTGTACCGACCGAAGCAGGCCCGCGCTCGCGAAGCTCTGGCGGAGCACTTCGGCGACGTCGCCGTCCGGTGGAACGACCCCGACGGCGGTTTCTACCTGTGGGTCGAACTGCCCGACGCTCTTTCGGCGCGCCGTCTCCTCGACGCGGGACTTGCGCGGGGCGTCGCGTTCGTGCCGGGCGACGCGTTCGCGATCGAGCGCGACCTCGGATCCTCGCTGCGCTTCTCGTACGCGTCGGCGTCGCTTGCCGACATCGACGAGGGAGTCCGGCGCCTGCGCCTGGCGTACGACGACATCATCGACCGGTAGGCCATCACGCGGAGACGAACGGCACCCTGGCGGGTCAGCTTGTGGTCGTCCAGCGCCTCGAGCATGAAGCGCGCGACATCGGCGCTCGCGATCTTCAAGCCTGGTAGGCGCTCCAGCCCGACGCGGTAACGGCCCGTGCCGAGCCCTTCTTGAAGCGGGTGGCGCAACGCTGTCCAGTCGAGACCGCTCCATCGCACGAGGTCGAATTCGCGCTGCTTCGCGGCCACGATCCAGCGGGCGAGCCGCCGCACGAGCGCGGAGGTGACGCGTCCTCGGACCCCTTTGCGGTCCCCAGGAGCGTCGACCGCGCCACCGGCGATGAGGATGAGCCGTGCGACCCGCTCGGTGCTCGTGGCGCTCGAGCGCGAGCCGAAGGACCTCGCTACCAGGGAGCCGGTCGCCCGAAGAGGGCGATCCTCACGCCGCATATTCTGCGCGGGTGACGCGCTGGTGACGTACGACCTCGTGATCCGCGGCGGCACGATCCACGACGGTGGCGGCGGGGAACCGTTCGTCGGCGACGTGGCGGTCCGCGCCGATGCGATCGCCGAGGTCGGCCGCGTGAGCGAGCGCGGGGCGGCCGAGATCGATGCGACCGGGCTCGCGGTCGCACCCGGGTTCGTCAACATGCTGAGCCACGCCAACGGCGCGCTCATGGTCGACGGCCGTTCGCAGAGCGACATCAGGCAGGGGGTCACCCTCGAGGTCTTCGGTGAGGGCTGGCTCATGGGTCCGCTGAACGACGCCATGCGCCGCGACGCCCTCGAGCAGCAGGTCGACATCCGCTACGACATCAAGTGGTCGACGCTCGCGGGACAGCTCGCGGAGATGGTTCGCCGCGGGATCTCGACGAACGTCGCGTCCTTCGTGAGCGCCACGAACGTCCGCATCAACGTTCTCGGCCACGCGGACCGCCCACCGTCCAGCGACGAGCTCGAGCGCATGCGCGCTCTCGTCCGGGAGGCGATGGCGCAGGGTGCCCTCGGCCTCGCGACGGCGCTCATCTACGCGCCGGCGACGTACGCGGACACATCGGAGCTCGTCGAGATGTCGCGCGCCGTGGCGGAGTTCGGCGGCATGTACATCTCGCACATGCGGAGCGAGGGCAGCCGCCTGCTCGAGGCCATCGACGAGCTCGTGACGATCGCACGCACGGCCGCGGTGCCCGCCGAGATCTACCACCTGAAGCAATCCGGTCCAGCCAACTGGCCGAAGATCGGCGACGCGATCGCCCGCGTCGACGCGGCGCGCGAGGCGGGCCTGCGCATCACGGCGGACATGTATACGTACGCCGCGTCTTCAACGGGGCTCGACTCGGTGATCCCGGCGTGGGCGCACGAAGGCGGGCACCGGGAGCTGGTGGCGCGTCTGCAGGAACCCGCGACGCGCGCGCGGATCCGCGGCGAGATATCGGCCGTCGCGCCGGGACGGTGGGACGCCGTGCGGCCGGTCAGCTTCCGCGAGCCGCGGCTCCAGCCGCTGATCGGCAGGACGATCAGCGAGATCGCCGCCGAGCGGGGCCGGGATCCGGCTGAGACGGTCATGGATCTGCTCGCCGAGGACGCGAGCCGCATCACTTCCGTGTTCTTTTCGATGTCCGAGGACAACGTGCGGAGAGAGGTCGCGCTGCCCTGGATGAGCTTCGGGTCGGATGGCGCCTCGCTCGCGCCGGAGGGCGACTTCCTGCGCTCGAGCACCCATCCGCGCGCCTACGGAAACTTCGCGCGGCTGCTCGCAAGGTACGTTCGGGATGAGGCCGTCGTCGCGCTGCCGGAGGCGATCCGGAGGCTGACCTCGCTGCCCGCATCCAACCTGCGGCTGGACCGGCGCGGACGGCTCGTCCGCGGGCACTTCGCGGACGTCGTCGTCTTCGACCCGCGGACGATCCAGGACCACGCCACGTTCGAGGATCCGCATCGCTACGCGACGGGCGTCGCGCACGTCGTCGTCAACGGCGCACCGGTGCTGCGCGACGGCGAGCACACCGGCGCCCTGCCGGGTCGCGCGCTCGCGCCGGTGGCGCGCGCATGAGCGGCGGCGGCCGCCCGGAGTCTCGGCGCGCGAGCGCGGGCGCCGCATCCGCTCCTCGGCGCCCGACCGAAGGCGGCGGGGTCGCTCGTCCGAGCACGAAGGGACGGGGTGGAGTCGCGCGTCGCGCGGCGAGGCCGCGCACCGGCAACGCGAACGCCTCCCCGCGTTTCGAAGACCTCCCCTCGGCGCGCGCGACGATCGCCGGCATGCGGCGGCGCCTCGGATCGTTCGAGCCCGCGACGCGTTTCATGGTGGGCTCCCGCCGGCCGCCGGGCGCGCGGCGCACCCCACGGTGAAGGGCAGGGGACTCACGCTCGCGCCGCTCACGCAGCTGCGCCGCATGCTCCTGCGGCGGGAGATCGGTGCGCTCGAGCTCGCGGACGCTCATCTCGATCGCATCGCGGCGCTCGACCCGCGGCTGAACGCGTTCGTGCGTGTCGACCGGGCCGAGGTGCGCAGGGCGGCGAGGTCGGCGGACCGGCGGCTCGCGCGGGGCAGCACCGCCGCGCTGCTCGGTGTGCCGATCGCGATCAAGGACATCTTCGATGAGCGGGGACTCGCGAACACGGCGGGCAGCGCGCTGCGCCTTCGCGCGATCGCGCGAACTGACGCGACCGCCGTCGCGCGCCTCCGCGCCGCCGGAGCGGTGTTCGTTGGACGCACGAACCTCCACGAATTCGCGGCGGGCACGACCAACGACAACACAACGTTCGGACAGACGCGCAATCCGTGGGACCCCGCGCGGATCCCCGGAGGATCGAGCGGCGGATCGGCGGCGGCCGTGAGCTCCGGGATGGCCGCCGCCGCGCTCGGCACGGACACCGCGGGTTCGGTGCGTATCCCCGCGGCGTGCTGCGGCGTCGTCGGGCTCAAGCCGACGTACGGCCGCGTGAGCCGCGCCGGTGTCGTCCCACTGGCATGGAGCCTCGACCATGTCGGTCCTCTCGCGCGCACGGTCCGCGACGCGGCCGCACTGCTCGATGCGATCGCGGGGTACGACGCGCTGGATCCGGCGACTTCCGACGCTCCCACCTCGCGCTACGAGCGGGCGGTCGGGCGGAGCGTGCGCGGGCTGCGGTTCTCAGCGGGGGACGCCTACTTCGCGAGCGCGCTCGATCCTGCTGTCCGGGCCGCACTGCGACGCGCGAGGGAGATCTGCGCGGCGGCCGGCATGATGCGCGTGCGGACGAGCATCCCCGGCGCGGCCACGTCGGGCGCGGTGCAGTTCCTCGTCGCGCGTCCCGAATCGAGCGCGGCGCACGAGGACGAGATCCGCTCTCCGCGGGCGCGCGAGATCGCGAGCGACGTACGCGCCCGCCTGCGTCTCGGGCTACGCATCAGCGCCGTCGACTACCTCCAGGCGCAGCGGGCGCGCGCGGCGCTCGCGGCCCAGGTCGACGAGGCGCTGCGCCAGGCGGACGTGCTGATCATCCCGACGACCGCGGCGGCCGCGATCCCGATCGGTGCCGACAGCGAGCGCATCGCCGGGCGGTGGCGATCGGAGCGGGAGATCCTCGTGCGCTTCTGCGCGCCGTTCAACCTGAGCGGTCATCCCTCGCTGGCGCTGCCCGCGGGCTTCGATCGCCGCGGCCTGCCCGTATCGCTCCAGGTCGTCGGACCCTATTTCGGTGAGGCGCTCGTGGTGCGCGTCGCCGCCATGCTGGAGCGCGAGCTCGCGCTGGATCTTGTTCCTTCGCTCGCCGAGGCGCCCGCCGCATCCTGACCCGGCGGCGTAGCCTGCCGCGCGAGCCACCGGCTGCCGCACCCCATGCGCTGTTCTCCGGGCCGATCGGCGACACGTGGACCGCCAGTTGCTCCGGTGCCACTCGGCCACGGGAACCTCCACCAGCCAGGTCCCGTCCTGAGTCGCGCATCGTGACCTAGAAGCGCTCGACCGCCGCCGGATCGTCGCTCGAGAAGCGGTCGGGCGAGAACGGCCCGAGATCCGGCGAGAAGGGCTCGCCCGTGATCGCTGCTGCGATCGCCTCCGCGGTGATCGGCGCGAGGAGGATGCCGTTGCGAAAGTGGCCCGTCGCGACGAGCACGTTGCGCGCGCGGTCCGTCCGACCGAGCGCGGGCAGGAGATCGGGAAGCGCGGGCCGGAGGCCCGCCCAGCGCAGCGTGAACGCGGCGGGGTCGAGCGACGGCACCAGACGGACGGCGCGCGCGACGATCGCGTCATGCGCGCGGTCGCCGATCGTCAGATCGAAGCCGCGCTCCTCAACAGTGGCGCCGGCGACGAGAACGCCATCGGCTTTGCCGGCGACGTAGCCGCCCGCGCCGAAGATCGAGTGCTCCGGCGCACGCCGAACCTCCGCGAGCGCCAGCTGGCCCTTGACCGGGCGAACGGGGAGAGGGCCGACCCCCAGCGCCCGGGCCACCGCGGCGCTCCACGGACCTGCGGCGATCACGACCTCGCCAGCGAGCAGGGACGCGCCCGCCACGAGGATGCGGTCGACGCGGTCGCCCGAACGGGAAGCGGCGACCTCCCCTCCCGCGACGACGAAGACGGCGCCGCGCATCCTCGCGCGCGCCGCGAGCGCCGCGGTGAGCCGTCCGCTCGTGACGACGCCGTCGCGCGCGGATCGCAGCGCGCCGAGCATGCGGTCGCCGAGCAGCGGCTCGGCGTGGCGTAGCGCCTCCGGCTCCAGCCACTCGACGTGCAGGCCCGCGCCCCGCTGCCACTCGACGCGGGCCTGAAGCTCGGACCTCTCCTCCTCGGTCTCCGCCACGCGCAGCGTCGCGCGCTCGCGCCAACCAACGTCGATCCCGGTCTCTCCCTTCAGGGCCGCTGCGAGCTTTGGGAAGCGCTCGAGCGAGGCGAGCGCGAGGGTCAGGAACGGCCCAGGCCCGGGGGCCTCCACCAGCGGCGCGAGCAGACCCGCCGCGCCCGCCGAGGCCGCCGCGCCGATGCCCGTGGGGTCGAGCGCGACGACAGACAGCCCGCGTCCCGCGAGAGCGTCCGCGATCGCGCACCCGATGACACCCGCACCGAGGATCGCGACGTCGGCCTTCGCCGGCAGATCGCCGGCGACGCCGCGCCCCATCACCGGCAGGCCGGCCAGGCGCCCGGACCCATCACCCGGAGGAGGACCTCAGGCGGCGGTCGGGGCCGTCGGCACTCCGTGCTGCGGACTCGATGGCTCCGCGTCCATCCGCCGCGGCATGCGACCGGCCAGGAAGGCCGTCCGGCCCGCGATGACCGCGAGCTTCATCGCGTGCGCCATGGCGACCGGATCCTTCGCGCGCGCGATCGCGGTATTCACGAGGACGGCCGACGCGCCGAGCTCCATCGCCATGGCCGCCTCGCTCGGCACGCCGATGCCGGCGTCAACGACGACGGGCACCGAGACGCGGCCGATGATGCGCTCGATGCCGACCCAGTCGTTGTAGCCCTGCCCCGAGCCGATCGGCGATGCCAGCGGCATGACCGTTGCGGCACCGGCTTCCTCCAGGCGCAGCGCAGTGACAAGGTCGGCGCTCACATACGGCAGGACGGTGAAGCCCTCGCGCACCAGCTGCCTGGTCGCGACGATCGTCTCGGCGTTGTCTGGCCAGAGGTACTGCTTGTCGCCGATGACCTCGAGCTTGATGAAGTCCGTGCCGGTCGCCGCGCGCGCCAGCCGCGCCATCTTCACGGCGTGATCGGCGTTCGTCGCGCCGGCGGTGTTCGGCAGCAGGCGGTATCGCTCGAGGTCGACCCCGTCGAGCACGCCGCTCGCGCGGGGGTGGTCGAGGTCGACGTAGCGGATCGCGACGGTGACGAGCTCCGTGCCCGAGGCCGCCAGCGCGGCGCCCGCGAGCGCGCCGCTCTGGAACTTTCCCGTTCCGGTGAAGAGCCGCGAGGTGAAGCGCACGCCGCCGATGACGAGAACGTCGCCGTCGTCGTCGTCGGCACCTCCCTGGATGATCTTGATCACCTCTACCGCGTCGCCCACGCCGACCGGTGTCTCCGCCCAGCGCTCGCGCGACACCACATCGCCGTTCACCGCGACGGCGACGCCGGCCGGCGGAAGACCCTCGCGATCGAGGAGCGTTTGGACGGTCGTCTCGAGCGCGATGGTCCGGACATCGCCGTTCAGCGTGATGGTCACGGTCCCAGTGTCTCGCAACGGGGAACGAACGTCGCGGCCGCGCGGAAGGCGTGCGCAGGTTCGCCGCAGGCGTCGAGCGCGTCGCGGAGCGAACGCGCCGCGAGCTCCGGGTCGTCGCGGCGGAGAATGGCGCTGATCACGGCGACGCCCGCGCAGCCGGTTGCCATCGTCTCGGCGACCCGGCCGGCGTCGATGCCGCCGATCGCGAGGACCGGAACTTCGGCGGCCTCGACCACGTCCCGGAGGAGACCGAGGCCGCGCCCCGGCTCACCCGGGTGTGAGCCGCTCGGATAGACATGGCCGAAGAGGAGGTAATCCGCGCCCTCCCGAAGGGCGACGATCGCCTCCTCAACGGAATGCACGGACACCCCGACCTGCTGGGCAGGAGCCAGCACCTCGCGCGCCGCCGCCACCGCTGGGCCGAACGAGGGCAGATGCGCCCCACTCGCGCCCGCGGCGCGCGCCACATCGGCGCGGCCGTTCACGAAGACGCCCGCGCGTCCGCCGCACGCAGCCGCGGCGTCCCGCGCGATGGCGCAGAGCTCGGCCGGCGTGGCGGCGCGATCACGGACCTGGACGCTGTCGATGCCCCCGCGGGCGGCGGCGCCGATCGCAAGGGGCAGGTCCGCCACGCGCGAGGTCACCAGCTGGAGGTGCGCCGCGGAATGGGGGAGCGTCACCCCTGCTCGATCGGCTCACCGGTGTCGGTGGAGCCGCGCAGGAAGAAGACGATCAGGGCGACGACGGCCGCGACGACGCCGAGGCAGCCGCAGCCGGTCACCGCGTGGCGGCGGCCTGTCTACCGTCGGCCGCAGGCGCAGCCGCCGCCGGCGGCCGCGTCGCGGACGGTGAAGCCCGCGCCCATCAGCGCGTCGACGAAATCGATGGTCGCGTCCTTCACCAGCGGCAGGCTGCGCGGGTCCACCGCGACCGGGATGCCCTCCCGCTCCACGACCGTGTCCCCGGGCTCGGCCGACTCGTCGAAGGCGAGTCCATACGAGTAACCGCAGCAGGTCTTCCCCGCGACCCAGAGCCGCAGCACCTGCTGCCCGCCCGCCGGGTCACGCAGCTCGTGCAGCTTGGCGGCAGCCGCCGCGGTCAGTTCGATCACTCATTCCGAGGGTACACCGGGGTCGATACGATGAAAGGCGTGGAGGTGCACCGCTGATGGACGAACTTCGTGGCCGCACCGTGGCGATCCTCGTCGAGAAGCTCTACGAGGATCTCGAGCTCTGGTATCCGCTGTACCGCCTGCGTGAGGCGGGGGCGCGGACGATCCTGGTCGGACCGTCGGGCGGAGAGACGTACGCAAGCAAACACGGCTATCCGGCACGCGCGGAGCGCGCGAGCGGGGACGTGGCCGCCGCCGAGGTGGACGGGGTGATCATCCCCGGCGGATACGCCCCCGATCACATGCGGCGCGACCCCGAAATGGTGCGGCTGGTGCGCGAGGCGGACGCCGCGGGCAAGGTCGTTGCGGCGATCTGCCACGCGGGCTGGATGCTCGTCTCGGCGGGAATCGCGCGCGACCGTCGCCTGACCTGTTTCCACTCGATCCGGGATGACCTCGTGGCCGCCGGCGCCCTGTTCGAGGATCGCGAGGTCGTGCGCGACGGGAACCTGATCACCTCGCGCCGGCCGGATGATCTGCCCGCGTTCTGCCGCACGATCATCGCGGCGCTTTCGGAGACCGGGATCGTCGCGCGCGAAGAGCTCGTGGTCGCCACGTGACCCGCGACGAGGCGTGGGCGCTGCTCTGCGAGCACACGCGGAGCGACAGCTTGCGCAAGCACGGCCTCGCCGTGGAGGCGTGCATGCGCCATTTCTCGCGGCGGTACGGAGGCGAGGAGGAGAGCTGGGCGGTCGCGGGCCTGCTCCATGACTTCGACTACGAGCGCGATCCGGGCGGCCACCCGCAGAACGGCAAGCCGATCCTCGAGCAGGCCGGCGTGCCCGGCGACATCGTGCACGCGATCCAGTCGCACGGCGACCACCTCGGGATCCCGCGCGTCACGCCGCTGGAGAAGACCCTCTACGCGGTCGACGAGCTCTCGGGTTTCGTGACCGCCGTCGCCCTGGTGCGGCCGTCCAAACGCGTGGCGGACGTCGACGCGCCGGCGGTGCGGAAGAAGATGAAGGACAAGGCGTTCGCGCGCGCCGTGAGCCGGGACATGATGCTGAGCGGGGCCGCCGACCTCGGCATGCCGTTCGAGGACCTGGTGACGGAGGTCGTGAGCGCCCTGGCGGCCGTGGCCGATCGCCTCGGCCTCGAGGGCTCCCCGGCGAGCTGAGCCGTCCCGTCGCCAAAGAGGGCGATCGCCGCCGCGCGATTAGGCGCGCCGAGCTGTTCCCGGATGCGCCGTACGTGGGTGCGGACCGTGGCCTCCGTCACGCCGGCGCGGTGCGCGAGCTCCTTGGTGGTCAGCCCGGCCGCGACGCCGCGCATGATCTCGCGCTGGCGCTCGGTGAAGGGATCGGCGCCGCCGGCCGGCGGCGGGCAACGTCCCGCGGCGTTGCCGGCGAGCCACCCTGCCGCCGCTCCGAGCGCGAACGCGACGAGAGCCTTCACGCGCAGGAGAACGGCGGCGCCTTGCGCGGAGTCAGCTCGCGCGCTTGAGCTGGCGATCTCCCCGACGAACGACCTCGTGCTCGTAGCGCTCGAGGAACATCTGGCCGCCGCATCGCGGGCAGAGCGGCTGGACGTTCTCGTCCCAGAGCGGCCTCTGGGGGTGGTCGGCGTATGCGGCCCGCAACTGCTCCGGCGTTGGGCGGCGTGCGGTGGTGGGCACGAGCACCTCGCCGATGCCGTGGCCGCAGAAGTAGCAGTAGAGCTCAGCGCGAAGGGACATGACGCGCCTCCAGTCATCGACGACAACGACGTGCGTGTCGTACATGCCATAGATACCGAGAGAACGGCCCGGTTGTTCCGTCTCTTCGCTAACTCTTACGAACGGGCGGGAGGCAGGGATGACACGCCCCGTGACGAACGGTCCGCGCCTCGCAACGGCATCCGCGAGGTCGGACGCGCAACGGGCCCCGACCCTGCGCCAGCACCACCGTCGCGCTACCCGGGTCGCCGCGGCGCCGGCGGCTTCCGTCCCTCGGCCGCCTAGCGCGCCGAGACGACCTCGAGCGGGATGGTCCGGTCGTACGCCGGCCGCAGGATGGAGAGCTCCCGGATCACGCCGCGCGGGATGATGTGGAAGTCGTTATGACGGTATTCCTTGCCGCCGTTGCTGATGTCGTAATCCCCGACGACGACGACGTAGTCGTCGGTCTCCTTCCAGAGGAGCCCGCACGTCAGCTTCAGGAGCCGGTACGGCTCGAAATCGTCGGGGAGCGCGGTCCTGGCGTACGCGGTGATGTCCTCCCATTCGACCGCAACGAGAGCGACACGCGGAAGCTCGTCCACTACCGTCCCCTTCCCCCGCCATCGCCCGCGCCCGGCGATCGGCGTTCGCTCGGCGGTACATATGCGGGGCGCATATGTCCCTTCCCGTACAAGGGACGACGATACGAGCCGCCGACACCTTGTCAACGGCTCGCAGACGTCATTTCGTCACAATAGTTACGCGAACGCTAAATTAGGTTGCCTGCCTGCCTCTTGCGATGAGTTCGGCGACCTTCTGGCCGCCCTTCTTGCCGATCTCCTCGAAGTGCTCGTGACCGTACTTCTCGGAAACAGCGTCCCCGCCGATCTTCCCGATGCGGCCGTAGAAGCGCGGTCCGTACAGCTCCTTGACCTTCTGGCCGCCCTGTTTGCCGATCTGCTCGTAGAAGTCGGAGCCGTGGCGCTCGGCGGTCGTCTTGCCGCCCTTCTTCCCGATCTGCTCGTAGAACTCCGGACCATGGCGCTGGGCGGTGGTGGCTCCCCCGCGGCGGCCAGCTTCGGCGACGGTCATGGCACCCTTGTTACGCGGCATCCGTGTCTCCTTTTGCGCGCGCGAACGAGCGCTCTGTGACTCGATGCAGCCAACCCGTGATTCCGCCGAGCGCGGTTGCAAGTTCCATACCAGCGTTAGCTCGAACGGTGGACAGTCGTACGAGCTATAGGCCGACGCGGTAAGCTGACGCACAAGCACATGTGCACGGCCAAGCGCCTGCTCGGTAGCCAGGAAAACGGGGGGCGGCGGGCCCGCTCCGGCCATCGAAAGTGCCGAGCCTCTGCCGGGTCCGCTCTGAGGGTTCAGGCGGGCTAGTTGCCGACTCGCATGAGAAGGCTGCACAGGTCGGGGCAGACGAGTGCCAGGCGTGTGGCGTTCGAAAGGTCGAGGGTCCGTCCCGCGACGTAAGGGCCTCGGTCGATCACAGGCACGCTCACCGTCCGCCCGCCGTAGGTCAGGGTCACGATGGTGCCGCAGGCAAGCGTGCGGTTCGCTACGCCCTGGATCTGCGTCGTGTAGACCTGTCCGCACGCGGTCCTGTTCCCGTAGAAACCCGGCCCGTACCAGGAAGCGAGGACGAGCGTCCCTCCGCCCACGGCGGCGGCGAGCGGTGCAGCCGCGGGTGCTGGCGTGGGTGCCGCAGTCGGTGGCAGTGGCAGCGGCAGAGCGCGCGCAGCGGGCGAGGCGCGGGGCGGCTCCGGCGTGGGCGGGACGGGTTCGTCCGGCGCGGGCGCCACAGCGACGACCGGGGGCGGAGTGGGCGCCACGGCAGCGACCGGGGCTGGCGGCGTGAGCGCTTCCAGCGCGGACACGCCGATGGACCGCGCGGGCCGGTGCGCGAGCGGAAAGGCGCCTCTGGCCATTTGCCAATCGTCGGCGACCGCGGCGGCCACGAGCTGACCGCCAACGGGGATAGCCGTCCGCTCCGCGGCGAACGGGACGAGCAGGATCACGCAGAACACGAGCGTCCCGCACAGCGCGAGGACGCCCGCCAGACTGGTCGCTGATGACGAGGTTCCTGGCACCGGGGAAGGTCAGCCCGCAATCGAAGACCCCCGGTCTGTTCGCGCACCAGACACCGCGTCGCGGCCGAACACCCCAGGCGGGCCGACCGGCCGCTCGCTCGCGAGAGTCTCCCGCCATGCGCATCCGGTGCGGGCGCTCGCATGTGTGTTCGACGCATCCGTTTCCAGCATCACCGGCGGCTGCTCCCTTCGAGAGCGTTGCCATGTGGTTCCGGCGCGCCCGCTCGGCGCCCGTCCGTCGGACGCCCGTCGGCGCCCGAAGCTGGGAGTAGCCGGGAGTAGGCGCCTGTGCAGCGGGTCGGCAGTCAAGCGGCGGACTACGAACGCTGTCTCGCGGGCGCCTTGCATCTGGATCGGACACTCAAGCTCCCGCGCCGGCTACGGGGAGGGAAAGGCGATGACGACGAAGCGGGGATCGGAGGCGTTCGGGCCGGTGGAGGTCTGGAGAGTCAGGCGCTCCGACGATGTCGGCTGAGCCGGCGACACGTCGTTCGGGGGGACCGCGGGGTGGACCTCGCGCACGGCGTAGCGCAGGACGGCGCGGGCCGGGGTCGAGATGAGGACGAGGTCGCCCTCTTTGGCGTTCCAGAGCGACAGGAACATCCCCGCCCTTGCGTGGGCGTAAAGATAGGTATTGCCGCTCTCCCCGAAGATCGCCGTTCCCGGAAGGTGGAAGGCGAAGTTCTCGGGCGTCTTCTGCTGGTCGATGTCGCGGGTGATGTCGCCCTCGAGGATGGCGAGATCGATGCCGAGGCGCGGGATCTGGACGCGGTAGCCGTCGGGGATCCGCCTGGGCACCGGAGCGGGCGGCGTGGGCGGCACGACCTGGCCCGCTGGAAGGGTCGCGCTGGGCGCGGGGGGCGGCGTGACCGCCGGCCGGCTCGTGTCCAGGGAGACCACGGGAGCCGCAGGCGCGGGGGCCGAGCCGAACAGCACGACGATCCCGAGGATCGTGAGCGCCAGCCCGACGAAGGTCAGAAAACGCGAGGCCACTCTGGCTATTGTGGACGGACACATGACCACCGGGCAGGCGGGCAAGGCCGACCGGCGGGCAAAGGTCGCCGCCGCGTGCCGCGAGCAGGGGGTCGCCGCCCTGCTCGTCACCCCAGGTTCGGACCTGACGTACCTCGCCGGCTACCGCATCTTCGGCAGCGAACGCCTCACCTGCCTCGTGCTGGCGGCGGACGGCAGCTCGACGCTGCTCGTACCCGGCCTGGAGGCGCCGCGCGCCGCGTTGGCCGCCCCGGACCTCGAGCTGTCCGTTTGGCGGGAGACGGAGGACCCGTTCGCCATGGTGCAGGGCCTCGTGCGCCAGCCGGGCGATATCGCCGTCGCCGATCAGATGTGGGCGGCGTTCGTGCTTCGCCTCCAGGAAATGCTGCCGGGGCGGCGCTTCCTGCCCGCATCAGGCATCACCCGGGCCCTGCGCTCGCGTAAGGACGCCACGGAGCTGGCGGCGCTGCGCGCGGTCTCGTCCGCCGCCGACCGCGCGTATCCGCGGATCCTCGGAGCGGAGTTCGCCGGTAGACGGGAGCGGGACATCGGGGCGGACCTGGCCGAGGCGCTGCGGGAGGAAGGCCACGACGAGGTCACGTTCACGATCGTCGCCTCCGGTCCGAACGGCGCGTCGCCGCACCACGAGACCGGCGACCGCCGCATCGCGGAGGGCGACGTCGTGGTGATGGACTTCGGTGGGGTGCGTAATGGGTACTGCTCGGACATCACGAGGACCGTCCACGTGGGCGCGCGCATCGACCCCGAGGTCCAGCGGGTCCATGACGTGGTCCTCCACGCGCAGGAGGCCGCGTACGCGGCAGCCGGCGCGGGCGCACCGGCGGAGCGCATCGATGCCGCGGCCCGCGCGGTCATCGCGGACGCCGGATATGGGGACCGCTTCATCCATCGGACAGGGCACGGCATAGGCCTCGACGGCCACGAGCATCCATACCTCGTCGCCGGCAACACCGAGCCGCTCGAGCCCGGCATGGCCTTTTCGATCGAGCCGGGCATCTACCTGGCCGGGCGGTTTGGCGTGCGGATCGAGGACATCGCGATCCTCGACGACGCGGGTGTTTGCGAGCCGCTGAACAACGCCGACCGCCGTCTCGCCGTCGTGCGCTGACCCGGACCACGGCGGTGCGGTTCGCGGTCGCGGTCATCGCGTCGGCAGCGCTCCAGCTCGGCGTGTTCCTGAGAGTGGGTGATTGGATCGGCATGACGGCGCTCGTCGCCCTCGGGTGGATCCTGTTCGCGAGCCTCGGCGCGGGGTTCTTCGCCGGACGGCGGCCCTGGCTCGCCGGCGTCCTCGGCGTGCTTCTGGCGTCCGTCGGCTCCGGGGTCGTCTCCTACATGCGGTACGGGACGGAGCTCGGCGCAGGCTGGCTCTTTGAATACGAGGGCAGGCTGTTCCTCCTGGCGCTCCCGTACGCGGTGGCCGGAGCGGTCGCCGCGGCTGCCGGCGGCTGGCTGCGCCGCCGCGCGCTGGCCGCCAGGGGCCTGAGGGCTCTTTAGCGGGTGAGGAGAGGCGTCGCCGCCTCCAGCGCCCACGCGTAAAGCGTGTTCGGCAGAACGCCGAGGACGATCGTGGCGACCGCCGTGGCGCCGAGGCTCAGCGACAGGAGCCGCGGGCTCACCAGCAGGGGCACCTTCGCGTCGGTCTCGTACATGTACATGTGGACGACCACCCGCAGGTAGTAGAAGGCCGCGAGCACGGCGTTCAGCGCGATCACGACCGCGAGCCACACCATCCCGGAGTCGAGGACAGGCTGGATCACGAGGACCTTCGCGACGAACCCGACCGTCGGCGGGATGCCGGTGAGCGAGATCAGGAACACGGCGAACGCCAGCGCGGCGCCGGGAGCGCGCCGCGCAAGACCGTTCAGCTCGTCGAGTGTCGCGCCGCGGCTTCCTTCGCTGTCGAGGAACAATAGACACGCGAACGCTCCGAGGTTCATGACACCGTACGCGAAGACGTAGAAAAGGACCGCGGCGGCCGCCGAGCCTCCGGCGCGATAGGCGGCGACGGCCGCGAGGATGTACCCGGTGTGCGCGATGCTCGAGTACGCGAGCATCCGTTTGGTGTTCGATTGCGCCAACGCGACGACGTTCCCCGCGGTCATGGTGATGGCGGCCAGGACGGCGAAGACGTTCCCCCAATCGGCGCCGAGCGGGTCGAGCCCACCGACCATCACGCGAAGGATCGCCGCGAACGCCGCGGCCTTCGGCCCGACCGACATGAATGCCGTGGCCGGCGTGGGCGCTCCGTCGTACGCATCGGGCGTCCATTGGTGGAACGGCACGACGGCGGCTTTGAATCCGAGACCCACGGTGACGAGCGCGAGTCCCACCATGCTCGGGAGGTTCCCGAGACCCGCCTTGGCGACGGCGGACGCGATCCCAGCGATCTCCGTGGTCCCGGACACGCCGTAGAGCCAGACGAAGCCGTACAGGAGCAACGCGGAACTGAACGCTCCGAGCAGGAAGTACTTGAGGGCGGCCTCGTTCGAGTACCGGTCGTGTCGCTGGAGGCCGGCGAGGATGTAGATCGGGATGGTCATCAGCTCGAGCCCGACGAACAGCGTGATCAGGTCGGTCGCGAGCACGATGGTCATGGCACCGAGCGTCGAAAAGCAGATCGTCGCGTAGTACTCGCCGGCCGGGACGCGTCGGCGCGCGAGGTAGCCGGGCGCCACGAGGACGGCCAGGATCGCGAGCACGAGAAAGAGCACCCGGAAGAAGGCCGTGAACGTGTCCACCACGACGAACCCAGAGAAGAAGCGACCGCCGGTCGTGGTCAACGGACCGGCGACGATCGCCGCGACGAGGCCGATCGCGGTCAGGACCGCGAGCGGGTCGCGCGAACGCCCTCGCGGCATCAGCGAATCGGCGACGATGACGAGGCACGCGGTGAGCGTGACGATGACCTCTGGAAGGACGGCCGACAGGTCGTTCACCGGGCGAGGACGGCGGCGGTGAACGCCGGGTCTGTCGCGAGCGCGACGATGCGGTCGACGGACGGCTGGATCAGCGCGATGAACGGCTGGGGCGCCACGCCGAGGACCACGGTCAGCACGAGGAGCGGCACCGCGCAGGCGACCTCGAGCCGCGAGAGGTCGGGAAGCGACCGGTACGCCTCGCGCAGCGTGCCGTACATGACGCGCTGGAACATCCAGAGCAGGTAGACCGCCGCGAGGATGACGCCGATCGCGGCGAGGGGTCCCCAGAATAGACCGCCTGGCCCGGAGGGCGGGCTGAACTTGAACGCCCCGAGCAACACGAGGAACTCGCCAACAAACCCGTTCAGCCCCGGGAGACCCAGCGACGCGAGCGTGAAGACCCCGAAGAACGTTGTGTACAGCGGCCAACGGTTCGCGAGGCCGCCGAGATCGGCGATGAGGCGGCGGTGAGTCTTCTCGTACTGGATGCCGACGAACAGGAAGAGCGCGGTCGAAACGAGCCCGTGGTTCACCATCTGGAGCACGGCTCCGGCGGCGCCCTGCGTGTTCAGAACGAAGATGCCGAGCGTCACGAACCCCATATGCGCCACCGACGAGTACGCGACGAGCTTCTTGAGATCCTTCTGCACCGTGGAGACGACGGCGCCGTAGAGGATCGCCACGACGGAGAGCAGGATCAGCAGCGGGAGCCAGGCCTGCGTGCCGAACGGGAAGAGCGGCAGGGCGAAGCGCAGGAAGCCGTAACCGCCCGCTTTCAGGAGGACGCCCGCGAGCACGATGGACCCCGCCGTAGGCGCCTCCACGTGTGCATCGGGCAGCCACGTGTGGAATGGGACCATCGGCATCTTGATCGCGAACGCGAGCGCGAACGCGAGGAACACCCAGAACTGGAAGTCCGCTGACAAGCGCGCC
This sequence comes from Candidatus Limnocylindria bacterium, assembly GCA_046262615.1. Lineage (GTDB taxonomy): Bacteria > Chloroflexota > Limnocylindria > P2-11E > P2-11E > JALYKU01. The sequence continues at coordinate 13,293 of JBHEML010000018.1, read as the reverse complement.
CGCCCCACGATCAGCTCTGGCAGCGAGAGGGTGCGCGACCCTGGTTCGCCGCTCGCGAGGTACACGGCGATGATGCCCACGAGCATCAGCAGCGAGCCGGCCAGCGTGAACAGGACGAATTTCAGCGTCGCGTACACGCGGCGAGGCCCGCCCCAGACGCCGATGATCAGGTACATCGGGACGAGCATCAGCTCGAAGAAAACGTAGAAGAGGAACAGGTCGAGCGCGAGGAACACCCCCACCATGCCCACCTCGAGCACGAGGAAAGCGGCCATGAATTCCGTCACGCGCTCCTTGATGACGCCGCCGGACGAGTACAGCACGCTGATGAACGTGAGGAGCGTCGTCATCGGGACGAGCAGGACGGAGATCCCGTCGACCCCGACCTCGTAGCGCACGCCGAGGCTTGGCAGCCACGCCACCGACTCGTGCAGCTGGAAGCCCGCCTCCCCCGAGCGGAAGGACGTGAAGATGAGGAGCGAGACGACGAATTCGACGAACGTCACGAGGATCGCCACCTGCTTCACGGCGCGCGGGTCCCGGCCGAAGGCGATCAGAGGCACGAGCCCGACGAGCGGGATCACGATGAGCAGGGTGAGGATGTGGTCCACGATCACCTGCCGAGGACCCCGGTGGCGTATCCGCCGTACACGATGCCGACCACGAGAAGGCCGGCGACGATCGACAGGGCGTAGTTGCCGACGAGGCCCGTTTGCGCGCGCCGGAGCCCGGATCCGAGGACCCCGAACAGGCCCCCGAGCCGGTTCACGATGCCGTCGATGATGTGGATGTCGAAGGCCCACGACGCTCCCGCGAACGCCTTGGCGAAACCGACGAAGCGCCGGTCGTACAGCTCGTCGACGTAGTACTTGTTCACGAGTACGCGGTAGTACGGTCCCGCGCCGCGCGCGACCGCTGCCGGGTCGGGGCGGTGGCGCGCGTACATCGACAGGCCCACGAGGATGCCGACGACGGACGCGACGACGGACAAGGCCGCCAGCGCGACGATGGACGCGACGGCCGGCTCCCCTTCCGCGGCACGCCCCGCGGCCTCCGTGACCGGCCCCAGGAAGCGATGGATGAAGCCGTTCTCCGGCGGCACACCGACGAGCCCGGCGAGGACGCTGCCGGCGGCCAGGATCAGCAGCGGCACCGTCATCACCCGCGGCGACTCGTGCGCGTGGTCGTACAGGTGGCGATCGCGCGGCTCGCCGTGGAACGTGAGCCAGATCGCCCGCGTCACGTAGAAGGCGGTGAGCGCGCCCGTCACGAGTCCGACCAGCCACAGCACGGTGTGGCCGCCCAGGAACGCAGTGGCTAGGATCTCGTCCTTCGACCAGAAGCCGGCGAGCGGCGGGATCGCGGCGAGGGCCGCGCCCGCGACGACCATCGTCCAGTACGTGATCGGCATTTTCGCGCGAAGTCCTCCCATGCGCCGCATGTCCTGGACGTCGTCGATCCCGTGGATCACCGAGCCCGATCCCAGGAACAGCAGCGCCTTGAAAAAGGCGTGCGTGAAGAGGTGGAACATCGCCGCGATGGGCGCGCCGACGCCGAGGGCGAGGAACATGTAACCGAGCTGGCTCACCGTCGAGTAGGCCATCACGCGCTTGATGTCGAACTGCACGAGCGCGATCGTGGCGGCGAAGATCGCCGTCAGCGCGCCGACCGCGCCAACAACACCGAGCGCGGGGCCAGCCGCCGCGAACAGCGGCGTCGATCGCGCGACCAGGTAGACGCCGGCGGTCACCATCGTCGCCGCGTGGATCAGGGCGGAGACGGGAGAGGGACCTTCCATCGCGTCGGGAAGCCAGGAGTACAACGGCAGCTGCGCGGACTTCCCCGTGGCCCCGAGGAAGAACGCCAGGCAGATGAGCGTGAGCACGCCCTGCTGCGCGATCCCGACCTTCTCGAAGACCTCGGTGAAGTTCAGCGTCTGGAACGACAGGAACGTGGTGATCGTGCCGATCATGAATCCCCAGTCGCCGATTCGGTTCATCACGAAAGCCTTCTTGGCGGCGCCCTGGGGCTCGGGCCGCTCGAACCAGAACCCGATGAGCAGGTAACTGCACAATCCCACGCCCTCCCAGCCGACGAACATGAGGAGGTAGTTGTCGGCCAGGACGAGCACAAGCATGGCGAACACGAAGAGCGGGAGCCACGTGAAGAAGCGGTAGAAACCGCGGTCGTGCGCCATGTACCCGATCGAATACACGTGCACCAGTAGCGAGACGACGGTGACGACGATGAGCATGGTCGCGGAAAGCGGGTCGACGAGCGCCGCGACGTCCACGTGGAAGTCCCCGACGCCGATCCACTCGTAGAGCGGCACGATCGTTCGCGCATGGCCGCCCGCCACCTCGGCGAAGACGCGGAGGGCGAGCACAGCGGACCCCGCGACGGCCACCGAGGCGATCGTCCCGGTGGCCCGTCCGAGATAGCGCCGGCCGAAGATGCCATTGACCAGGAAGGCGGCGAGCGGCAAGGCCGGGATGAGCCAGACGAGGTCGATGAAGCTCATCGGGAACCTAGCCGCGCATCGCGCGCGCTTCGTCGACGTCGACGCTCGGACGGTTGCGATAGGCGGCGAGCACGATCGCGAGCCCAACCGCGACCTCAGCGGCCGCGATCACGAAGACGAACGTCACGAACACGCTGCCGCGCTGGTCCGGGGACGGCAGCCGCCGGGAGAAGGCGACGAGCGCGAGGTTCGCCGCGTTCAGCATCAGCTCGACGCACATGAGGATCACGACGGCGTTGCGCCGAACGAGCACGCCGGCGCAGCCGATGAAGAACAGCATCGCGGACACCGCGATGAAGGCCCCGAGAGGAACGTGCGTCACAGCCGCTCCTGTCCGAACTCGTCGACGTCGGTGGGATCCTCCCGCCTGACAAGGGCGATCGCGCCGATCAGCGCGGCCAGAAGCAGCACCGAGGCGACCTCGAAGGGGAACGCGAATGGGCCGAAGAGGCTCGTGGCGAGCGGGACCAGGTCGCCGCCGCCAGGGGCGGGCGATCCCACGTCGCGGAACGATAGTGCCGCGATCAGGACGACGGGCACGGCCATCAGGGCCACGAACACGGCAGCCACCGGCGTCTGGCGCTGAAAGAACAGCGGGTAGCTGCGCGGCGACTGCGGCGTGAACATCACGCCGTAGAGGATGAGCACGGTGATGGCACCCACGTAGATGAGCACCTGGAACGCGGCGATCGTCTCTGCGCCGAGCAGCACGAACATGCCCGCGACGCAAAGGAAGCTGAACGCCATGAGGAGCGCCCCGGAGGTGATCCGGCGCAGCAGCACAACGGCCGCGCCGGCACCGATCAGCGCGATGGAGAGGACCGTGAAGAGGATCGGCTCGATGACGTCGAACACGGCCGTCAGCGCCGCGTCGCCGGGTGTGGGCGCACTACGTGGGAAGGCCTCGCAGCGCGCGTGCGTCGACGCGCCCGCGAAGCGCCCGGAGGCGGCGGCGCTGCACCACGGGCAGCCCGAGGATCAGCCCCGCGAGTAGAGCCCAGTTCACGATCGCGACCGGCAGCAGATTGCCCGGGAAGGCCAGCACGAGCATCGCGGTGCCCATGATGTTCACCAGCGCGAGTGGAATGAGGATCTTCCAGCAGAAACTCATGAGCTGGTCGATGCGAAGCCGGGGAAGCGTCGCACGGACCCACATGAAGACCAGCACGAAGAAGTAGGTCTTCAGCGTGAACCAGAAGATGCCGAGCCACGGGAGCGCGTCCACCCCCGGCCCGTGCCATCCTCCGAACCAGAGCGTGGTCATGATCGCGCACACGACGGTGACCTCGCCGTATTCGGCGACGAAGAAGACCCCCCAGCGCATCCCCGAGTACTCGGTGAGGAATCCCGCAACGAGCTCCGACTCTGCCTCCGGCAGGTCGAAAGGCGCGCGGTTCGTCTCGGCCAGCGCGGCGATGAAGTAGGTGACGAAGGCGAATGGGAGGATCAGGAAATTCACCAGCAGTCCGGGTTGCGAATTCGTGATGTCGATCATCGAGAGGGATCCGACGACGAGCACGACAGTCACGAGCGCGAGGATCTGCGGCACCTCGTACGAGATCAGCTGGGCGGCCGAGCGCAGTCCGCCCATCAGCGAGTACTTGTTGTTCGATGCCCAGCCGGCGATGACGATCCCGAGGACCGTCATCGAGCCGAGGGTGGTCAGGTACAGGAGCCCGATGTTGAGGTTCGCCCCGACGAAATCCGAGGCGAACGGGAGGACCACGAAGGAGGCGAACATGGGACTGAATACGAGGGCCGGGGCCGCGACGAAGAACGAGGCGTCCGTCAGGCGCGCGCGCACGTCCTCCTTGGCGATGAGCTTGATCGCGTCCGCGAAGGTCTGGAGCAGCCCGAACGGTCCGGTGTGCATCGGTCCGAGACGGTCCTGGATGACCGCCTGGATCTTGCGCTCGAGGTAGATCTGCGCGAGCGCGCCGTTGAGCACGAGGAAGATGACGACGAGCGCCGCGATCACCAGGCGCAGCACCGCCCAGATCGTCGGGTCGATGCCGAACGGACCTACGGGCATGGCCGCCGTCCGGTCCTGCTGTTGTGCACCCGCTCAGCCTCCGCGCGCGTCGCTGCGCGGCGGCTTGAACGACCGGCGCAGCGGATGGCCGGGGAACGACTCCTCCAGGAAGATGCGCCGCATATCGGGATGGCCGTCGAAGACGATGCCGAACATGTCGTATGTCTCGCGCTCGCACCAGTTCGCTCCCTCCCACACGTCGGCGAGCGAGGGGATGTGAGGGTCGAGCTCGGTGCACGCGGTACGCAGCACGACGAACACCTTCGTTCGCGTGCCCCGCACGAACGTGAGGGACCGCATCTCGCTGCCCAGGTCGACGCCGGCATTCACGGCGTAGTAGTCGCAGCGCGACGGCTCCTCGTCGCGGACGAGCCGGGCGACGTCGACGAGGTGTTCCGCCGGCACGTCGAGCATGACCTGGTCGTGCAGGACCGAGACGCGCGCGCGCTCGGCCACGCGCCGCCGGAGCTCGCGGGCCACCCCGGCGAGGTCGATGGTCGGGCGAGGGCTGCTCAGTACCAGCGCAGCGCCTCCTTCCTCCACGCGTAGAGGAGGCCGACGACGAGGATCGCGATGAACACCGCCATCTCGATCAGCCCGTACCAACCGAGCGTGCGGAACAGGACCGCCCACGGAAAGAGAAAGATGACCTCGACGTCGAACACGACGAAGAGCAGCGCGAAGACGTAGAAGTGGGTCGGATACCGTCCCCACGCCTGGCCGACCGGCTCCTCGCCCGATTCATACGTTCGGAGCTTTTCGCTCGTCGGCTTGCGTGGAGCGATGAATCTGGATACCAGCAGGAGCACGGTGACGAAACCCGCCCCGACCACGAAAAAGGCGAACACGTACACGTAGGACAGGTTGTAGTCGGGCACGCGCACAGCGTAGGGAGCGCGGATGACCTCGGCAAACGCACGTTGCATGCGCGTGCGACCAGACGGCGCTGGGTTGACCGCTTTTCTTGACACGCCTCGCGAGGGCGTCGTACCGTCCGCCAGTCCTCCGGCGCCCGGCGCGCGGACCGCGGCGAGATGACGGGTGGGAGTGGGTGCGAGCTGCCGGGGGACGCGAAATTGCAGGTCGCCGTGTGGCTGCGCGCCGCACGAACGGCCGCGAACGCATGGGGAGGCCGGCAGGGTTTTGGCGATCGCCTCAAGTCGCACCCGCGCGCCCATCTCCGCACGTGCTTTCGGCACGGAAGACCGCACAGCGGGGGAGCACCCTGCCCCACCGCCCTCGCGCCTGGTGCGACTGGTCGCCGGACTGCGCCGCAACGCCTGGCGAACGCTGGCGAACGGCGCCGTGGCGGCGATCGTCGTGGCCCTCCCGTTCGCGTCGCCCTCGGCTTCCGGCACGAGCCCGGTGCCGGTCACCGCGGCCCTGGCGCCGGCGACGGAGGTCGTCCGGGCGCAGACGCAGGGGCGCGGCCTGACCATCAGCGCCGAACGCAACGCCTCCACCGTGGTGAGCCAGGACGCGGCGCCGATCACTGAATACAGGCTTTCGTCGAACGACACGCTCGCGTCGCTCTCCAACTACTTCGGCATCTCCGCCGAGGCGATCGCCTTCGCGAACGGCATCACCGACGCGCAGAACCTTCCGCGCGGCAGGAGCATCAGGATCCCGCCCTCGGAGGGCGCGCTCTACACGGTCACGGCAGGAGATACCGTCGCGGGGCTGGCGGAGCGTTTTCGGGTCCCGGCGAGCGTGATCATGGAATACAACCGGCTCTACTTCGAGCCGGAGCACTTCGCGCCCGGCCAGCTGATCTTCATACGCGGCGCGGCGCTACCCGCGGTCATCTGGCAGACGGTGGAGCGCGAGCCCGAAGCCCCGTCGTCGGTGATCGCGCGAAGCGACGCATCGCCGGCTCCCGCCGCGGCGCGCCCGGCGGCACCGCCTGTCAGCCGGGGCGGCGCGATCGGCTGGCCGGTCGCCGGCGTCGTCACGCAGGTCTTCTGGTACGGCCACACCGGCACGGACGTCGCGGCGCCGTATGGAACGGGGATCGCGTCGTCGATCGACGGCGTGGTCAGCGCCGCCGGGTGGGTCGCCGTCGGCGGGCTGCGCGTCTGCGTGCGATCGGGCAGCCTCGAGGTCTGCGACTACCACACGAGCGCGGTGTACGTCGGCGTCGGCCAGTACGTCGCCCGCGGGCAGACCATCGCGGCGATCGGCCTGAGCGGCGTCACGACCGGCCCGCACGTCCACTGGGAGTGCAAGCTCGGCAGCACCTTCGTGAGCTGCCCGAGCGTCACCAGCTACTAGCGTCGCGCGGCGTCGCGGCCGCGCCTTCTTCGTATGCTCGCCGCCATGTATGCGGCCGTGCACAGCGATCGTTCGGGGCGCGTCTTCGTGTCGGCTGATTACGCCGCCGCGGTGCGGGACGGAGCCAGCGACGCGCCGATGGCGGCGGCGATCCCGCTTCCCGCCGATGCCGCGCTCCTGCCGCTTCCGGACCGCGAGGCCGTGGCCTTCGACCGCCGCGGCCGGCGTCACGTGCTCGGCCCAGGTCGCTGGGCGGTCGGCGCGGTCTTACCCGAGGGCGTGCTGCGCACGGCCCTGCCGGCGTACACGGAGCCCTCCTCAACTGCTCCCTTGCCGCCAGCACCCTACGCGGCGGTCGGGGCTGATGAGAGCGGCTCGCTCGTCGTCGCCGCGATCCGCATCGGCGCCGTGGCGCCGGCGCCTCCGGTCGACGAAGCGGACCTGGCGAAGCGCATCAGTGACGCGCTCCGCGCCCACCCGTCCAACACGGCGCTCCGCCACCTCGCCCGCTGCGCTCGCCAGGATGGCTGTCCCCGGGGACGCGGGGCGTTCGCGGCTGGCGAGCGGATCATTCCCGTGACCGGCGACCGAAACGAGTCGCCACCGCCGGGGGTCGCGCTCGGTCACCAGGCCTGCCGGACTGGCCGACGGGCGCTGGTGGCGACATCGGACGATATCGCGGAGCTGGCGCTCGCCTTCCTGGCGTCAGGAGCCGGTGGCGTTACGTTCGGCGGCGCGTGCGACGGCGAGCCGCTCCTCGCGGTGCGGGCGCTGGAAGAGGCGGTCGGGACGGTGCGCCGCGAGCGGCCCGACGCCGGCCTGACGCTGCGCTCCAACGCCTCGGTCGCCACGGCGCTGTTCAGGGCCTGTGCGGCGGGGCTGTCCGCGCTCAGCGTGCGGCTGGCGTCGGCCCAGCCCGCCACCTACGAATGGTTCCACGGCCCGATGGGCTACCGCTGGGCGGACGTCGTGGCGTCGCTGCGCGTCGCCAGCGAGGCGGGAGCGCACGTCACGATCGAGGCGCTGGTCCTCCCGGGGCTCTTCGACCGCCCGGCAGAGACGGACGCGCTGATCGCGCTGGCCGGTTCGCTCCCCAAAGGCAGCGCCGTGCTGCTCGCCGACCTGCCCGCGGATCCTGGGCGCGCATCCGGGCCGCGGCGGCCACGACAGCATGCGGACGGGGTCGCCGCAGCGGTGGCGCGGATCGCCGCCGAGCTGCCGGCGGTACGCATCGCGGCGGGGGTGGCCTGAGGTGTTCCTCGACCGCGCACGCGTGACCGTGAGGGCGGGCGACGGCGGACGGGGCGTGATCTCGTTCCGCCGAGAAGCGCACGTGCCGCGAGGCGGCCCCGACGGCGGTGACGGCGGTGCCGGCGGGGACGTGGTGCTCCGCGTCGACCCCGAGCTCACGACGCTCGGGGCGTTCCAGTACCGGCGGACGCACGCTGCGGGCGACGGGCAGGCGGGCGCGGGAAAGAAGCGCACGGGCCGGGCGGGGGCCGATCTCGTGGTCGGGATCCCTCCCGGCACGCTGGTCCGCGACCGCGAGACCGAAGAGACCATCGCCGACCTCGTGACCCCGGGTGACGAGGCGGTCGTCGCGCGCGGCGGAAGGGGCGGCCGTGGCAACGTTCGCTTCGTCTCGAGCGTCCGCCGCGTGCCGCGCATCGCCGAGGACGGCCAGGCTGGCGAAAGGCGGGAGCTCGAGCTGGAGCTCAAGCTCGTGGCGGATGTCGGGCTCGCGGGGCTGCCCAACGCCGGGAAGTCCACGCTCCTTGCCGCCCTCACGCGTGCGCGGCCGAAGATCGCCGACTATCCGTTCACCACCCTCGTACCCAACCTCGGCGTGGCGCGGCTCGACGATCGCGAGCTCGTCATCGCGGACATCCCAGGGCTGATCGCCGGAGCGCATTCCGGTGCCGGCCTCGGCGAGGAATTCCTCCGCCACCTCGAGCGAACGCGCCTCATCGTTCATGTCGTCGACGCGTCGACGGCAGATCCCCTTGCGGACGTGGGGATCGTGGAAGGGGAGATCGCCGCCTACGGGGCCGGCCTGGCCGGACGGACGCGGCTCTTCGCCCTCAACAAGTGCGACCTGCCGGCGGCGCGCGACGCGGCGGCGGGCATCGCCGCCGCGCTCGCAGTGGGCGGGCACGAGGCCGTCGCGATCTCGGCCGCGACCGGGTCGGGCGTGCCGGATCTGCTGCGGCACGTCTTCGCGCTGTGCCCGCCGCGAGGAAGGGCAGTCCCTACGTCCGCGGGCGAGCGGCGCATCGCCTTCGCGCGAAGCGGCCGCGATTGGAGCGTCAGCCGCGAGGGCGATGGGTACCGCGTCCGCGGCGACCGAATCGAGCGACTCGCCGCCGGGCTCGATTGGCAGAGCCCCGACGCGTCGGCCTATTTCCAACGGCTGCTCGCGCGCAGCGGCGTCGAGCGCGCGCTCCGCGATGAGGGAGCTCGCGAGGGCGACACCGTGCGCGTCGGCGAGCTCGAGCTCGAGTGGCGGGAGACGGGCGACCGGTGAGCCCGCGCATGGGAGTGTTCGGCGGGACGTTCGACCCGCTACACGTGGGACACCTCGCGATCGCGCGGGCAGCCATCGATGAAGGGACGGTCGACGTCGTCACGTTCGTTCCCGCGCGGCACTCGCCGCTCAAGGATTCCCCACCGGTGGCACGAGGCGCTGAGCGGCTCGAGATGCTGAGGCGCGTCACCGCCGACGAGCCGCGCTTCCGGGTATCCGCGGTCGAGCTCGAGCGGCCCGGACCGTCATTCACCCTGGCCACGCTGGAATCGCTGCGCGACCAGGGCGAGCTGTTCCTCATCCTCGGGACCGATGCGCTCGCGGATTTCGACCGCTGGCGCGAGCCGGACAGGATCCGATCCCTCGCGACGCTCCTTGTCGCGGATCGCCCGGGCGCGCCCGCCCCGGCGTCGGGGCTGCCGTTCCTGCGCTTCGACGCGCCGCGACTCGACATCAGCGCGCGCGAGCTCCGCGCGCGCGCGTCCCGGGGCCGGTCGCTGCGCTACCTTGTTCCGGACCCGGCTTGGATGTACATCGAGGAGCGCGGCCTGTATCGCGCGACGGATCACCGGTCTCGGAAGATCTGAGTCCGCGCGCGCTCGCAGATCTCGTGGTGGAGGCGGCGACCGACAGGAAGGCCGAGGACATCGTCGTGCTGAACGTGTCCGAGGTCACCACCATCGCCGATCTCTTCGTCATCTGCAGCGGACGGAGCGAGCGACAGGTGCAGGGCATCGCCGACGGGGTCGTTGAGCAGGCGAAGGCTGCCGGTCGCGCTCCGTTCGGGCTCGAGGGCCGCACGGCCGGCAGGTGGGTCCTCATCGATCTCGGCGACGTCATCGTCCACGTGTTCGTTCCCGAGGAGCGCCAGCTCTACCGGCTGGAGCGGCTCTGGGGCGACGCACCGGTGGTCCTGCGGATCGAGTAGCTGAGCCTCGCGGTGAAGGACTGCAGCTCCTCCCAGATCGTGGCCGCGGCCTCGCGCCCGAGACGCACGCTGTAGTTGGTCCCGCGGTCCTCGGGATAGATCTGTGTCGTGTTGCCGATGAACAATCCGCGGACCGGCGTTCGCATGGGAAGTAGACGGTGGCGGTTCCCGACGCGCGGTATGGGCTGCGCCGCAGGCTCCTTGAAGGACCAGCAACGCATGATGTCTTCGTAGGCGAAGCGCGGTGATACCCGCTGGAGACCGGGGAAACAATGCCCCAGGAGCTCGGCGGTCGTCATCCGCAGGAGCCGCGAATCCTGCGCGACGTAGTTGGCGACGTACAGGTAGTGCGCCGCGTATCGGCCCGCGGGCACGAGGTTCGTGTGCTCGATGAGCCCGAGGAACGGCATGTCGGGTTCGGCGATGTTGGTCCAGTACATCGTGCCGAAGCGCTTCCGCAGCTCGACCAGGAGCACGACAGCCGCGCGATACCTGCGCTCCGCGAGGGCACGGTCGTACGACGATGGCCAGCTCACGAGCCGACGCGTCACGTCGGTGGGGGTCGTGAAGAGAACGATGTCCGCCGAAGCGCTTCCCTCCGCCGGCGGACCCGCCAGCTCGAAGGGGAGGCGATACGCGCCCGGTGGTGCCCACCGCAACAAGTGGCGACCGTCGGCCGCCTCGACGCCGACGATAGTGCGGTCGACGTGGACCTGCCCGCCGAGTCGGCGCACTTCGTCCGCGAGGACCATCGCGATGCGCTGGAACGAATGGCGGGGATATCCAAGGAGCTCTCTGCGTCCGCCCGAGCCATCGAGCCTTCGGCGGAGCTGAAGCTTCGACCACAGCCACGCCAGTGGCACCGCCTCGGCCTCCTCCCCGAACTTGCCGAGTAGCAGCGGAGACCACACCGCCTCGACGGCGCGGTCGCCGCAGTTCCGGCGAAGCCACTCGAGCGCCGGCACGTCGTCCATGGCTTGCCAGTCGGTCCTGCGGGTGAGGCGCACGACGGCGAGGCCGAGGCGCACGCGGTCGGCCGCGGGGATCGCGCCATAGCGAGCAAGGTCCAGCGGTGTCGTGAACGGCCGGACGCGGCCGCCGACGAACATGCCCACGGACGAGCGATGCCATTCCAGCTCTCCCGGGAGGAACCGCTCGTGGAGCGCGGCCATCTCGGTGTCGCTCTCGAAGAGGTGGTGGTAGTAGCGCTCGAGCCACAGCCCGCCTCCGATGTCGAAGGCGCTCGCCTGGCCTCCGACATCGGGCCATCGCTCGAAGACCTCGACTTGCGCGCCGCGGCTCGCGAGCTCGAACGCGGCCACGAGTCCGGTGATGCCCGCGCCAACGACGGCGACCCGCGGGGCGCCGGTCACGAGCGGCGTGCGAAGATCGTGGCGCCCGCGGCGTCGTAGATCAGCTCGTACCGCGGGTCGCTCCGGAGAGCGGCGCGCAGCGCCGAGCAGCACCACACCGTCGAGCCGTCGGCGCGGTCGCCGAGACGGGCCTTTGGGATGAAGGCGAGATCGAAGGACGTCCCGCTGCTCGCGGCCCAGCGCTCGAGGCAGTCGCCTCCCTGCGAGCCACATTCCTGCGCGAGATCGAACCGGTCCAGCTGCTTCCAGAACGCGCGCGAGGGCAGCCACTCGGTCCCCTGGACAGTGGCGACGCTGCGCCGGCCGCTCAGCGCGGGGAGCCACTCGCTCGCGCGGTCGCTCGCCCAGAACGCCTCGCTCACGACCAGCACGCGGCTGTCGGCCCGCGTGTTCCGCGCGACCCATGACATCGCGTCCCGCTCTCCGGGCGTGAGCGGACGCAGAAGATCGGGCTCGGCGGCCAGCGCACCCGCGGACGCATACGTCACCGCGGCCGCGGCGAGCAATGCGACGGTGCGGCGGTCGCGGATGAAGGGAACGACGACCCCGGTGACCCCGTGCGCCACCAACAGCGCCATGGGCACGGTCGCGACGGCGCCGAACGACCGCGAGTCGAGGAGGCCGGCTGCCGCGACCCAGGCAGGCAGCAGGAAGTCGCGGCGAGCGACGCAGACGGCCATGCCGAGGATGGAGAGCCCCGCGAGGAGCGGGAAATACGGTTCCGCCGTCTCGCGGAAGCGCAGGAGCTGCTGGACCGGATCCGACAGGGCGCCCGTGGTGGCGGCCGCAAGGAAAGGCCCCGGACCGTGCCGTGCCAGGGCAACGGCCCACCACGGCGCGGCCAGGACCAGGGCGGCGCCACCGATCGCGACGACGCCACGCGCGGCGGCCGCGGACCGCCCATGCGCGACGACGAGAAGCCCGGAGCTGAAAGCGAGGAACCACGCCATCTCGATATGGCTGACGAGGGTCAGCGCCGAGAGGACCGCCGTCCCGGCGCCTGTCGAGGGACGCGGCGATCCAAGGAAGGACCGGAGCGAACCGAGAGCGGCGACCGCGAACAGAAACCCGAGAGAGCGCGTGAGCCCACCGCCCATGACCAGCCAGACGAAGCCGGAAGGGAAAAGCGCGAAGGCGAAGAGGGCGATCGTTCGCGACCTCGCGTCCGAAAGGAGCCCGCTCGCGACCGGGATGAACGCGGCCAGGCCGATCGCGTTGAACGCGAGTGGCAGGAAGCGCAGCGCCTCGGTCGGCATGACGCCCCCGACGTCGGCCACCGCGGCGGCCACGTAGAACGCGAGGGGCGGGTAGACGAACGGGATGCCGCCGTTGTAGGAGAGCTCCGTGGGCAGGCCGTAGTGCGCGCGCTGGATGTCCTGGATCGCGGCGTAGAACATCCCTCCATCGTTCAGTGGAAAGTCCGTCAGGGCGACGGCGCGCGACCGTACCGCCATGCCGAGCACCACCGCGGCGGCAGCCAGGGCAGGCACCGCGGCGGCGCGGCTGCCCTGAAGCGCGGGCGGCGCGCTGCGCGAGGCGGCGCGCGCGGTCACCCACCCTGAGGCGACCGTCGGTCGTGTCGTGCGCGGGGCCAAACTGATCGCCGGCGCCGTGCGCGACGACGTCCTGCCGCACGCTCCGCAG
>JBHEML010000017.1:32290-32641 GCA_046262615.1 Candidatus Limnocylindria bacterium | reverse complement strand
GCCGTAGATCGCGGGGCGCGCGGAACCGCTCGCCCCGCGATCTACGGCTACTCAGTCGGCGTCGATGGTTTCCTCGCCTACCCGAGAAGCGCCGGGCCGCCGACCGTCGCGGCGCACGCGCAACGCGAGCACGTCGAGAGCTTCGGTGCCGAGCACGTCGAGCGCTTCAGCGCGAACACCGCGGCGACGGGATACCGGGCAGTCCAGCATCTCTTCCCCTGGGCCGTCGAGGAAGGCGAGCCGGCATGTAGTGCTGGTCGTCCTCAGAGCGGACGGGGCCTCAGCCCGAGTTGCCAGCGCTGCCGTACGAGGTCCAGGAGCGGGATCTGACAGCTCACTCCGTTGCGGCGG
>JBHEML010000017.1:0-32280 GCA_046262615.1 Candidatus Limnocylindria bacterium | reverse complement strand
AGGATTGGGCGAGGACCACCGAGGCGAGCGTGGCGCAAAAAGCTGGGTCGTCGTTGAGCGACGCGGTCCGGGCGAATGCGAGCCCCAGGTCGGCGGCCGCGGCCGCAGCCTCGACATCGAGGTCGTAGAGCACCTCGAGGTGGTCCGCGAGGAACTGCACCGGCGCGACCAGCACGTCCCGGTGTCCGGCCGCGGCGATCGCAGGGAACAACTCCTTGAGGTCGGGCCGGAGCCACTCCTCGGCGGTGTGGCCGGCGCTCTGGTAGGCCCAGCTCCAGCGATGCGAGGGTAGCTTCGCACGTGCGGCGACCTGTTTTCCCGTCTCGCGCAGCTGGCCGATGTAGTCGGGCTCCGCCTCGAACACCCTCCGCGGAAGGCTGTGCGCGGTGAGCAGCACGGGCACGTCTGGAGGCAGGCTCGCGAGCGCGGTCGCGACGTTCCCGGCGAGCGCCTCGATCAGTTCGGGCGTGCGGTGCCATGCGTGCACCATCACGTGCGGCATCCCGGGAGCGTGCGCGGCGATGGCGGCACTGAGTTCTCGTTCGTACCCGCCCATGAGCAGGGGCGACCATTGCGGCGACAGGCAGATTCCGACGACGCGGTCGCAGCCGACCGCGGCGAGCTGGGCGATGCCCGCGTCGATGGAGGGATCGGAGAAGCGCATGCCGGCCACGACGCGATGGGAGGGGCCGAGTTCGCGCTCGAGACACGCGGCCTGCGAGCGGGTGATCGCGATGAGCGGCGATCCTCCGATGACGTCGTAGCGGCGGCGCATCTCGCTGGTGAGCTCGTCCGGCGGTGCCTTTCCGCCGCGCACGCGCGCCAGGTACGCGGGGAGGTCCTCGTGGCCGTCCGGCGCCCCGTACGTCATGAGCGCCACGCCCACCGTCATGCCGCGACCGGCTCGGCCGACTCCTCACGGACGAGCTCCGTCAGCCGCGCGAGCACGTCCGCGTCGGTGCCCGGCAGGACGCCGTGGCCCAGGTTGAAGACGTGCCCGGGCCGCCCTCCGGCGCGCCGCAGGACTTCGCGTGCGGCACGCGCTGCCACCGGGAACGGCAAAAGACACGCCGCCGGGTCGAGATTGCCCTGGATGGCGAGATCGGGGCCGACGGCTGACCACGCGGCATCCAGCGGCTGCCGCCAGTCGACGCTGACGACGTCGGCGCCGGCGGCGGCGAGGAGCGGCGTGAGCATGGGATTGCCCGTCGCGAAGTGGATGCGCGGAACACCGGCATTCGCCAGCCGGTCGAAGATCGCGCGGCTGTGCGGGAGGACGCTGGTCTCGTAGTCGGTCGTCGTGAGCGCGCCGGCCCAGGAATCGAAGAGCTGGATGACCTCGACGCCCGCTTCGACCTGAGCTACCAGGTAGCGCGCGAGCACCTCGACGAGCGTGCGCATCAGGCGCGCCCAGAGGTCCGGCTCACCGAGCAGCATCATCTTCGTCAGCGCGTGATCGCGCGACGGCCTGCCCTCGATGAGATAGGACGCGAGCGTGAACGGCGCCCCGGCGAAGCCGATCAGCGCGATCTCAGCCGGGAGTTCGCGGCGCAGCGCGCGGATGGTCTCGAAGAGGTACGGCGTCGCCTCCGCCGCCTCGACGACCCGGATCGCGCCGACGTCGGCGTCCGAACGGATCGGTCGCTCGACGATCGGCCCGACATCGGGCTCGATGTGGAACGGTATGCCCATCCCATCGAGCGGCAGCATGATGTCGGCGTACAGCACCGCGCCGTCGACGCCCAGGCGGTCGACGGGCATGCGAGTGACGCGTGCGCACAGCTCCGGCGTGCGCGCCATCTCGAGGATCCCGTAGCGCTCCCGCAGCGATCGGTATTCCGCGAGGCAGCGGCCGGCCTGGCGCATGAACCACACCGGCGTGCGCTCGACGGGCTCGCGCCGGCAAGCGCGAACGAGGAGCGGCGCGTTCAGGCGAGCGCCGCCTGGCGGACGGCGACCCCGTCGATGAGGTCGAGCGCCTCGCGGCATGGCATCGCCTCGCCGACGAAGATCGGAGTCTCCCGCTCGGTAAATGACGACGACTCCGTCTCGCGCAGATCTGCCACCAGCGCCAGGAACTGGCGAGGGTCGGGGGCCTCGAACGCGACCACGAACTCGTGGTCATCGATCCCGAAGCTGTAGCCGGTGTGGATCCTGATCTCCGGGTACCGGTGACCGGTCGCGAAGTGCGCGGCCATGATCCGCGTCCGCTCTTCGAGCGGCAGCGCGTACCACGAGCGCTTCTTCGTCATCGGGTACACGACGAGGTAGCGCTTGTCTCCGACCGGACCGGCCGTCGCCCGGCCGTGCTCGCTTCCGGCGTGGCCGTGTTCGCCGAGGTATTGCGACTTGCGGCGAGCGGCGAGGTAGCCGTGCGGCCGGGTGCTGAATGTCCAGAGCGCCGTTCCGGCAAGCCGCGCCTCCGCCTGCTGGAGCGCGCGCGCGTCGTCACCGACGATCCAGAGCATCAGGTCCGCATCGCTGCGGGTGCCCACGAGCGAATACGCGTGCGCGGCGGAGCCGCATCGCTCCAGCGCCTCGGCGAACTCGCGCTTCTGCGCCCCACGCTCGCCGAGATCGAGGCGGCGCCACTCGCTCGCGACGGCGACGGTGAGAAAGCGGTACATCTCGTTCATCGGGCGATCTCCTTCAGGGAATCGTTCGCCGCCCCGACCACATCGTCGATGACGGCGTCGTCGTGCGCGAGGGAGACGAACCAGCACTCGAGCGGCGAGGGCGGCAGCATGACGCCGCGGACGAGCATCGCCCGGTGGAACGCGGCGAAGGTGCCGCGGTCCGCGCGCGCCGCATCGACGTCGTTCCGGATCGGTCCGCGCGCGAAGAAGAGCGTGAGCAGCGAGCCGGCGCGCTGTACGCAGCCTTCGAGCCCGGACGCGAGCAGGGCGCCGGCGAGGCCGCGCTCGAGGAGCGCACCGCTTCGCTCGAGCGCCGCGTACGCGGGCGCATCGAGCAAAGACAGCGTGGCGAGTCCGGCGGCCATCGCGAGCGGGTTGCCGGAGAGCGTCCCGGCCTGGTACATCGCGCCGAGCGGGGCGACGCGCGACATGAGCGGCCGCGATGCGCCGTATGCGCCGACCGGGAGACCGCCGCCGATCACCTTGCCCAGGCAGGTGATGTCCGGCCGGATCCCCTCAAGTTCCTGCGCTCCCCCGCGGGCCAGCCGGAAGCCGGTGATGACCTCGTCGAAGACGAGCAGCGCCCCGGTCTCGTCGCAGATCTCGCGCAGTCCCTGAAGGAACCCGGGCTCGGGCGGCACGCACCCAATGTTCCCGGCGTACGGCTCGACGAGGATCGCCGCGAGGGCGACCTCACGGGCCAGCGAGCGGGCCGCCGCGAGATCGTTGAACGCGACCGTCAGCGTGTCGCGCGCCGTCCCGGCGGTCACGCCGGCGGAGTCCGGCAGGCCGAGAGTGGCGACTCCGGAACCCGCCTTCGCCAGCAGCGCGTCCGAGTGCCCGTGATAGCAGCCGGCGAACTTCACGATCTTGTCGCGTCCGGTGAACGCGCGCGCCAGGCGCACCGCGCTCATCGCGGCCTCGGTCCCCGACGACACGAACCGGATCATCTCCACGGCCGGGAGCGAAGCGGTGATCGCCTCGGCCAACTCGACCTCCATCGGCGAGGTGGCGCCATAGCTTGTGCCGAGGCGTGCCTGCCGCTCGATCGCCTCCACGACCGCCGGGTGCGCGTGCCCGGCGATAAGCGGGCCCCACGAGCACACCAGGTCGATGTACTGGCGGCCCGTCGTGTCCCATACACGGGCGCCTTCGCCGCGCGCGATGAAGGGCGGCTCTCCGCCCACCGCGCGGTAGGCGCGCACCGGGCTCGAGACGCCCCCCGGCATCAGCCTCGCGGCGCGATCGATCAGCCGGTCCTCGGCGGCCGGCTCCTCCTGCGCCGTGAGGACGCGGCCGCCGCTCGCGCCGGTGTGGCCGCGGGTGCCCTCGCCGAGCGCGGTCATCCGGCTTCCTCCGACAGCCATGCCGCGGCCTCGAGCGCGAAGTAGGTGATGATCACGTCGGCTCCCGCGCGCGCGATCCCGAGGAGCGACTCGAGCGCAGCTCGCCGGAGGTCGATCCATCCGCGCTCCGACGCCGCCACGAGCGACGCGAACTCCCCACTGACCTGGTACGCGGCGAGCGGAAGGTCGGAACGCGAGCGCGCCGCGGCTATGACATCGAGGTAGGGACCGGCGGGCTTCACCATGAGCATGTCCGCCCCTTCGCTCGCGTCCGCCTCGAGCTCCAGACGCGCCTCCCTCTTGTTCGCGGGATCGAGCTGGTATCCGGCGCGGTCGCCGGATCGGGGCGCGCACTCGGCGGCGTCGCGGAAGGGGCCGTAGAACGCGGACGCGTACTTCGCGGCGTACGACAGGATCGCCGTCTCCACATGCCCGGCATCGTCGAGCTCGCGGCGGATGGCGGCGACGCGTCCATCCATCATGTCGGAAGGCGCGATGACATCGGCTCCGGCCGCGGCGTACTCGCGGGCGGCCGCAGCGAGGGCGGGGAGCGTGCGGTCGTTGTCGATCGCGCCGTCGGCCCGGAGCAGTCCGCAGTGTCCGTGTGAGGTGTATTCGCAGAGACACACGTCGCCGATGAGCGCGAGATCGGCGCCGCTCGCGCGGATGGCGCGAAGAGCCATCGGTACCGGACCGAGCGGGTCGGCCGCGGCGCTCCCTTCCTCGTCCTTGTCGGCCGGAAGGCCGAAGAGCAGCAGCCCGCCAATGCGTGCGGCCGCCGCCCGCCGCGCGACGTCTGCGACCTGCGCGACCGGCCATCGGACGTGCCCGCGGAGTGAGGCGATCGGAGCGGGCGCGTCGAGGCGCGCATCGACGAACAGCGGCAGCACGAGCATCGCCGGGTCCAGGCGCGTTTCGCGCACCAGACGCCGGAGCGCGGGCGAGCGCCGCAGTCGCCGGCCGCGGCGGGCCGGCGCGGCGAGGGTGGGCGCGAGGGTCATGCGGCCACCTCGGAGGGACGAATTTTCACGATCGCGACGGCGCTCACGCCTTCCTCCCGCGCGCCGCTGCTCATGAAGCTCACACGGGCACCGCCGGAAATGAATAGCGGATCGTTTCCAGGATCGCGTCGTCCGCCGGTCGCGCCGCCACGATCGGCTCGCGTCTCCACACCTGCCTGATGCGCGCGGCCGTGGCCGGGCCGATCGCGACGAGGACGCAGCGCGCTCCCGCCGTCCCGACCAGGTGAGCGAACCCTTCGACCGCGCTCGGTGACGCGAGCACCGCGACCGCGCCCCGCTCGCAGGCCATCCGCGCAGCGGCGGCGTTGACGGCTGCTGGCGCGACCGACGTGCGGTACGCGACGACGTTGCGCACCTGCGCGCCGCGCTCTCGGAGGCGGGCGACGAGCCCGGGGGCCGCACGGTCCGAGCGCGCCAGAACGATCATGCCCTGCGGCACAGGCAGCTCGTGGCCGAGGGTCTCAGTGTCCGCCCGGCTCGGCGTGAAGTCGGGCGCGAGACCGAGGTCGCGCGCGGCGCGTTCGGTCGCCGGACCCACGACCGCCAGCGGCGCCCGCAGCGGCTCGCCGTGCAGCGCCACAGCGACCGCTCGCGCGCCGGCGCGGCTCGTGACCACCAGGCGGTCGCAGGTACGGAGTGTCCGCAGCGTCTGCATCAGGTCGCGGTCATCCGCGACGGGCTGTATGTCGATGCAGGGAAGCTCGATCACGGCCGCGCCGAGCTCGTCGAGCGCAGCCGCCAGACGCGCGTTGTCCGGGGCCGTTCGCGTCAGGATGACCGCGCGGCCTGCGAGGTCACGCATGCGCGGGCTGGCCGAGCTCGCGCGCGGCCGCCGCCGCGACCGCGAACGGATCCGGTCCGCGAACGCTCACCCGCACGACGCCATCCGGAAACGCAAGCGCGGCATCCATGGCGATGGCGGTACCGTCGATCCGGGCCCATGCCCCAAGCGGGATCGCGCAGCTGCCGCCCAGCGAGCGGAGCAGCGCGCGCTCAGCGGTCACGGCGAGCCGGGAGGGTTCGTGGTCTAGCAGGGACAGTCGTGAGCGCAGCTCGCGGTCGTCGGTGCGGCACTGCACCGCGAGCGCCGCCTGCCCGGGGGCCGCTGGCCACTCCATGCCGTCGAGGATCTCCTCCTCGGCGACGTCCACGCCAATGCGACGCAGCCCTGCGCACGCGAGGATCGTCGCGTCGTAGTCGCCGCCGGCGACCTTGCTCAAGCGCGTCCCGACGTTCCCGCGGATCTCGCGCGTCAGCGCGTCCGGGCGCAGAGCGCGCAAGAACGCCTCGCGGCGCGGACTCGAGGTGCCCACGACTCCGCCGGCGCGCAGGGACGCGAGGCCGCCGCGGGATCCGGTGATCAGCGCGTCTCGCGGATCCGCGCGCTGCGGGATGGCGGCGATCGTGAGGTCGCCCCGTTCCTCGGTGGGGACGTCCTTGAGCGAGTGGACGGCGACGTCGATCTCGCCGGAGCGCAGCGCGTCCTCGAGCCCGGTGACGAAGACGCCGTCACCGAGCTCCCGTAATGGTCGGTCGGAGTGGTCGCCCGCGGTCCGGACGGCGCGGATCTCGACGCCGCCTTCGATCCGATCGGCCACCAGCCGCGCCTGCGCCAAGGCGAGGAGGCTGCCGCGCGTGCCGAGGACGATTGTCACGAGGCTTCAAGGCCGAAGAGTTCGCGCGCGGTCCGCTCCTTCAGCGGGTCCTCGCGCAGGGCGACGGTCGGTCCGTGCAGCAGCGCACCGGTCAGCGCGGTCGACAGCGCCTCCACGACCCGACGGTCGCGGGCGTCGAGGTGGCCGAGCTTCGCGAGCGCCCGGTCAAGCTGTGCGCGCCGGATGCGCTCGGCACGATCCCGGAGGGCTTCGATGGTTGGCGACGCGAGTCGCTCCCGACGCGTCTGGGTGAAGCGTCGCGCTTCCTCAGCGCACATTCGCTCGGCGCGCTCGACGTCAACGTCTCGCGCGAGATCCTCTCCGGCGTCGAGGTGGTCGACGCTCCGGTAGACCAGGCCTGGGAGCGAGCGCGCGTCCTCGCCGACGCTCCGCGGCACCGCGATATCGACAAGCAGGAGCGGGCCGCGAGCCACGCGCGACTGGAGGCGCTCGACAGTCAGCACGTTCCCCCGCGTATCCGCTGCCGAAATGACCGCGTCAGCGTCGAGCAGCGCGCGTTCGAGGTCATCGAGCCCCAGCGCGGTCGCGCCGATCGCGTCAGCGACCTGCCGCGCCCGCCCGGCGTCGCGATTCGCGATCAGTACGCTGCCGACCCGCGACGCGAGCGCACGCGAGGCGAGCTTTCCCACCTCGCCCGCGCCGACGACGAGGACCGTCGCGGCGGCCGGACGCGGGAGGAGCGCGACCACGCTGTCGACGGCCAGCGACCCGACCGATCTGCGGACGCGTCCCAGCGACGTCTCCGAGCGCACCTCGCGCGCGAGATGCAGCGCGCGCTGGACCGCTTCGCTGAGCAAAGGGTGCAGTCCGCCCGACGCCCGGGCGCGGTCGTAGGCATCCCGCAGCTGAACGAGGATCTGCCCTTCGCCGCGGACGACGGAGTCGAGGCCCATAGCCGCCCGTAGGAGCTGCAGCACCGCAGCCTCATCCGTCTCGATGGTGATGGAGGAGCCATCGGGATCTGCGCCTCCCAGCACCCGCGAACGGACCCACGTCGCATGGTCGACGTCCGGCGGGATCGCGACGTAGCACTCGACGCGATGACAGGTCGAAAGGAGCAGTAGATCAGGTCCCACACGCTCCGCCGCGGCCGCGGCGAAAAGCTCGCGAGCGTCGAGGAGCGCATCCCGCTGGTGCAGCCTCGCCAAGCCAAGTGCGGCCTGCTGCGACATCTCGAGCGAACATACCCATGCGCCCGCTCTGGGCAACTCCAGTGCCCAGGTTTACGGAGGTTCGAGGTGTCGGGCGCGGACGATCCTCGCGGGGGCGCTACACCGGTCGAGGGTGGAGGACCAGCAGATCGAAAGCGCAGCGGCGCCGGCGCTCGCCGACCTCGGAGGCGACGGCGTGCGGTCGGGCACGGGTGCCACCGGCAACCTCGCGGGCCGAGGGCCGTCAGCCGGGCCAAGGACATGCCTCTGGACCGAGGCTTTCGAGCGTGCCTTAGTGAACGAAGACGGCTACCAGAATGGCGACCGCGCAGCTCGCTTCCACGACCGAGTCGCCTACCGCGAACGCCTTGCTCGCCGTCAGGGCGCGTCCCAGGCCCGCTCGCTATGCGCCCGCATCAGCTCCGGGGTCAGTGCCAACTGCTGCATCCGTTCGAGCATGTCGACAACGTGCCGGTGTTCAGCCATGCGGCCGTCGCGCATCACTTGATATCGAGAGAAAAGCACAGCGCTGAGAGCCTTCTACTTGTTGAAATACTCCTTGTTGATCTCGACGTAGTTCTTCCACTTGTCGGGCACCGCGTCCTCGGGGAAGATCGCGCTCACCGGGCATACAGACTCGCAAGCACCGCAGTCGATGCACTCGTCGGGGTGGATGTAGAACATGTTGTCGGCGTCGGTCGTGTAGATGCAGTCGACTGGGCACACGTCGACGCAGCTGGCGTCCTTCACGTCGACGCAGGGCTCGGTGATGATGTAGGTCATCGGTCGTCGTCCTTTCGAAAGGGAATCGTCCGGAGCCCACTCACGCGGTCCCTCCAGCAGGAGCACAGGTTACCATCGCATCCGACCGTGAGCGCGCAGGATGTCGCCGTGTTTCCGCTGCCCGCGGACGCCTCGGCGGAAGCACGTGAGACCGCGAAGCGTGAGCTCGCCAAGCACACCGAGGTCATCGGCGAGGACGCCCACGGCATCCGGCTGAGCGGACGGCAGCTTGGCAAGACCGGCCCGATCTGGCACTACCAGTACACGCGGTTCTATGCCGTCCCGCGCGGCTTCCTGGCCGCGGGGAACGACCTTCGCGAAGGCGTGAAGGTCGCCTTCGCCGAGCGCGCCGAGGACCTGGCGGCAGGTTTCGAGAATCCATCGGTGCGCGAGCTGGTCGAGGACGAGCTGCGCTACCGGAAGGTGATCGCGTAGCGGACCCTCCCAGCGCGCGACAGCGCAAGGCCGCCCGGCCGCCGAAACGGGTTCCAGGCGGCGCCGATAACGAGCCACTCCTCGGCCGGTGCGCCGAACCGCCGCCGCCGGCGCTGATCGAAGCGGTGGCGCAGTTCAACGAAGGCAGGTTCTTCGAGCAGCATGAGACGCTCGAAACGCTCTGGCGGGAAACGCGCGCACCGGTACGGGACCTCTACCACGGCATCATCCAGGTCGGCGTCGGATTTCACCACTGGAGCCGTGGCAACTACCACGGCGCCGCGGTGCTCCTCGAGGAGGGCATCCGCCGCCTGGAGGCATTCCGTCCGTCATGTCAAGCCGTCGACGTCGCCGCGCTCGTCGAAGCTGCGCGCGACGCGCACGGGCGCCTCATCGCGCTCGGCCCCGGTCGAATGAGCGAGTTCGACATGACGGGCGCGCCTCGGATCGTGCTCCACCACCCCGAGTAGCACCACGTCGATCGGGGCTTTAAGCGACATCGCGCGCCGCCGCCCGGCGTCTCGTCAGCAGGCGTGATCCGCCTGGTCCCAGCCCTCGAGCGTGTACGGAGGCAGGTTTACTGCCTCGACGCCGACCAGCTCCGGGATGTCGTCGCGCAGCAGCCGTTCGATCCCGCTCTTCATCTGTAATGAAGCGACGAGGCGGCTCGGCCCGGGCCGCGTGAGCTGGAAGCGGATGCGCGCGATGTTGTCCTCGATGCCGACCAGCTCCACATGGCCGCCCGACCGCTCGAGGTACGGCGCCATCTGGGCCAAGCGTGCGGCAACACGCTCACGCAGGTCCGGCATCGGCGGCGAGTCTAGCGTCGCAGCTCCGACGGCCGAGTGCGTCTCTGGTTGGCCCGAGGCGTTGACCGTTGCTGACTGCCGAACTCGTCCATGCCGGCCGAACTTGCGCACCTGATCGCACGTCCTGCGTGCGTCGAGCACGCGTGGCAGCATTACGCGCCAGATGTGCCACCCGATCGGTTCACGGCCGCCGTCCCCACCCGCCGATCTTCTGCCCATCTCGGGCGGCGCCCAGGGTGAGTCGGTCGTCCTCACGAGCGAGGACGCGACGCGGTTCCGGGGATACCTCGCACGAACGGAGGCGGGAGAGGCCGGCGTGGTGATCGCCCCCGACGTCCGCGGGCTGCATCCGTTCTTCGAGGAGCTCGCCGAACGCTTCGCCGAAGCCGGCGTCAACGCGATCGCCCTCGACTATTTCGGGCGCACCGCGGGAGTCGAGCGGCGAGGCGAGGACTTCGACTTCCGTTCGCACGTCACCAAGACGACGTCGGCCGGCATCCAGGCCGACATCGCCGCGGCGGCCGGCCATCTTCGCGGCGGTACCGACACGCAGCGGTTGTTCGTGCTCGGCTTCTGCATGGGTGGCCGCGCCGCGTTCAACGCGTCGGCTGAGCAGGAGGAGCTCGCCGGGGTCATCGGTTTTTACGGCCGCCTGAACCGGCGCGAGGGGGAGACCGGAGCGACGCCCGCGGAGAACGCCGCGCGCATGCGCGCCCCGGTCCTAGGGCTGTTCGGTGGCGCCGATGCGGGCATCCCGAAGTCTGACATCGACGCTTTCCGCGCCGCGCTGGAGGAGAACAACGTCGGCCACCACCTCGAGGTCTACGCGGGGGCGCCGCACTCGTTCTTCGACCGCTCTGCCGCCGACCACCGTGAAGCGTGCGACGACGCCTGGCGGCGCACGCTGGCGTTCATCAAGACCAGGGATCCGGCGGCCCGGTGAGGACCGCGCGGTGACCCTGCTCCTCGGCGTGCTCGGCTTCGTCCTGATCACCGTGTTCGAGCAGCTCCCGGTGCTGGGCTGGCTCGGCTGGGCCGTCTCGATCGCCGCGTGGATATTCCTGAGCGACCGCCTGCGCCGCGTCGACCGTGGTTCGACATCGCAGGCCGCGATGCTGGGCGCCATCACGGGCTTCGTCGGCGCGCTGAGCAGCTGGATCGCGCAGATCGGCAACCTGTTCGGCCCCGATACGGGGTCGCTCGCGAGGCTCGGCGCCGGATTCGGGTTCATCGGCGCGCTGCTCGGGATCCTCTACTGGCCCCTCATCGGCGCGGCGGTGTGCTGGATCGTCGCCGTCGCCCGCCCGCGCGGCCGCGTGCCGGCCGAGCTCTCCACCCAGGGCCGCTAGACCGACCCGGGATCACGCGGCGCGACGGCGCTTGCGGGAGACGTAGTCCACGAGGACGTACTCGCCGAGCCGTTCCGGCTCGACGTAGAAGGCGCGTCCGGTGTTGATCTTCGACATCTGGTTCACGAAGTCCACGAGGTAGTGCCCGCGCGCGAGCATGAACGTGTTGATGGTGATGCCATCGCGCGTGCAACGAACGACCTCACGCAGCGTCTCCTCGAAGGTCCGGCGCGTCGGCGGATACGCGAAGCGCACCCGGCCGTCCTCGAAGTGCGCCGTGGGCTCGCCGTCGGTGATGAGCACGATCTGCTTGTTCTTGCCGCGAGACCGCGATAGGAGCGTGCGCGCGGTCTCGAAGGCGTGCTGCATGTTCGTTCCGTAGACGTACTCGTTCCACGTGAGCCGCGGCAGGTCCGCGGGCTTTAGCTGCGTCGCATAGGCCGAGAAGCCGACGATGTACAGGTCATCCTTTGGGAAGCTGGACCGGATGAGGGAGTCGAGGGCCAGCGTCACCTTCTTGGCGGCGAGAAAACAGCCGCGGAATAGCATCGAGCGTGACACGTCGACGAGGATGGCGGTGGCCGACTGCGTCATCAGCTCGGTCCGGTAGACGTCGAAATCCTCTGCTGCGAGGTGCACCGGAGTCCGGGCGCCCTCGCGGATCACGGCGTTGCGGATCGTGCCCGGAAGGTCGAGCAGGAACGGATCGCCGAACTCGTACGTCTTCACCTCGTCCGTAGGGTCGCCGCCCCGCCCGCGGGCGATCGCGCGGTGGCTGCCAAAGGCGTCCTTCTTCAGCGTCGAGAAGATCTCCTCGAGCGAACGCTGCCCGATCTTGCGGATGCCTCGCGGGGTGAGCTCGTAGCGGTCGCCGTCCTTGCGGATGAGGCCGGCCTCTTCGAGGAGCTCGCTCATCTTCGAGATCTCGTCGAGCGAGCGGCGCGCGTTCGGCCCCGCAAGACGCTCGACATCGTCCCGATCGAGATCCCTCAGGTCGCTCGGGTCCTCGGCCGAACGCACGATGTCCTCCATGTCCGACAGCCGGTTCATCTCGTCCATCAGGCCGAGCGCCTCGGCGAGCGACATCGACTCGTTTCCCATGAGGTCGTGCTCGTAGCCTTCGGTCGGCATGAGCTGGCCGAGCGTGTCGGCGAGCTCGTTCATCGCCTCCTGGAGCGAGGGATCCTGGAACGCCGCACCGAGCAGCTCCTCGAGCTGGTCCCGCATCTCGCTCGACATGCTGTTCCAGAGCGAGCGCATCGCGGCGATGCCCATCGCGAGCTGCCGCAGGAGGTCGTCCCAGTCCTTCGCGTTGCCGGCGAGCTCCGGGTACTGGCGCTGGAACGCCTCGAAGTCGGGCTCGCCGCCCTCCATTCGCTCGCGGAGAGCGCGATTCAGGTCGCGGATCATCTGCCGCGTGCGCTCCATTTTCTCCGGCGTCACGTCCTTCAGCGAGTCCCGCATGTTCTTGAAGTAAGAGCCGAGCACCTGCTCCTGAAGCTGCCTGAGGAGCTCCTGGTACTTCTCCGCGGCCTTCGGCTCGACGAACTCGTAGTCCTTCAGCGCGCGGATCGCTCGTCCGACGTCATCCGGCAAAGCGTCGAGCCGCGCGGTGCGCTCCTGCGCGAGGCGATCCATCGCCTGGCGAAGGGCGTCGTTCGGCGCCTCCGCCGCACGCCGCCGTTCGAGCCCCTCGCGCTCGAGGCGCTTGACCTCCTCCAGCTTCTCCTTCAGCTCGTCGAAGATCCCCGACAATCCGTGGCGCTGTGCCCGCTGGCGCTTCGCCTCGCGCAGGCGCCTCAGCAGGTCCTGCATGCCCTCCATGCGGCCAGGAAGGCCCCACCGCGCGAGGCGCGCCATTGCCTCCTCGAGGTCGCCGCCGGCGAGGAGCTCGTCCGACATCGCGCCGAGCAGCTCGTCGGCCTCGAGGCCCTCGAGCCGTTGTGTGCCGTCCCAGCGCGTGTACCGGGTCTCGGCGGTGAACGCGTCGTCCAGCGCGCCGCTCACGCCCGGAAGGTCGACCGCGTCTCGCCGCGCTCCTTGTTGAGCTTGCGGTTGAGGTGGAGGCCCTCGAGGATGAACTCCACTGCCGCGGCGACCGCCGCCGGGTTTCCCGTGGCGCCCGCCTTCGCGATCGCGCCGCGCATCCCGGGGATCTGCAGCGCCTGCTTCACGTATTCCTGACTCGGGAGGGCGGGGGAGACGTGCATGGTCGCACCGCGCCCGAATGCCGCCAGGAGCGAGTCGAACTCGGACACGGCGAACGTCCGGTTGAACGTGTTCAGGATCGAGCGCTGGACCAGCCGTTCGATCACGCGTTCCTCGGTCAGGTCACCGACCGACTCGAGCTCGATCTTGCCAGCGGTCGAGGCAACGACCGCCGGAAGATCGCTGATGCGCGGCACGACGCTCGTCTCGCCGTTGCGCAGCGCGCGCTTGAGCGCGTTGGACACCAGGTTCTCGTAGTTGGCGATCGTCACCCGCACGGACACGCCGGACCGCTGCGAGATCTCGGGGGATCGCCGCGCGAGTTGCGACAACTCGGCGAGGATCTCCTTCATGTATGGCGGGACGGTCGTGGTGATCCCTTCGTCGACGAAGGTGCTGCGCTCCTGCTCCATGATCCCGACCTCGGTGCCGATCTCGCGCGGGTAGTGCGTGCGGATCTGCGAGCCGAAGCGGTCCTTGAGGGGGGTGATGATCCGGCCTCGGTTCGTGTAGTCCTCCGGGTTGGCCGATGCGACAACAAAGAGGTCGAGCGGCAGGCGGATCTTGTACCCGCGGATCTGCACGTCACGCTCCTCCATGACGTTCAGCAGCCCGACCTGCACCCGCTCTGCGAGGTCGGGGAGCTCGTTCAAGGCGAAGATCCCGCGGTGTGTGCGCGGCAGGAGGCCGTAGTGGATCGTCAGCTCGTCGGAGAGGTACCGACCTTCGGCGACCTTGATCGGATCGACTTCGCCGATGAGGTCCGCGATCGAGATGTCGGGGGTCGAAAGCTTCTCGCTGTAGCGCTGGTCTGGGCTCAGCCACGCCAGCTCGACCGCGTCCCCGTCGTTCGCGACGCGGTACCTGCACGCGGCGCAGATCGGAGCGAAGGGGTCGTCGTTGATCTCGCAGCCGGCGATCGCCGGCACGGCGGGATCGAGCAGGGCGATGAGCTGGCGGGCGATGCGCGTCTTCGCCTGGCCGCGCTCGCCGAGGAAGATGATGTCCTGCCCGGACAGCACCGCGTTCTCGATCTGCGGCATGACGGTCGCTTCGTACCCCACGATGCCGGCGAAGAGGGGTCGCCGCTCCGCCAGCGCGGTGATCAGGTTGCGGCGCAGCTCTTCCTTGACCGGTCGGCTGCGCGGCAGCTTGCCGGCGTCCTGCGCCTCGCGCAGGGCGCCGATCGTCGTCGGTCTCGGTTCGGGGCGTCGGCTCATTCGGTCGGATCTCCTCGCATGAAGTGTGGCACCGTCTCCCCGCGAAATCCGGCGAGCGCGGCGCGCGTCTGGGGAATGGCCCAAGAGCGCGCTCGTACCAGCTGTTCCAGGAAGGTGTCCCGGCGCTCGAGCTCGCGTTCGGCGGACTCCGCCTCTCCGCCGCACAGCTCGACGAGCAAGTTGGCTTCGGCGGTGCGGTCGTGCTCCCAGCGATCGGTCGCGTCGTCGCGCGTGACCAGCGGTCGCACGGCCGCGCGAGCGTCGGCGGCGCCGATGCGGTGTAGGGAGATGACCCGCCGCGCGATGCCCCGCCCGGGCGCCGCGAAGATGCGCATCACCATCAGCAGGTGCACGCGGGCGAGATCAGCGGGGTCGACGCCGAGATCGCCCACCAGCTGCTCGACGGCCTCTTCCGCCGTATCGGCGTGCAGGGTCGAGCCGATCGCGTAGCCACGGCGGAGGGTGCGGAAGACGCGCACCGCCTTGGGGCCCCACAGGTACACGGGGAGGTGCGAGGACAGCTCGTTCGCGAGCAGCAGCGTCTCCTTCGGGTCGGTGTGCCGCAGGTAGTCGAACGTTTCGGACCAGCCGCGCACGAACACGCGCCGCGTCTTGTTCGGGAGGAAGTCCAGGAATGCGGTCAGGGTCGTGGTCTTACCGGAGTGTGGCTGTTCGGCGGCGATCAGCAAAGAGCCGTGACGCTCGAGCGCCAGCCAGCACAGCGCCGCTGTGCGCGTGTCCATATTGCCCGCGGCCAGGATCTCGGTGACGGACAGCGGGACCGGCGGGTCCCAGTTCCAGCCCCACCAGCCCACGGGCAGGTCGTAATCGCGAGCGGACAGCGGTCTCTCGCGTGTGGGATACCGCTGTTGCATCCGCACGACCTCCGAAATCTCACGTTAGCACCTGGGTACCGCGCGTTTTCCGTCGCGCTGCCTTGCGGGACCTCGTGCACGGCGGGTGTCGATCGGCATCGAGCCGTTTCGACATAATCGACGCGGGTGAGCGACGAAAGACCGAGCGACGATCCCGAGCGCCTTCGCGAGGTCGCGAAGGAGGCGCTCACTGCCAACCGCGCGGCCCTGCGCGCGCGGCCCGTGCCGATCGACGTTGAGCCTCCCACCATCTTCGGCGTCGAGCAGCCGCGGCGTCCGATGCCAGACCCCGCCTCACGCCACTCCGGGACGGCATGACCGCCACCCCCGTGGAGAGCGGCAAGTCCGAGATCCGTTTCGCGACCATCCCCGAGCTCGCGGGCGCGCTCCGCCGACGCGCGTTCTCGGCGCGCGAGCTCGCGACGGCCACGTGCGACCTCCTCGAGGCCGAAGGCGGTCGCTACAACGCGGTCGCCGCCGTCATGCGAAAGCGCGCCCTGCGCGAGGCGGATCGCGCCGACCGTTCGAGCGCGCCGGAAGATTCCGAGGGGCCGCTGCGCGGCATCCCCTACGGCGCGAAGGATCTCCTCGCCGCGCGCGGCGCGCCGACGACGTGGGGCGCGCCCCCGTACCGCGACCAGATGCTGAACGACGACGCCACGGCGATCCGCCGCCTGGGCCGCGCCGGCGCCGTCCTGGCGGCGAAGCTGGCTATGGTCGAGCTCGCCGGCGGCGGTTCATACCGGTATCCGAGCGCGTCGCTCCAGGGTCCCGGGCGCAACCCGTGGGACCTGGACCGCTGGTCGGGGGGATCCTCCAGCGGCTCGGCCGCCGCGGTCGGCGCGGGCCTCGTGCCCTATTCCCTCGGGAGCGAGACCTCAGGCTCGATCGGCACGCCGGCCGCGTTCTGCGGCGTCACCGGGCTCCGCCCGACGTACGGCCTCGTGAGCCGGCACGGGGCGATGGCGCTCTCGTGGACGCTCGACAAGATCGGACCGATGGCGCACACGGCCGAGGACTGCGGCACCGTGCTCGCCGCGGTGGCCGGAGGCGACCGCGCGGACCCCTCGACATCGGGCCGTCGATTTCGCCCGCTCGCGCCCGATGCGTCAGCCGATGCGACGCGCCACGCGCGCATCGGATACGCGGAGGAGGACGTCGCGGAACACGCTGCCCCCGAGGCACGGAACGCGCTCGCGGCGGGGGTCGAGGAGTTCGGGCGCATCGCCGGAACGATGCGGCGCGCCACCATGCCCGAGGGATACCCGTTCGGCGCCATGGTCGGCACGGTCTTCGGCGCGGAAGGCGCGTCGATATTCTCCGAACTCGTCGATGGCGGAGGGGTCGATGCGCTCGTGGACGAGCGGCAGAAGGCGGGACTTCGCGCCGCGAACGAGATACTCGCGCGCGACTACCTACACGCGATGCGCCTGCGCACGCTCCTGCAGCGCGACTTCGCGAAGGTCTTCGATGAGATCGACGTCCTGCTGACCGTCGGCCGCACCTCCACCGCTCCGCAGATCGACAAGCCGCTCGACGCGCGTCCGCCGGGGGCCGGGTCGACTCCCGCGGCGGACGGGAAGCCGCTCGGCAACACACCGCTGATCCCCGCCGGCAACCTGGCCGGCCTGCCCGCGATCTTCTTCCCCTGCGGCTTCGGCACCGACGGCCTGCCCGTTGGTCTTCAATTGGTGGGTCCGCCGTTCTCGGAGCCGCTGCTGGTAGCGCTGGTGAGCGCGTACCAGGCCGTGACCCATCACCACAGGATGCGGCCCGTCGTCTAGCTACCGCGGGCCTGCGCGATCTCGGTCTTCTCGTTAGATCAGCTCCTCGGTTCGTCCGATGGCCTCCTCTGGCTCCAGCTGAGAGAGGTCCACCCGAGCCCGCACGCGCCTGGACCGCCATACTTACGCGCGACAGGCGGAGCCTGGGACCAAATACCAGGCTGAGAGTGGGAGAGCCCAGACGCCTCGAACCTGATCCGGGTCATACCGGCGGAGGGACAGTCATGACGACGGTGACCCATTCCGTCACGCGCGGCATCGAGCCCGTTCCTGCTGCGCAGCGGCGCCTCGGCGCGCTCGACCTCGCGGTGCTGTGGGGAGACCTGGGCGTCGGGCTCCTCGTCCTCGTCGCTGGCGCGTTCCTCGTTCCCGGGCTCGGTACCGGCGAGGCGATGCTCGCGATCGTCGCCGGCAGCGCGATCGGCTCCGCCCTTCTCGCCTTGGCCGCGTACCTCTCGACCGACGCCGGCGTACCGACGATGGTCCTCACGCGCGCGACGCTCGGCCTCGCCGGGTCCGCGGTGCCCACCGTCTTGAACGTGGTGCAGCTCGTGGGCTGGACCAGCTTCGAGCTCATCGTCATGGCGCAGCTCGCGAACGCGCTGACGCGCGCGGCGTTCGGCATCGACGCGTACCCCGTGTGGGCCGCCTTCTTCGGTGTGTTCTGCACCGCCCTCGCGCTCGGCGGACCGCTCGTGGTGGTGCGCCAGTGGCTCGAGCGGTTCGCGGTGTGGGTCATGCTGCTCACGACGGTCGGTCTATTCACTTTTCTCGCGACGCGCTACGACCTCGGCGGGATCCTCGCGGCGCGGGGCACCGGCGAGCTTTCGTTCTGGGCCGGCGTAGATCTCGTCGTCTCGCTGCCGATCTCGTGGTTCCCGCTCGTGGCCGACTACAACCGCTTCGCGAAGGACCGTCGCGCGTCGTTCTGGGGCACGTTCGGCGGCTACTTCTTCGCGAACGTCGCGTTCTTCGCGCTGGGCGTCCTCCTGGTGCTGGCGCTCCAGACGGATCCACTCGCTCTCAACGAGCAGCTCGTGGTCGCGCTCGGCGCGTACGCGCTCGGGTGGGTCGCGCTGCTCGTCGTGCTGGTCGACGAGACCGACGAGGGTTTCGCCGACATCTACTCGGCGGCGGTGTCAGCGCAGAACGTGCTGACGCGCGTGTCGCAGCGGTGGCTCATCGTGATCGTGGGGGCGATCGGCCTCGTCCTCGCGATCGTGCTGCGCACGAGCGACTACGAGGGCTTCCTGTTACTCCTCGGCTCGGTGTTCGTCCCGCTGCTCGCCATCGTCGCGGCGCATCACCTTATCGTGCGGCCGGGACGCATCGCGCGCGAGGCGCTGTTCCCATCGCGTCCCAGCCTCAACGTCGTCGCGATCGTGGTCTGGGCAGCCGGATTCGTCCTGTACCAGTGGATCAGCCCGACGACATTCGGACCCTGGGAGGATGCATTCGGAGCGGCGGTCGGCGCGCTGCGCCTGCCATACCCGCTGCCGTCCCCGGTGGGCGCGACGCTCCCGTCATTCAGCTTCGCGGCCGGCGTCTACGCGGTCGGCGGCCGCATCACCCGCCGGGGCCACTGATGCGGCTCGTCCTCGACTGGTTCCCGAACCCCGACCATGCGCCGCTGTACCTGGCCGATCACGGGTGCGAGATCGTCGTCCCGAGGGATCCCGATGAGCCGCTGGCCGCGGTGGCCGAGGGCGACGCCGACCTGTGTCTTAACTACCAGCCGAACATCACGCTCGCCCGTGCCCGAGGGCTCCCGGTGAGAGCGGTGGGCGTGGTCATCGACACCGTGCTCGACATGCTGATGGTGCGGGGGGACGGGCCGATCTCGCGCATTCGCGACCTCGCGGGCCGCCGCGTCGCGTACGCGGTCGAGCCGTTCGATCGCGCGATGTTCGAGGCCATGGCGCGGCACGACGGTCTCGCTGCCGGTTCCTGGGAGTTCGTCGACGTCGGCTTCGACTTCACGCGATCCCTCGCGGACGGCCGCGCCGACGCGGTGATGGGAGCATTCCGCAACTACGAGGTCATTGAGGCCGCGTGCCTCGGCCTGCCCGTGCGCGTGTTCGAGCTCGCCGACCACGGCGTCCCGCCCTTCGCGCAGCTGGTACTCGTGGCGCGAGACGACGGCCTGGTTTCGCGGGGGCCGGCGATCGCGGGCGTCCGACGCGCGATCGCCCGGGGCATCGAGACTACCCGCGCCGACCCGTCAGGCGCGTGGGCCGCGTACGTTCGGGCGAACCCGGACCACGACGATGCGTTCCACCGGCTGGCGTTCGACGCGACGGTGCCGCTGTTCGCCCGACAGCAGCGGCAGGACGAAAGGACCTGGTCGGACTTCGCCACCTTCCTCGTCGCGCAGGGCCTCGCGGACCGCGCGCCGGCCGGGTCCGAGCTGCTGGTGAAGGAGCTCGTACGCTGACGCCCTCCTCGAGGCTCCGGCGGGCGGCGGCGCGACCCTGGCGGACGAACCTGGAGCATCCGTTCGTACGCGGCATCGGCGACGGGACACTGCAGAAGAGGCGCTTTCTGCATTACCTAGGGCAGGACCACCTATTCCTGGTTGACTACGCGCGCGTGCTCGCACTGGCCGCCGCGCGCGCCCCCCGGGTCACCGACATGGCGTCGTTCGCGGAGCTACTGCACTCGACCCTCGGCGTCGAGATGGCGCTGCACCGGCGCCTCTGCGCGCGCGAGGGGATCGCGAGCCTGTCGCTTGAGCGCACCCCGGCCGGACCCACGACGCGCGCATACGGCGATTTCCTGGTGCGGGCGGCGTACGAGCGGGACCTCGCTGGCCTCCTGGCGGCGCTGCTGCCCTGCATGTGGGGATACGCCGAGATCGCGGCAGCACTGAGGGCCCGCGGCCTTCCGCGCGTCGCCCGTTATCGCGAGTGGATCGAGACGTACGCTGGCGAAGAGTTCACCGCGCTGGCCGGCCTGATGCGATCGATGTACGACCGCGTCGGGAGCGCCTCGGCGGCGGAGCGCGAGCTGTTTCTGACCGGCACACGCTACGAGCTCGCCTTCTGGGAAGCGTCGTGGCAAGCCACACCGCACCCGGGGGGCCGCGGCCCCCCGAGAACCCCCCGCGGGGTGCTTCAGTGAACACGAACCGGGGGCTCCCCGCCCCCCACTACCCCCACACCGCCCCGGGGGGGCTCCGCCCCACATCCCCCCGGATGCGGCGGCGGTTAGGATGCCGCGACCGTGCCCCTGTGGCTGCAGGCGGGATCGTGGGGACTGCTGGCGGGCTCGGCGCTGCTCATCGGGGCGGCCGTCGGCTACTTCGCCAACGTCGGGCAGCGGCTCGTCGCCGGCATCATGGCCTTCGGCGCGGGCGTGCTCATCTCGGCTCTCGCGTTCGACCTTATGGACGAGGCCTACAAACGCGGGGGATTCGCCTCGACCGCGGTCGGCTTCGTCGGCGGCGCGGCCGTCTACACCACGGCCAACTGGTACATCTCGCACCGCGGCGCGCGTCATCGCAAGCGAAGTGGCGAGCAACAATCGTCGGAGAAGGACTCCGGTGGGGGCGGGATCGCGATCGCGGTCGGAGCGCTCCTCGATGGCATACCCGAGTCCATCGTCATCGGCGTGACCATGATCACCGGTGGGGCCGTGAGCCTCGTCACCGTGTTCGCCATCTTCCTGTCGAACATCCCCGAGGGCCTATCGAGCTCGGCGGGGATGAAAAAGGCGGGCCGGTCGACGACCTACGTGTTCGGCGTGTGGTCCGCGATCGCGCTCGTCTCGGGATTCGCCGCGCTGCTGGGGAACCTCGTCTTCGGCGGCTTCTCCGACGAGGTCACCGCCGCGACCACGGCGGTCGCCGCGGGCGCGATCCTCGCCATGCTCGCGGACACGATGATCCCGGAGGCCTTCGAGGAGGCCCACGACTTCGCGGGCCTGATCACGGTGCTCGGCTTCCTGCTCGCGTTCGTGCTCAGCAAGCTCGAGAAGTAGCCACTCCCCGGCGCGTTCAGTCGCGGGAACCCGGGGCTACTCGCGGGGCGACGCCCGCCGCATGCCCGGTGCGGGGTCCTCGGCGGGTCAAGCCCCCCGGCCATGTTCACCGATGCGCCTCCCGGGGGTCCTCGGAGGGCCGCACCCCTCCGGATGCATCGACCCCGGATTCATCCATGGTGAGCCGAAACATCATGTGGCGGCCCGTCACCGTGAGCGTCGCGAGCATGAACGCGGCAAAGATCGCGGCCCCCGCGTTCACCGCGAGCGGCAGCTGCAGAACGAAGGCGCCCAGCGCGAGAACCACCATTAACCAGATGGCGAAAGCGACGAGCGTCTCCCGCAGCTGAAAGGTGACCGGCTGCCGTGGCGCCCGCCGGACCGGACGACGCTCCGGCGGCAGCGCGGCCTCCGCGGCGCGCCGCGAGGTGCGGTCGCGTCGCATGACCCGCATCAGGTAGCCCAGCGTCAGCACAACGAGGACGAGCTCGACGGCGACGTGATCGGAATGCCCCGTCGCCAGCGAGAGCGGCACGAAGAGGAAAGCGAGAACGAGGACGATCGTCGCCACGGTGCTGAGGAGGATCGTGAGCGCGCGACGCGCCCTCAACGGCCGACGAGGGCGCGGTCGAGGACCTCGACGACGTGAAGCGCGGGGATGGCGCGCCCGCGTTCGCGAAGGCCCGCCTCGATCTGGAGCATGCACCCTGGATTGGCGCTGACGACGGCGTCGGGCTGGGTGGCGAGCACCGCGTCCACCTTGTCGCGGCCCAGCCGATCCGCGTACTCGGGCTGCGTGACGTTGTAGAAGCCGGCGCTCCCGCAGCAGACGTCCGCGTCGGCCATCTCCACGAGCTGAAGTCCCTCGATGCGACCGAGCAGCGCGCGCGGCGCGCCGCGGACCCGCTGCGCGTGGGCAAGGTGACACGGGTCCTGGTACGTCACCCGCATATCGAGGCGGCCCAGTCGCCGCGAACCGACGATCGCGGCGAGGTACTCGGTGACGTCGCGGACCTTCGCGGCGAAGGAGGCAGCTCGCTCCGACCACTCCGCGTCGTCCGCGAGCAGCTCGCCGTAGCCTTTCAGGTGCGCGCCGCATCCGGCGGCGTCCACAACGATGGCGTCGATCCCGCCGCCCTCGAACGCCTCGATGTTGCGACGCGCCAGGCGGCGCGCCTCGTCGCGGTCCCCGGCGTGCGCGTGCAGCGCCCCGCAGCAGACCTGGTCCGGCGCGTCCACGACCGCGACGCCGAGGTGCCCCAGGACCCGCGCGGCGGCGGTGTGGACGTCGCCGTAGGCGACGCGCATCACGCAGCCCAGGAGCAGGGCGACCCGCGCGGTCGGCGCAGCCGGCGCGGCTTGCCGGCGGTAGCGCGGCCGTCCCAGAGGCGGCAGAAGCCCCTCGAGCCGGCGAAGCCCTGCCGGCAGGAGACGCCTCGCACCCGATCGCCACAAGAGCCAGCGCAGCCCCGTCCGCTCGTACGTGGAGAGGATCGCCGCAGCCGCGTCGAGCCGGGCGGGGTGGCTGAAGATGCCCCGCAGTACGAGGTCGCGGACCAGCGCGGTCGGCCCGCGCTCCCGCGCGCGATCGCGGCGAGCGAGTTCGGCCCGCGTGGTTTCGATGAGCCGCGAATACGGCACGCCTGACGGACACACCGCCTCGCACGCGAGGCACGCGAGGCAGCGGTCGAGGTGGGTGCGGGTCGCCGGAGTTGGGTCGATCCTCCCCGACGCCAGCGCGCCCATCAGATGGATGCGTCCGCGTGGCGACTCCGTCTCGAGCCCGGTGATGCGATACGTCGGGCACGCCTCGAGGCACATCCCGCAGTGGATGCACTGCTGGAGGTCGTCGCTGTTCAGCCGGATCGGCGACACCGTCACGCCGGCACGCGGCCCGGTGCGAGGACGCCGCCTGGGTCGAAGCGGGACTTCAGCGCGGCGGCGACGGCGCTCGCGCTTCGCGCGCGGCCCCAACTTCCGAGATCGGCGCGGACATCCGCCGGCGCGCGCTCGATGACCAGCGCCCCGCCTCGCGCCTCGAGCGCGGCGCGCAGCGCGGCAATGCCGGGGCCCGCGCGGTCGGGAAAGAGGTGCGAGATGCCCACGCCCGGATAGTGCAGCGCGTCGCACCCCGCGAGGTCGGGCGCGAAGCCGGGCGCGGGGCGGTACGCGGCGCGCAGCGACAGGGGCCGGCGCAGCGGGAGCGCAGCCAGGCTGCCCCACACGGCGTCGTCGACGTCGCTCGCCCGCATCCTGCCGAGCACCAGCGAGCGCAGGCGATCGACACCTCCGGATGTTCCGGCGAGGCGCACCAGGAGGCTCGTCCGCGGACCTTGGGACTCATCCGGATCGCGCTCGCGCAGGATAGCCAGGGCGTCGAGCGGGATCCCGGTCGAGAGGAGGTCGTCCGCGATCGCCAGCGCCGCGGCGACGGACGGCAGACTGGCGCGCAGGCTCGCGGCGCGCTCGGGACACGCGGTGAGCTTGAGGCTCAGCTCGACGATCGCGCACAGCGTCCCGTACGACCCGCTGTACAGCTTGGTGAGGTCGTACCCGGTGGCGTTCTTCACGACGCGCCCGCCCGCCCTCGTGACCGTCCCGTCGCCGAGCACCGCGCGCACGCCGATCACCCAATCCCGCGGGTGGAAGTACCGCAGCCGGCTCGGGCCGTCCGCCGCGCCGGCGACCGTCCCGCCGACGGTCGCGCGGCCAGGGTCCCCGGCCTCGACCGGCCACCGCTGGCCATGCGGGGCCAGCGTCCGCTCGAGGTCGGCGAGCGTCGTCCCGGCGCGGACGGTGATGACCAGGTCGTGAGGCTCGTGATCGACCACGCCCGCAAGGGACCGAAGGTCGACTGCGACGTCGTAGCGCGCCGGATCGTCGCCGACGCCGATACGCGTGCCTCCGCCCCACAGCACCAGCGCGTCGCGAGCCTCGTTCGCGCGCGCGATCGCCTGGGTGACCTCGTCGACAGTGAGCGGGCGCTCCGAACCGGCAGGAGTCGCGGTGCCGACGCGGTACTCCTCTAGACCCACATGCCCTCGGCGAGATGGCGCTTGATGCGGTCGGTGGGAATGTCGGCGCACTCGGCGCCGCCGGGAAAGATCTTTCCAGGATTCATCGCTCCGTCCGGGTCGAATGCGGATCGCGCGCGCCGCATCGCCGCGAGGTCGTCTGGGGCGAAGACCCAGGACATGAAGTGGTTCTTCTCGAGGCCGATCCCGTGCTCGCCAGAGAGCGTTCCGCCGGCATCGATGGCGACCTTCAGGATCTCGGCGCTCGCCTCCATCACGCGGTCGATCGACTCCGTCCGCGCGTCGAACAGGAGGATCGGGTGCAGGTTTCCGTCGCCGATGTGGAACATGTTGGCGGTGATGTAGCCGTAGCGATCGGCGATCTCGTTGACCGCGCGCAGCACCTCGGGAAGCTTCGTGCGCGGCACGACGGCGTCGTGGAGATAGTTGTTGGGTTTGATGCGCGCGAGCGCCGGATAGCCGAGCTTGCGCGCCTTCCACAGCAGCGCCCGCTCCGCCGCATCGGTCGCGGAGCTCACGCCGAAGGCGCCGCTGCGCTCGCAGCGCGCGATGATGGCGGCGCCCGCGGCCGCGCATTCCTCGCGGAGGCCCTCGACCTCCACGAGGAGCAGCGAGCCGGCCTCCGCCGGCAGGTGCGCGTCGAAGGCGTCGTTCACCGCGCGGATGGTCGTACGGTCGAGCATCTCCATCGCGGCGGGCACGATGCCGCCGGCGATGATGTCCGTGGCGGCGCGCGCGCCGGCATCGACGTCCGGGAACAGCGCGACGAAAGTGCGGACGTCCTCGGGGAGGGGCAGCAGCCTGACCCAGGCCTTCGTCACGATCCCCAGGGTCCCCTCGCTCCCCACGATGAGCGGCACGAGGTCGAGGCCCGGAAGATCCGGCGCCAGCCCGCCGAAGGTCGCGAGCTCGCCGTCCGGGAGCACCACTTCGAGGCCCAGCGCGTGATTCACGACGGAGCCGTAGCGCAGCGCGTGCGGTCCGCCCGCGTTCGTCGCGATGTTGCCGCCGACGCTCGACACGCGCTGGCTCGCGGGATCGGGCGCGAAGAAGAGGCCGTGCGCACGCGCCGCCTCCGAGAGCCCGAGGTTCGTCACGCCGGGCTCGACGAGCGCGGCCCGCGCGCCCGCATCGATCTCGACGATGCGGCGCAGCCGCGACGTGGACACGACGACCGCGTTCGCGCACGCGACGGCGCCGCCGGAGAGCCCCGTGCCCGCGCCACGCGGCACCACTGGCAGGCCCGCCTTGCGCGCGACGCGAACGACCGCCGCGACCTCCTCCGCGCTGCCTGGCACCGCGACCGCGGACGGCGGGTGCCGATCGAAACCGGCGTCGTACTCGAAGACGATCAGGTCCTCTGGCCGCCAGAACACGTTGTCCAGGCCGCAGATGCGCTCGAGCTCGGTGGCGACCGCCTCCTGGCCGATCAGGTCAGGCGTGCGGCTCGATCCAGATCGAGCCGTCCCCCGTGTACTCCTTCTTCCAGATCGGAACGACCCTCTTCAGCTCGTCGATCGCCGCGCGCGCGGCGGCGAATGCCGCGTCCCGGT
Source organism: Candidatus Limnocylindria bacterium (assembly GCA_046262615.1). Classification (GTDB taxonomy): domain Bacteria; phylum Chloroflexota; class Limnocylindria; order P2-11E; family P2-11E; genus JALYKU01. Next base: position 6,420 of record JBHEML010000017.1, on the reverse strand, counting down.
GCGGCGCCGCGGCGGCGACGATCACGGCCGTGTCGCCGATGGCCAGGTCGCCGGTACGGTGATGCATCGCGACGCGCAGTGGCGCGTGATCGTGCTCGAGCGCCGCGGCGATCTCGCGCATCTTCGCTTCCGCCATCTCGGCGTACGCCTCGTACTCCAGGTGGGACACGGCGCGGCCGTCGTTGTGGTCGCGGACCGTGCCGAGGAATACCACGATGCCGCCGAAGGACGCGTCGCGAACGCAGGCGATGACGCTGTCGACGGACAGCGCGTCGGCGGTCACCAGGATCGGCGCACCGAGCGCCGCGGCGGCCGAGCCGCCGGAGACGGGCGGGATCAGCGCCACCTCGTCGCCGTCACTCAGCGGCTCGTCGTCCCGGGCGTACTCCCGGTTGCGGGCGATCACCAGGCGTGCGCCGCGGGCGAGGGGTGGGTGGGCCCTGACGATCGCCGCCACCGCATCGCGTACCGTCGCGTGCGCGGGCAGCTCGAGGTCCACACTGCCGACGCCCGCCGCTTCGCGATACGACGCGAAGAGCCGGACGAGCACGCGCACAAGCCGAGTGTACGTGGGAAAATCGGAGCGGCATGGATGCCGGCGCGGGATTACCCGCGATCCTCGTCTTCGTTGTGCTCGTCCTCGCCAACGCGTTCTTCGTCGCGGCGGAGTACTCCTTCGTCCGCGTCCGCGGCACGCAGATCGATCAACTCGTCGCCGGGGGAAGCGCCCGGGCCAAGCTCGCCGCGCGCATCAGCGCGCGCCTCGACGAGTACATCTCGGCGTCCCAGCTGGGCGTCACCCTGGCCTCGCTCGCGCTCGGTCTCGTCGGCGAGCCCACGGTCGCACGGCTCATCGAGCCCCTGTTCGGCTGGGTCGCGCAGTACTCCGAGACGGCGTTCCATGTCGTCAGCTTCGCCGTGTCGTTCGGCCTCATCACTTACGCGACGATCGTCGTCGGCGAGGTGGCGCCGAAGTACCTCGCGATCCAGCGCTCGCTCACCCTCGCGCTCTGGTGCGCGTATCCGCTGAACGTCTTCTTCAAGGTCATGTACCCGTTCATCTGGTTCGTCTACAACAGCGCGAACGCGGTCGTGCGGCTCTTCGGCATCAAGCCCACATCGGAGCTCGACGCGCACAGCCAGGAAGAGCTGAAGATGCTCGTCGCCATCTCGGCGCGGAAGGGCGTGCTCCAGGAGTCCGAGCGCGTGATCGTTGGCAATGCGCTCGACTTCGCCGACCGCCTGGTCCGCCAGGTCATGGTGCCGCGCACCGAGATCCAGGCCGTTCCCGACGACACCCCGCTCGATGGCCTTGTCCGCATCGCCCAGGAGCAGCCCTTCACGCGGTACCCGGTGTACCGCGAGGACCTCGACCATATCGTCGGGGTGCTACACCTCAAGGACATCGTCGGGATGAGCTCGGGCGAGGCCCGGCTGGCCCGCGACGTCATGCGCCGCGTCCCGGCGATCCCCGACACGATGCACCTGGACCAGGCGCTCGCGGAGTTCCGGCGTCAGCACGCGCAGCTCGCCATCGTGATCGACGAGTTCGGCGGTACCGCTGGCCTGGTCACCCTCGAGGACGTTCTCGAGGAGCTCGTGGGGGACGTGCGGGACGAGTTCGACGGAGGCGGCCCGCCGTTCCGCGAGGAATCGCCGGGCGTCTACATCATCGACGGACTGACCTCGCTCGCCGACCTCCGCGATCACCTGGGGCTGGAGTTGGAGGACGAGCCCTACGACACCGTCGGCGGGATGGTCTTCGGCCGGCTCGGGCGCGTGGCCCTCGTCGCCGACGTGGTGGACGTCGAGGGCTTTCGGTTCCAGGTGACCGCCGTGGACGGCCGGAGGGTCGCCCAGGTAAAGGCCGCTCGCCCGCCCCTGCGCCTGACGGCGTAGCATCCTGGGCGTGACCGCGTTACAGGCTGTAATGATCGAAGTGGCTCAGGCCCTCGCCACGGACGGCGCGCTGGCGCTTCTGTCGACCGGTCTGCTCGCGGTCACGGCCGCACTCATCGTCCAGGACGCGCGCTCGCGCTTCCGGACCATGTCGCCGCGCGCCGTCCCCATCGAGCGCGAGCGAACGGAGTAGCGGCGCTCTAGCGGCCGATCAGCCCCCGCACCAGGATTGCCGCGTCATTCAGCCGCCCCGCCCAGAACGCCTGCGCCCGCGGGTCCAGCAGCACGAGCAGGCCGGCCGTCGCGGCCACGATCACCGCGACCATCAGGCCGAACGAGATCATTCCCGCGCGGAAGCTCAGCCCGCGGGCGCGGTCGCCCTCAGCGGGAGCGGAGGCGGGCAACCACGTTGTCGAGGCGCGCGCGCGAGATGGTCAGGAACTTGGCGAGATTCTGCCGGTCCGCCTCGGGGATGCCCTGCGCCTCGTTGCCGACGGCGCGAGCGAGATCGCCGAGCGCCTCGTTCAGCTGCCGCGTGGCGACGATCAGCGCGTCGTCCTTGAGCTTCGGCACCTCGGGCGCCGGCCTCGATTCCACCTGTCCCGGATTCAGCACCCGCTCCACGCGGAACCGCAGCTTCGAGAGGGTGAGGTCTCCAGACAGGACGCGCTTGGTCAGCGCCCGGCGCCGCCGCCGGTCGTCGATCTTCATGAGCTCGTACGCCGCGGTGAGGGTGTCGTAGCGCTGGGCGACCATCTCGCGAACGTCGTCGGGCGCGGTCGCGAGCCGGAGCCGGTTCTCGACGTAGCCCTTGTCCTTGCCGAGCTTCGTCGCGAGGTTCCGGATGGAGTAGCCGAGCTCGCCGGTCATCTTCTGGTAGATGACGGCCTCGTCGAGCGGTGACAGATCCTCGCGCTGGAGGTTCTCGATGAGGGCGATCTCGAGCGCCGTCGCATCGTCGAAGCGTTCGACGATCGCGGGGATCGTCTCCTTCGCGGCGATCTTCGACGCCCGCCAGCGCCGCTCCCCGGCGATGATCTCGTAGGCGTCGCCCGCGGGCCGCACCAGGATCGGCTGCAGCACCCCGTGCTCCCGGATGGACGCGGCGAGCTCTTTGAGCGTCTCCTCGTTCCAGGTCATCCGCGGCTGACCGGGGTTCGGCACGACCTTCGCGAGGGGCAGCTCGCGCACGGCGGTCGGCGGGCGCGCCGACAGGAGACTGATCATCCCTGGCGCCGACTCCGATTCCTGGTGCACGATCCGGCTGCCCGCGTCGCGGAACGACTTGCGGTTATTCAGCAACGCCGACCTCCGTCACAAGGGGCAGGCCGTTTCGGCCAGGGGATGGCGTGCGGTCATTGCGCATGGCTGACCTCCGGCTCGCGCGCGTCGGCATCCGGCGCACGCGCCTTCGCGGGCCGCGCGTCGCGGGCTCCCGAGTCCGGTGCCTGCGCCTGGGCGGCCGCGACCTCGGGCGCCTGCGCGGCGTGTCCGGGAGGCTCCGGCCCGGTCCCGTTCAGGGCGTGCTCAACCTCGCGCGCGAGAGCGTGGAAGCTCTTGGCCGCGTCCGAGCGTGGCTCGTAGGCCGTGATCGGTACCCCCACGGTCGGCGCCTCGCCTATCTTCACGGACTGGCGGATCACGGTCTGGAAGACCTGGTGGTCGCCCAGCGAATTGAGCGACTCGAGCATGTCCCTTCCGAGGATCGTGCGGCTGTCGTAGAAGGTCGGCAGCAGGCCAAGCACCGCGAGCTCGGGGTTGAGCCGCGCGTGCACCGTCTTGATGATCTTGAGCAGCGCCGCCACGCCCTTGAGAGCGTAGAACTGCGTCTGGACCGGGATGATCACGCCGTCCGCGGCCACGAGGGCGTTCAGCGTCAGCAGGCCGAGCGTCGGCGGGCAGTCGATGAAGACGTAGTCGTACATGCCGACCACTTCGCTGCCGAGCTTGTCGCGCAGCGCCATCTCCCGCCCGATGGCCGTGAAGAGCTCGACCTCCGCCGCCGACAGCTCGATCGTCGCCGGTGCCACGTCGAGATTCGGCGTGCGCGTCCGCTGGATGATGGAGGACAGGGTGATCCCCGGGTCGACCAGCACGTCCTCGATGCCCCGTTCGAGCGCGTTGAGGTCAACGCCGAGGCCGACGGAGAGGTTGGCCTGGGGATCGAGATCGATACACAGCACGCGATTTCCGGAGGACGCGAGCGCGCCGCCCAGGTTGATGGCGCAGGTCGTCTTGCCGACACCGCCCTTTTGGTTCGCGATGGCGATGACCTTACCCAATCGCCTTTCCTTCCTCGCGCGTGGCGCGCAGCACTGGCGCGTCCGTCGCGTGGAAGCAGCCGCGCCAGTGACGAACCGCCGATAGCATATCGCCGGACGCGCTCCGCGCCCGCCGCGCCGCTCGATCGGTCGGTCGCGCTCGTGGTCCGCTCAGGGGGCGCAGCCGGCGGCGCGGAAGTTCCCAAGCTGCAAACCCACGTCATCCCCTGCTCTTCCGGCCTGGGCCATGCGGATACCGGCCCGCCCAGGCGCCTCGATGCTCGTGTCGGTCCCGCTCACGCGCTCGGCTCCGTCGACGAGCAGCGAGAGCCGGCTCCCGCGCACCCGCAGGGCGACGCGGTAGGTGCCGCCGGCCGCGAGCGTCTGCGCATACGTGCCGCCGACGGTGATGCCGGTCCCGCCGAGCCGGCGCGCGATGCCCCACGTGGCGGAGGCGCTGTTGTACCAGCCCATGTACTCGGAGTCGGTGTTGTCGTCGCGGCGTGCGAGCACCCCGATCAGCGTGGTCTCCGCAAGCGAGACCACGTGGAAGTCGGCGGACACCTCGTAATCAGGACCTGGAGGTGTGCCGCTCGCCGTCACGACGGCGTGCGGTCCGGCGACCGACGCCCGCACGCGCATACCGGGCGCCAGCTGCGTCCGTCCTGCCGCCTGCGTCCAATCAGACCAGGCCGCGCCGCGCTCGCCGGTGTGCGCCGTCACGGGTGCGCCGCTCGGTCCGGCGAACGAGTCCATGACGAAGGGTGCCGCGAGCGCGCACTCCGTCTGTTGGGCCGGCCCGGTCGCAGCGGAAGGCCCCGGCGGCGCCGTCGCGCCGCCATCGGTGCACCCGAGGCACAACACCCCTGCCAGGACGAGTGCGCTGAGACCTTGCTTGGCGACGCGGCCGATCATCCCGCATCCATGCCGTTGCTACTGTGCGCGAATGTCCTTCGAGCGCGCCACCGCGGGCACCGGCATCGGTGCGGAGCCGGCATCCGCTCCAGGCTCCGCCCACACGACGAATGTAGAGGCCGCTTCGGCAGCGATGCGTCTCCAGATCCTGTCCACCGAGCACTGGAGCCTCCTCGCGTCGCGCTCGCTCGCCTGGAACGAATCGTTCAGCCGCGCTGGGATGTTCCTGTCAACGTTGTCTGGCGCGATCGTGGCCCTCGCGCTCGTCGCCCAGGCTTCGGCCTTCGGGGACGGTTTCCTGCTCTTCGCCCTCGTCATCCTCCCGGTCGTGCTCTTCGTCGGCTTGATGACCGTCGTGCGGCTGGGCGCTTCCAACTACCACGACGCCTTGTGCGTGATAGGGATGAACCGCATCCGCGGAGCCTACCTGGAGCTGGCGCCCGAACTCGAGAAATACTTCGTCATGAGCGGGCACGACGACGTACCTGGCATCGGGCTCACGATGGGCGTCGCGCCGAACGTCAACCCGATCGTCCACGGCCTTGCCGCGACCCCAGCGGTGATCGGCGTCCTGAACTCGGTTCTGGCAGCGGTCATCGCCTCCATCGCGGCGATCGAGCTTCGAGCGGGCACCACCTCCGCGGTACTTGCCGGCGCGCTCGTTTTCTTCCTCGCGTTCACGCTCCAGGCGTGGTACGGCCGGCGCGACCAGCTGCGCGGCCAGGCGCTGGTCCACCCCGTGTTCCCCTCGTCGCCTACGACCCGCTGAATCTTGTGTGCGCCGGAGTGATGCCATGCTGCCGTACGCCGACGCGCTCCTAGAACTCCTCCGCGTGCCCTTCGGTGCAGACCGCGAAGCTTCGACGATGGAAGTAGCCGCGTTCGTCTTCGTCCCCGAATCCGTGGTACGCCCGCGGAAGACCGTCGATCGGACAAACGGTGGTCACCGCCATGTTTCTGTCGATGTCGTTGTTCCATTCGCTCCAGCCGGCGTCGGCGAGGTCCTGCATGACGTCGTGGAAGTCCACGATCCGCGGCTCGCTCTTCAACGCCGTGCCCCGAGGTTCATCCCCGCTCGGCGGCGGACCTGCCTCCCTGAAACGACCGTGCCGTAGCGTCATCAACAGGCGGGACGCGTTGCCACTCGTGATCGCCGTACGCGCCGCCGCGGCAGTAGGCCCAGCAGCGGTCGAAGATCGTGATCTCTCGTCCGGTCGGGACAGGCGCAGGCAGGTGCTCGGCGCGAACGCACATGAACTCAATGAGGTCGCCGAACATCTCATCCCTTTCGCGCGTCTGAATCGAACGTATACGCGTCGTGCGCTCCGACCGCATGACCCCGGGT
>JBHEML010000016.1:25436-32749 GCA_046262615.1 Candidatus Limnocylindria bacterium | reverse complement strand
GGTCGAACAGCCACGCCTTCGCGCCGCGCGCGACGAGCGCGTCGAGCGCCTTTCGCACTTCGTCGGTGATGCTGTACGTGCCGTCCTGAACGAACTCGTGCCAGGTGACGTAGCCGATGCCACCATCCAGCAGGTCGAACTGCAGCCCGGCCCGGTCAGCCGAGGGCGCGGCGTTCGGGGCCGCCAACATGCGGCCGGCGCTCGACCTCCCCTTGACGAGGTAGGTGTGGCAATCGCGTTTGACCGCGAGCATCGCGTTCACCGCGGCGTCGGCGATGCGGTCCGCCGACAGCTGCGGGTTGCGCCCGGCGATCGTCGACGCCGCGGCGGCGAACGCCTTGAAGTCTGCGATGACCGACGCCGTCTCGTCGCTGAATTGCGGGGCCGCGACGTCGGCATCGCCGCCGTTCGCCTTCGCGAGAGCCTTGATCGCGTCGAGCGCCGCGACGAGCAGCTCGCGGCTGGTGGGCTTGAAGTAGTCGGCGTCGGCGAGCCCCGAGTACACGATGTCCAGCTTCGCGCGCTTGATGTCGGCGGTGCGCTCCGGCGAAGGCGAGGCTGCGCCGGTCGCTGGAGGCGCGCATGCGGTCAGCAGGAAGACGAGGACAAGGACGGGCGAAAGAGAGCGCGCGCGCCGGATCAGGCTGTCGCGGCCTCGAGCGGATGCTGCTCCGACCATTCGCCGGGCGAGGCGCAGAAGTGCTCGTAGTCGATGTACTCCGTGATCGTCGGATTCTCCCCGCAGACCGGGCACGCCGGGTCGCGGCGCAGGCGCACCTCGCGGAAGGTCGCTTCCAAGGCGTCGAACAGCATGTAACGCCCGATCAGCGGCTCGCCGATCCCGAGCAGCAGCTTCAGCGCCTCGTTCGCCTGGATCGTCCCGATGACCCCCGGGAGCACCCCAAGCACGCCGGCCTCGGCGCAGGACGGAGCGAGCTCCGGCGGCGGCGGCTGGTGGAACAGGCACCGGTAGCAGGGGCCATCGGGGGTCTTGAACACGGTCACCTGGCCCTCGAAGCGATAGATGCTGCCGTGGATCAGCGGCTTGCCCCACTTCACGCACGCGTCGTTCAGCAGGTAGCGGGTGGGGAAGTTGTCGGCACCATCGAGAACGACATCGTAGTCACTGATGATGCTGTCGATGTTCTCCGACGTCAGGCGCTCCTTGTATCCGACGATCGTCACGTCGGGGTTCAGCGCCTCGAGCGTCTCCTTCGCCGAGTCGACCTTGGACTGCCCGATCCGCGCGGTCGAATGAAGGATCTGCCGTTGGAGGTTGGTCGCGTCCACCACGTCGCTATCCACGATGCCGAGGGTGCCCACGCCGGCGGCGGCGAGGTAGTACGCCGCCGGTGACCCGAGGCCACCCGCGCCGATGACGAGAACCTTGCTGCGCAGAAGCCTGTGCTGCCCGGCCTCGCCGACCTCGGGGATCAGCAGATGCCGGCTGTAGCGTTCGGCCTGCTCGGGGGTGAACCCGAGCGGCTTCTCCCAGGGCAGGCCGCTGTCCTTCCAGCGGCTGAAACCGCCGCGCATCGAGACGACGTTGGTGTAGCCGAGGCGCTGGAGCGTGTCGGCCGCCATGACCGAGCGCACGCCGCCCTCGCAGTACAGGACGGTCGGCTTGTCCTTGTTCGGGAGCCTGTCTTCGGCCCAGATCTCGAGGTATCCGCGAGGCACGTGGATCGCTCCCGGGAGGTGCCCGGCGTCCCATTCGTGCTTCTCGCGGACGTCGCCGAGCTGGACCTCGCCCGAGCGCACCATCTCCGCGACATCCCGGGGATTCGCCTCGCGGATGCGCTTCCGCGCCTCCTCGAAGTACTGACGATAGCTGCCCACGCGACCATTATCCTACTTGGCGCGTCGGAAATCGATGGATTCGCTCTATTTCGACCTCCTTCAGTTCGGGTACCACGTGGGGCTCGCGCTCCTCGTGGGTGGGGCGATCGCGCTCGGTGCCGCGGCCGCGCCCGCGCTCTTTGGCACCGCGCCATCGCGCGGCGAGGCCGGGACGCTGTTCGGCGCCGTCCTCGCCCGTTGGGACGGGCTGGCCATCCTCGCCGTGGTGCTGGTGGGGCTGACGAGCATCCTGAAAGCGCTTGCGTTCGAGGTGCCCGAGCCGCGCCTTTACATCCGCTGGGGCGCGCTCGCGCTCCTGGGCGCGGCGTCGCTGTATTCGGCCGCATGGCTGAACCCTGTCGCGCGCTCGATACGCTCGCAGACGCCCGCGTTCGATGATCTCCCGGCCGACTCGCCGCTCCGGCGGGAGTTCGCGCGGCTGCACGCGGGTTCGCGCCGGGCGATGAGCCTCGCGGTCGTCTTCGGTCTCGTGGCGCTCTTCTTCAGCTGACCGGCATCCGGACGCGTCCGGCGCCGCGGGCGACGGCCCCGGCGGGACGCGAGACTGGCGCGGTGCCGCGCCGGACCCCCAAGCCGAGTCTCGACGCGGTGATCGAGGAGCACCGCGCGGACCTGGTCAAACGTCACCGGGTTCGTAGCCGCGATCAGCTCGTCCGCTTCGTCGACGACTGCGGCTTCGTGTTCGCGTTCACGGCGCGCACCGACCGCGACGCCGCGATACCGGCCTGCTTCGATCACCTCTCCACCTCGGACGAGGGGCGCAAGTGGAGCTGGATGTGGCGCTGGAAGGACGAGCTGGCTGAAGGGAGGCGCCTCTTCTACGGCAAGCTGCTCATGCGCAAGCCGACGTTCGTGTCGATGAAGATGTTGCCCACGTTCTACGCGACCTTCGGCCGCGCAGGAGAGATGGACGATCACCTCGACGATGTCCGTGCGGGGCGCATCTCGGACATCGGAAGGCGCGTCATCGACCACCTCGCGCAGAACGGCGAAACGCAGACCAAGCGCATGCGCGCGCAGCTGGGGATCGTCTCCGACGAAGGGCGTCGCGAATACGCCAAGGCGATCGACGAGGCGCAGCGGCTGATGTACGTCGCGATGGTCCGCGCGGTCGGGGAAGGACGCGAGGACTACAACTACACATACGACCTCTTCGTGCGGCGATACCCAGAATCGGTCCGCGCAGCGGAGGCCATCTCCTCGGCGGCGGCCGCGGACGCCCTGCTGGCGCGCCTGGTCGCGCTCGCCGGTGCGGTCAGCCCGGTGCAGGCGCGGCGCCTCTTCGATTGGGACGAGGAGCTGACGGCGCGGGCGATCGCGCGCTGCGACGCCGCCGGCGCGCTTCGGCGCGTCTTCGCGGTCCGCGGCGAGCTGCTGGTCCTGCCTTCTCTCGCGGCCACCGCTGCGATCTGAAGGACGTCCCACCCGTGCGGCCTCGGCCGCCCTTCGCCGGTACGATAGCCGCGCCCGATGGACATCCAGCAGCTTCGTTCGTGGATCTTCGAGCTGTACGAGCCGCTTGACGACCAGCGCCAGTACATCGTCTACGACGCCGCCCGGGGAAACCTGATGATCGACGCGCCACCTTTCACCGGCCGCGCGCTGCGCCTGATCCGTGGCACCGGCCCGGCCTCCGTGCTGGTCGTCACGAACCGCGGTCGGGCGGCGGACGCGGGCCGCTACCGCGATGAGCTGGGGGTGCAGGTCGCGATGCACCAGGATGACGCCGACGCGGTACCGGGTGGCGCCGACATCGTGCTCGACGACGAAGGTCGCCTGCGTCCGGACGCCCGGCTCATCAGGATCCGCGACGATGGTCAGGGTGCAAGCGTCGTCATGCTCGCGAAAGTGGGCGGGGTCCTCGTGTGCGGCGATCTCGATCTCGCGAACCCCGCGGCCCGCCAGCTCTTCCGGCAGCAGTTCTCGTCGGTCCTGTCGGCGGGGCGACCGCCGATGTGGAGCGCTGGTAAGGACGAACTGCTGCGCGTCCAACGGGAGCTGCCGCAGGCTCCCAAGAGGTTCGGCATCCTCCTCCAGGCGCCGTGGGACCGCGCCTACAAGGGGCGGCTCGACGACCAGATGGCCCGCAACCCGATCGTGCCCACCGACACGACCTCGCCGCGGGAGGCCGCGATGGGGCCCGCGACGCTCATCGTGGCGAGCGCGAGCCGTGACGCCATGGCGAAGCCGCGCCGGCCCGTCTGGGAGCAGCAGACACCGGTCCCGCCGCCTGCCCCCGACGCGGCGTCGCCGACCGGGGCCACAGCAGTCCTCGCCGCGCCGGCGGCCGCCCTGAAGAGCGCCGCTGACGCCGTGGCCCGCGTCGCGGGCGCGGCCGCGAAGGGCGCGTCGCCGCCGGCTCCCCCGGCGCGCCGGAGGCCGCGCAACTTCGACGAGGACTGGAGCGCGCCCTCAACACCGCAGCCGCCGACGACGCTGCCCAACCCGGAAGGCACCTTGGCCGCGCCAACGCGGCCGGGCATCCGCAGCCTGGGCGCCCGCTTCACGACCCTCGACCTGGCGGCCGTGGTGGGCGCGCCGGTCGTGGATCACTACTGGGGAGGCATCGACCTCTCGCCCGACGGTTCGGAGGTCGCGTTCGCCTGGGACCGCGGTGGAACGTTCGAGATCTACTCAGCGCCGCTCACCGGCGACCGGATCTTCCAACTTACCGAGGCCGGCGAGCGCTCCGTATCTCCTCGCTGGTCGCCCGACTCTTCCCAGGTGGCGTTCCTGCGCGACAACGGCGGCGACGAGAACTTCGACGTCGTGCTCGTCGACCGCGATGGCGCCGGCGAGCGCGTCCTCGCGCACCAGGCGGCTCGCCTGCATCGCGATATCGCGTGGTCTCCCGACGGAAGGCTGATCGCGTGCGTCACGAACGCCGGCGGCAAGGGCTTCGGGATCGATGTCCTCGACGCTCGGACCGGCAAGCGCACCGCGCTGACCGACGGCGCGTACGAGGACGCGCGTCCGCGGTGGTCCCCTGACGGGTCGTGGATCCTGTTCTCGTCCCGCCGCGACAAGGTGAGGACGAACGCGGACCTGTTCGTCGTCCCGGCCGTCGGCGGCAGCCCGCGCCTTTTCGAGACTCGGGGCGGCGCTGCCGGCGAATCTCGCGACGGAGCGTGGTCGCCGGACGGGCGGCGGATCGCGTTCACCTGCACGACCGGCGGCCGTGCGCAGATCGCCTTCGCCGACATCCAGGGCGGAGCGGTGACCCGCGTCGACCGACCCTTCGACACGCCGTTCGACGACACCGAGCCGGTGTGGGTCGCCGACGGCCGCGCCGTGCTGTATCTACGCAATCACGGCGAGCAGCACAGCATCCGCCGGATGTTCGTCGTCTCGCACGTGGACGATCCCGCCGAGGATCGCGCGGGCGTGCACCGCTCGCAGCACATCGCAGCCGACAGTGCGACGCGTGCCTTCCTGTTCACCGACGAGCGGCGGCCCTGGGATGTGTGGATGCGTGGGGAGGACGACCTCGAGGCGCGGGCCGTGACGCGGTCGCTACCGGCGGGCGTCGATCCCGATGCGTTCGTCGATCCGCTCACGGTCCGGTATCCCGGAGCGGGAAACGAGCCCATCGCGGCGCTGCTCTACCTCCCCTACGCTGAGGCGACGCGCGGCGAGGAGCTTCTGCCCGCGGTCGTCTACGTTCACGGAGGTCCGGCCTCGCAGCACTTCCGCTGGTGGGATCCCGTGCCGCAGATCCTCGCGAACAACGGATACGCGGTGCTCGCACCGAACATCCGCGGCTCCACCGGGTACGGCCAGGCTTTCGAACAGGCGAACCGCCGCGACTGGGGCGGTAAGGACCTCGAGGATGTGGCCCGGGCCGCGAACTGGCTCGCCGAACAGGGCATTGCGGACGAGCGGCGGATCGGCATCTACGGCGGCAGCTACGGCGGATTCATGACGGTGCTCGCGCTCGGGAAGATGCCGGACCGTTTCGCGGCGGGCGTCTCCGTCAACGGCATCGTCTCGTGGGCCACCATGGCCGATCGGTCGCGTGGCGATCTGCGCGAGTACCTGCACCGCGAGCTTGGCGACCCGAAGGCGGACGCTGGCCGCCTGCGCGACACGTCGCCGCTCACGCACGTCGACAGCATCAGGGCGCCGCTCCTGATCCTCCAGGGCGCGAACGACCCGCGCGTGCCGGCCAGCGAGGCCGAGCAGCTGGTCGCAGCGCTGCGCGCGGCGGACAAGACCTTCAGCTACCACGTGTACGAGGGCGAGGGCCACGGCTTCCGGCGTCCCCAGACGCGAATCGATGCCGTGACGCGCACTCTCGAATGGTTCGACGATTTCTTGAGGTAGTGCGACCGCGGAGGGTTACGGCCGTAGAAAGCTCGGACTGACCCGAACGAACGTCGCGATCAGGCACTCCCCGTCACCACTGGACCAGCTTCCACACCTCCGGCTCCATCCCGCCCGGGTCGCCGATCTCGGAGAAGATCGCCACCGCGCGCTTGAGGTGTCGCATCGCATCCTCCCGGCGACCTGCCGCACGCAGCAGGTCCGCCATGTTGTTGTGCAGCGCGGCCTCGCGGTGGCGGTCGCCCAGCTCGGCGGATGCCTCGAGCGCCATGCCGGTGAGCTCGATCGCGCGAGGCACGTCACCTGAGCGCGAACGCGCGAGGGCGAGGTTGTTCAGCGCGGCGATGCGCGCGCTCACATCGCCCAGGCGCTCGGCGATGTCGAGGCTGCGCTCGAGGTGCGACGCATCGGCGGTGAGGATCCCGAGGATGTTGTGCACCTGCGCCAGCGCCCTGTCATCGCGCGCGCGCCGCGCAAGGACCAGCGCCTGTTCGGCGAGCGTGCGGGCGCGGATCGCGTCTCCGCGGCGATGCGCAGCCAGGGTCCAGTCAGCGTGCACGCGCGCCTGGTGGCCGGGATCGGGGTCGGCGAGGGCCGCGCGGTAGTGGCGCTCGGCGTCGTCCCAGTTGCCCCGCCGGTGATGGACGGAGGCGAGCTTGTGCTCGATCGCGGCGCGTGCCGGACCGGCAGCGGCGGCTGCCGCCGACTCGTAGCTCGCGATCGCCTTGGCGTACTGCCCGTGCAGCGTGTGCAGGTCACCGATGGCCTCGTCGATCCCCACTACCCGCGCAGCCGATGGCGGCGTCAGTTCCGCGCCGTCGCGGATGGCGTCGCGGAGCGCCCGCGTCTCGGGGAGCGGCGCGACGCCGAGATCGCGGTCGAGGACACGCGCGAGCTCGGCGAACTGGCGCAGTGCCGCCGTACGGTCGCCGGTCTGGGCGAGCAGCCGCATGAGCTCGCGGTGAGCGTTCTCGGCGTACGGATCGAGCGTGACCCAGCGTCGCGCGTGGGCGAGCGCCGCGGCCGTGTCGCCGGCCGCGGCCTTCTTCGTGCTGAGACGCGCGAGTGCGTCCGCGAGCGCGCGGCGGAGCTCATCCGCCTGCTGCGCCTGCCACTCCTCGAAGGGGCCG
>JBHEML010000016.1:6626-25426 GCA_046262615.1 Candidatus Limnocylindria bacterium | reverse complement strand
GTACCTCGCAGACCCACGACCGCGCGCAGCACGGCGAGCGAGGCAGTCACGAGTCGTGCCACTAGCAAGAAGGTGCCCCACTACTCGGAAAGACTCTGAGTTCGGGCGGCACCCTTTGTACAGCCACGTATAAGCCACCGGGTCGACATGCGGCGGGACGAGCCGGGACGACGAACGCGGCGAACCCCTCGAGAACACTCGAAATTCCGAGCATTCGTGAAGGCCGACAGCCATCGCGAAAGTCGCTGCATCCCGCGCCGGCGCCGAGCGACGTTGGGCAGCCATTTGGGCAGCCATCCGCGTGGACCGCTGCGGGCAAGGGCGGACGGCTGCGGACTCGAACTCTTTGAAACGCCGCAGGAATGGACGGCTGCGCGGACGGCTGTGGACTATCGGCGAAGCCCTTTTAAGGAAGAGGTCAGGGGTTCGAATCCCCTCCGGGCTACTGAATTCGTGCGGGAAATCGCGGGTTTGTCGTCGCCGACAGGCCCGCGCCGGTCTTGGGCAGCCATTTGGGCAGCCATTTCTCCACTGGGCTCCCCTCGCGGTACCCGTTGAGCGCCCTCGCCGTGAGCTGGTCCCGGGCGTGCGGCCGGCCGGTCACGGCGAGATACGCGAGCAGCGCGAGCGCCTTGCGCGTGTCGAACCGGACCGGACGGCCTTCGCGCTCGACCTGCGGCGGCCCAAGCAGCCGCACGGTCAATCCCGCATTCGCTCGCGCCGCGCGCCGTAACGCTTTCTGGACGGTCATGGGCAGAGACTGTCGGCTGTGCCGGAAGAGCGCAACGCCGTGGCTCGCGCGGGCGCACGCCGCATGCTGCCGTATCTGATATTGGCGGCGACCGTAGTCCTGTGCGCCGCGGTAGCGGCGCTTGCAGTGGCCAGACGCGGCGTGCCCGGCGTGTTCTCGGGTGGCTACGGCGACCTCGGCCAGCTGATCTACGCCCTCGTCTTCTCCGGCGTCGGTTTTCTGGTCGCGCGGGCGCGCCCGCGGAACTCGATCGGTTGGATCCTTCTGTTCGACGGCGTTGCCTGGGCCTTGGGCCCACTTGTGGACGGATACGCGCACGACGTGCTGATCGACGGCGCCGCCGATGTGCTGGGCATCGCGCCGCTCCTCGGGTGGTTCGGTCGCTGGGGATGGGTGCCGATCGTGACGCCGGCGGTGGTCTTCGTCCCGATGTATTTCCCCGATGGCCGCCTGATCTCGCGGCGGTGGTGGCCGCTGCCCGCGTGCGCGCTCGCCGGAGCTACCGCCACCGCGGTCGCCATCGCGCTGAGTCCGGGTGACGACGAAAGGCTCCCCGGGATCGCCAATCCGTACGCCGTCGATGCGCCCTGGGTCGGCGTGCTGTTCGCGGTCGGATTCGGGCTGATGATGTTCGCCGTCGGCTGCACCGCCGTGTCGCTCGTGCTGCGGATGCGGCGCGGTACGGCGGTCGAGCGGCAGCAGCTGAAGATCTTCTTCTTCGGGGCGCTGTTTTGGCCCCTGACGATCATCCTCACGTTCGTCTTTGGCGACGCTGTATCCGTGCTCGGCGTGTTTACCCTGCTCGCGCTGCCGGTCGCCATCGGCATCGCCATCCTGCGCTACCGCCTGTACGACATCGACCTGCTCATCAACCGCACCCTGGTGTACGGCGCGCTCACCGCACTCCTGGGTCTGGCGTACGTCCTCGGGATCGTCCTCTTCCAGACGCTCCTTCGCCCGATCACCAGCGGGAGCGAGATCGCCGTGACCGCCTCGACCCTGGCGGTGATAGCGCTCTTCGGACCCCTGCGCAGCCGCATCCAGAAGGGCGTCGACCGGCGCTTCTACCGCCGCCGCTACGACGCCGCGGCGACCGTCGACGCCTTCGCCCTGCGCCTTCGCGACTCGGTCGACCTCGACGCCCTCACCGGCGAGCTCCTCTCCGTCGTCGGCGACACCGTCCAGCCCGCGCACGCCAGCGTGTGGCTGCGGGAGCGCGCGAGGTGAGGAGCGCAATCACGATCGCAGGCTGTGTGACCGAGCTCCCGCCACGCGCCGCGCCCGTAACGTTTTGTGGACGCTCGGCGCGTAGAAAGGTGAACACATGATGATTTGGACGCGGACGTTCCGGCGGGTGCTCGGGCGGGACGCCGCCCTCCCGGCGCCGGACGACCGTCGCCGGGCGGGCGTGGCCTCCCTCCCGCGTCCCGCGCCCTCGGCCACGCCCATCGACATCGCGCCCGGCGATCCGCTTCTGGCGTATTTCCACGGCACGAGCGGTCCCGTCGCGATCGATTCCATCGACCTCGATTCGCCCGCACTGCGGGCGATGCGTGCGGCGGGTGTGAAGCTGGTCGTCCCGCTCATCAGCCAGGGCGAGCTGCTCGGGCTGCTCAACCTCGGGCCGCGGCTCTCCGACCAGGATTACTCGGGCGACGATCGCCAGCTCCTCGAGCGGCTCTCGACGCAGGCGGCGCCGGCGCTGCGTGTTGCGCAGCTCGTGCGCGAGCAGGAGCTCGAGGTCCGGTCGCACGAGCGCGTGCAGCAGGAGCTCCGCGTGGCGCAGCTCATCCAGCAGCAGTTCCTGCCGAAGAAGCTGCCGAACCTCCCGGGTTGGCAGGTAGCGGCGTTCTATCGGCCCGCCGTGGAGGTGGGCGGCGACTTCTACGACTTCATCGAGCTCCCGGACGGGGCGGTCGGCCTCGTTTGCGGCGACGTCACCGGGCACGGCGTGCCGGCTGCGCTCGTAATGGCGACGACGCGCAGCATCCTGCGAGGGGATGCGCCGCGGCTGGTCTCACCGTCCAAGGTGCTCGAGCGCGCGAACACACTCCTCCACGGCGACATCCCTTCGAACATGTTCGTCACGTGCCTCTACGGCGTGCTCGATCCCGGCAGCGGGCACCTGCGCTTCGCCAACGCGGGCCACGACCTCCCCTACGTCAAGACCGCCGACGGCGTCGTCGAGCTGCGCGCCCGCGGGATGCCGCTCGGCCTCATGCCCGGGATGCACTACGAAGAGAAGGAGGCGGTCCTCGCGCCCGGCGAGAGCATCCTCCTCCACAGCGACGGCCTCGCAGAGGCGCACAACGCAGAGCGCGAGATGTTCGGCTTCCCACGCCTGCGGCAGCTCGTCGCCGAGCACGCCGGCGGTCAGAAGCTCATCGACGAGCTCCTGACGGCCCTCGACCGGTTCACGCCTCCCGGATGGGAGCAAGAGGACGACATCACCCTGGTGACGCTCTCACGCTCGGCTGGCGTGAGCGACGAGGAGGTGCTCGCGGATTTCATGGTGGAGAGCATCCCGGGGAACGAGCGGCAGGTGATGGACCGTGTCGCGAAGGTGGTCGCGGTGATGGGGCTGGCCCCGAAGCGCCTCGAACGGCTCAAGACCGCGGTCGCCGAGGCCGCGATGAACGCGATCGAGCACGGCAATGAGAGCCAGCCGGATCGTCCCGTGGCGGTGCGGGTGGCGACGGCCGACGGCGATCTCATCGTGCGCATCACCGACCAGGGCGGGGGACTCGAGATCCCCGAAGCCGAGACCCCCGATATCGAGGCGAAGCTCGCGGGCCTCCAGAAGCCACGCGGCTGGGGCCTGTTCCTCATCAAGAACATGGTCGACGACCTTCGCGTGCACACCGACGAGCGGCATCACACGGTGGAGCTGGTGCTCCATCTGAATGGAGACGGCGATGGCGACAACAGGAATTGAGGCGCGGGTCCGGCACTCGGGCCGCACGGCGATCATCGATCTGCCGCCGCTCGTCGACGCCGCCTCCGAGGCACCCGTCTCGAAGGCCTACCAGGACGCCGCGGCACGCGACCCGCGCACCGTCCTGCTGAACTTCTCGGGCGTCGAATACATCAACAGCACCGGCATCGCGGTGATCGTGGGACTGCTCGCGCGAGCCCGGACCGAGGGCCGCACGGTCGCCACGTGCGGCCTCAGCCCGCACTACCGCGAGATCTTCGAGGTGACACGCCTCGCCGACTTCATGACCATGTACGACGACGAAGCCGCAGCGGTGACCAAGGTGGAGGGATGACAGACGTGGAGCAGACCAAGACAGACATGGATGCGCGGGTCCTCGACGAGCGCGTGAGCGCGATCGACGTGCGCGGTGACGTCACGGCCGCCTCGGAGAGCGCGCTCATGGACGCCTACAACCGCGCGAGCGGTCCGCGGACGGGCTCCGTCGTCCTGAACTTCTCCGGGCTCGACTACATGAACAGTGGCGGCATCGGGTTGCTCGTGACGCTCCTGGTCCGCGCCAAGCGCCAGAAGCAACGACTCCTCGCCAGCGGACTGAACCAGCACTACCGCCAGATCCTCGAGCTCACGCGCCTCGACGAGGCGATCGAGATCTTCGCGACCGAAGACGAGGCCGTCGCAGCGGCGCGTGGCAGGTAGGAGGGCAGCCGTGAGGCGCGATGTGGAGAACTGGGCGAAACCGGTCCAAAAGCTGCAGTCGGCCGACGTCGCGGGCGCGATCAACGCGAACGTCCAGGGAAAGCGCGTCAGTGGCGCGCTCCAGGGCTTTGGCAGGATGTACCAGAAGACCTTCCGCGTGAAGCTGGCCGGGGTGCCGGCAACGCCGCGCGAGGTCGTGCGGACGTGGAAGGACCGGTACCAGGAGTTCTGGCCAAAGGGCAACCGCTTCTACGCCCCCACAGCGGGGATCGCCCCGGGTGAGGTCGGCCTCATCAACGCCTCGCTTCCCGGCACGCCCACGATGGCCACCGGGGTTCTGGTCGTCTACGCGGACGACGAGTCGTTCACGTTCATGACGCCGGAGGGGCATCCGTTCGCGGGCTGGATCACGTTCAGCGCGTACGACGATGGCGGCACGACCGTGGCCCAGGTGCAGGAGTTCATCCGCGCGAGCGACCCGCTGTGGGAGCTCGGCATGGCGACGTTCATCGGCCGGAAGCAGAATCGCATCTGGATCGACACGCTGTCGAACATGGCCGTGCACTTCGGTCTGCACGGCGCGGAGGTCGAGAAGGAGATCGTCGTCGTCGACCGCAAGCGCCAGTGGGCGCACGCCAAGAACGTATGGCACAACGCGGGCGTCCGTTCCGGCCTGTACGCGATGGGTGCGCCGCTCCGCATGTTCCGGCGTCGCTCCCGCTGACCATCGCGCGGCAGGGGGTCCGCTCCGACCGGCGCCCCTCGGCTGATGCGGTCGTCGTCGGGGCAGGCCCGAACGGCCTCGCCGCCGCGATCGTCCTCGCGCGCGCGGGCCGCGCCGTCCATGTGCGCGAGGCCGAGGACAGCATCGGCGGCGGCTGCCGGTCCGCCGAGCTGACCCTCCCCGGCTTCGTGCACGACATCTGCTCGGCGATCCATCCGCTCGGAGCCGGGTCTCCGTTCTTCAGCAAGCTCGCGCTCGAGCAGCACGGCCTCGAGTGGGTCCATCCCGGGGCGCCGCTCGCGCATCCTCTGGACGACGGCACCGCGGTCATGCTCGAGCGTTCCGTCGATACGACGGCAGAGGGACTCGGCCCCGACGCGCGCGCGTACCGGCGTCTGCTGGGGCCGCTCGTGGACGACTGGGACAAGTTGGCCGCCCACGTCCTCGGCCCCACCATCCGCATCCCGCGCCACCCGATCGCCCTTGCGCGGTTCGGACTGCTCGGCATCCGCTCCGGACGGTCCGTCGCGTCCCGCGCCTTCGAGGGGCCCCGCGCGCGCGCGATCTACGCCGGCCTTGCGGCGCACTCGTTCCTTCCGCTGAGCAGTCTTTTCGGCTCGTCGTTCGCGCTGCTGCTCGCCGTCTCCGCTCACGCCGTCGGGTGGCCGCTGCCGCGCGGCGGCTCTCAGCGCATCGCCGAAGCGCTCGCCGCGTGCCTGCGCGATCTCGGTGGCGAGATCACGACCGGCGACCGCATCGCCTCGATCGAACAGCTCGGGTCCCCGGCCGTGTCGATCCTCGATGTCACTCCCCGCCAGCTCGAACGCATCGCAGGCGCGCGCTTCGGGTCGCTCTACCGTCGCCGCCTGCGCGGCTACCGCTACGGGCCTGGCGTGTTCAAGGTCGACTACGCGCTCGACGGGCCGATCCCGTGGCGCGCCGCGGAATGCACGCGCGCGGGCACGGTGCACCTCGGCGGCCGGTTCGAAGAGGTCCTCGAGAGCGAAGCCGCGGTCGCTGCGGGACGCTGCGCGGACCGGCCCTTCGTCCTGGTGGCGCAGCAGAGCCTCTTCGATCCGACACGCGCGCCTGCGGGAAAGCACACGGCGTGGGCGTACTGCCACGTGCCGAACGGCTCGACCGTCGACATGACGCAGCGCATCGAGGCGCAGCTCGAGCGCTTCGCGCCGGGTTTCCGGGACCGCGTGCTCGCGCGGCACGTGATGTTCCCCGCCGACGTCGAGCGACACAACGAGAACAACATCGGCGGAGACATCTCGGGCGGGTCGCACGGCGGGTTGCAGCTCATCGCCCGGCCGATGGTCCGCCACGACCCCTACGCGACGGGCGCGCCCGGCATCTTCATGTGCTCGGCCGCCACGCCGCCCGGCGGTGGCGTTCACGGCATGTGCGGCTACTGGGCGGCGCGATCCGCGCTCGCCCATACCCGCCGCGCCGCTTAGACCGGGAGCGCCGCCACAGCGGAAGAGACGAGCGTCTTCGCGCCAAGCCGGTCCCCGATCGCGCGGACGTCCATCTGCTCCGACGCAGCCTCACGGTCACGTCCGAGCGCCGTCAGCACGCGCGAGTGGTCGAGCAGGACGAGCGCGCGCTCGAACTCGAGGCGCTGCGTCGTGAGCGCCTGAAGCGCGTCGAACAGGAGCTTCTCCGCGCGGGCATGCTCGCCGCGGCGCGCGGCCGCGAGCCCCTGCGCGTGGACGAGCATCGCCCGACCGCGCGCATGGCCGGTGCGCTCGATGAGAGACGAGACACGCTCCTCATTGGCTGGATCGGCGATGCCCCAGCGGGCCGCGGCCACGACGAGGGCCGGTCCCCAGACCGCGCGTTCGACGATCCCGCGCGGCCACCCTGCGCTCCGCGCGGCCTGGTACGCGCTCTCGCTCTCGCGCTGGCCGTAGAAGGCCGCGAGGAATTCCGCCGCGGCGCTCGCGCGCGGACCCGGCTCGCTCTCCGCCAGCTGATCGCGCAGGATCTGTTCCTGCGGCGACGCGGACGCGGCGGCCGCGGCCATGGCGAAGCCGAGGGTCACCTTCCAGTCGTGGTCCGCGCGCGCCATGTGGAACGTCTCGAGGTCGCCTGCCGCCTCGAGCGCGGCGCCGAAGTCGCCTGTCAGAACGCGCGCCACCACCGCGTTCTGCACCGCGTGCAATCCGAGGCGCGGCTTCTCGGTCTCGCGGGCGAGCGCCCTCGCCGCATCGGCGTGGAGGATCGCCTCACTGAGATCGCCGAGCACGACGGCCGCGGCCGAAAGCATGTTGTGCGTGTCGATGAGCTCGTCGCTGTCCTGGAGTGATTCCGCGAGCGGCAGCCGGCGCATGTTGCTCGCATATGCCTCCCGGAAGCGGCCCAGCTCGCGGTACGCGTAGCCGACGGCGTCCAGGCATAGCGAGACCTCGCGCAGCAATCCGAGGTCCTCGGCGATGGCCAGCGCCTGCTGCGCCGTTTCCAGGGAGGCCTCCCAGTCCTCGTCCGTCGCGCGCGTCGAGCGCCGCGGCGCGAAGGCCTTCGCGGCCAGCAGCAGGACGCGCTCCCGCGAGCGCTGGTCCCCGACCAGGTCGAGGCCGCGCTCGATGAGTCCCGAGAGGTCGGCGTGCTTGCCGTCCCACCTGGTGCACAGCTCGGCCATGTGCGCGTACAGGTTCGCCATCTCCGGCGATCGCGGGTCGCGGGCTTCGAGGAGCGCGACCGCGCGCTCATACGCCGCAAGCGCGGCGTCGGTCTCGCCGCGGTAGCGCCGGACGCGCCCGATGAGGTACAGCGCTTCGACCGCGCGATCGGCGTCGCCGAGCTTCTCGCGGAGCTCGAGCGCCTGCTCGGCGAAGCGCAGCGCCTCGACGTGGGCGTGGATCGTGAGCGCCCGCTGTGCCGCTCGCCAGGCGTAGTCGGCGGCCTTCTCGGGTACCTCGCCGAGCAGGTAGTGGTGGGCGAGGGCGGGGAAGAAGTCGCGGACCTGTTCGCCGAGCACCTTCTCGAACGCCGCCGCGACCCGCCGGTGCATCTCCGCGCGGCGCCTGACCAAGAGCGTGTTGTAGGCGACCTCCTGCGTCACGGCGTGCTTGAACCGGTAGCGGCCCTCGCGGCGCTCCCCCGGGGCGGCCTCCATCACCAGGTCGGCGGCGATGAGCTGATCGACGGAATCCGCGAGACGGTCGCCGCCGGCCTCTCGCAGGACCCGATCGCCGAAGCGTTGGCCGATCACCGAAGCGAGCTGTATGCACTCGCGGGCCGCAGGGGGCAGGCGATCGATACGCGCGGCCACGACGGCGTGGAGCGTCGCCGGGACGTCGAGCGCGATCCGGCGTTCGCGGACGCTCCAGTTGCCGTCCTCGTCCCGCGCGACGGCGCCCGATTCGACGAGGGACCGCATCGATTCCTCGATGAAGAAGGGGTTGCCGCCGGCGCGTTTCACGATCCGTTCGCGCAGCTCCGCGGGAGCCCACTCGAGGGTCGAGTCGACGATCCGCCCGGCTTCCTCATCTGAAAGTGGCTCGAGGACCAGTTGCGTGAAGTTGGTGCGCGTCGGCCGAGGTTCGGGTGCGCCCGGCCCCACGCGCTGCGCGAGCAGGAAGAGCAGCGGGACGCGAGAGCCGCGCGACGCCAGGAACCACAGGAGGTCGAGCGACGCGGCGTCCGCGTAGTGCAGGTCCTCGAGCACATACAGCAGCGGACGGGCACGCGCCAGTGCGGACAGCAGGTCATGGACGACGATGTACATCGTCCGCTTCCACTCCTCGGAATCGGATGCCCCGTCGTCGTCGGCGCTCGGCAGGTGGAAGAACTGCCGCAGGATCGGCAGAGGCGTCGGGGCGTCTGCGAAGCCGAGCTCCGCGAGGCGTTGCCCGAGCCGGTCGTCCGCGTCCGCCGCGCCGGGGTCGACCTCGAGCGCGACGAGCAGCGGCTCGACGAAGCCCGCGTACGACCGCTGGTTGACGCGGGAGAACGTCCAATTGAGCACGCGGGGCGCGTCGTCGGCGCGCGCTTCGTCGTCCGTCGCCGACGCCAGACCGATGAACTCGGCCGCGAGCCGGCTCTTTCCGATGCCGGGTTCACCCGTGATCATCACGACCTCGGTCCGGCCGAGCCGCGCCGACTGGAAGGCAAGGTCGAGGCGCGACAGCTCCATCCAGCGGCCCATGAGCGGCGCGGCGACGTCGAGCGAGGCGCGCTCCTCGGTCCGTTCGCCGGTGAGGGCGTACGCGAGGATCGACCGCTCCTTCCCCCGCATCTCGACCGGCCCCACCTCCCGGAAGCTGAATTCACGGTTGGTCAGCCGGAAGGTGGCCTGGGTGACGAAGATCTCGCCTGGGGCCGCGGCCGTCTGGAGGCGCGAGGCGATGTTGACCGTGTCGCCCATCACGCCGTACTCGAGGGTGCTCCGCACGTTCCCGGCGACCACCATTCCCGTGTGCACCGCGATGCGGAGGCCGAGTTCGATATCGCGCTCCTTGCGCGCCCGGGCCGCGTGCTCGGAGAACGTCCGCTGCATCGCGAGGGCCGTCCGTAGCGCCCGCTGGGGGTCGTCCTCGTGGGCGATGGGGGCGCCGAAGATGACGAAGATCGCGTCGCCGATGAACTTCTCGATCGTCCCGTCCCAGCGCACCGCCTCCTCGGCCAGGCTCTCGAAGATGCCGGACACGAGCTCCTGGAGGTCTTCGGGGTCGAGCTCCTCGGCGAGCGCCGTGAACCCCACGAAGTCGGCGAAGAGCACCGTGACGAGGCGGCGCTCCTGAAAGGTCGTCTCCGCGACGGCGGCGGTCTCGGTCACGCTGCCGATTGTGTCAGTGCGTCCCCGCGTCCGCGACCATTCGGGCGCGGGCGCGGTGGTCCGGACGAAGGGGCCGCGACGCAAAAAAGCGCCGCGCGGAAGGCCGTTTGCCTTCCGCGCGGCACCGGTGCGGTCTCAGGGTCTAGCGGCCGCGGGCGAAGCGGAGGGTGCCGACGCCCATGACCAGGGAGAGGACGCCGAAGAGGATCGGCGCGAGGGGCTGCTGGGGCACGTTGGTCGACGAGCTCGGGAGGCTGACGACGCTGGTCTGCGGCGCGGTCTGCTGGGTGGCTGCCTGCACGGCCGAGGGCTGCGTCAGGGCGACGGGCTGCGCGCTCTCGGTCGGCGTCGTCTCCTGGCCGAGGACTGCCGTCGGGGTCGTGCCGGTCGCCGTCGTCGTGGGGCTGGCGCTGGGGGAGGCGCTCGGCGTCGGCGTCGGCGTGGGCGTCGGTGTTGGCGTAGGGGTCGGCGTCGGCGTCGGCGTCGGGGTCGGCGTCGGGGTCGGCGTCGGGGTCGGCGTCGGCGTCGGGGTGGGAGTAGGCGTCGGCGTCGGGGTCGGCGTGGGGGTCGGTGTGGGTGTCCCGGCTGCGACCGCTGCGCAGGGGCCGTGGCTCAGGTTGAACTGACCGTCCCATGCAGAGTCGATGACCGCGGTGGCGCTAGTCACCGTGGAGGTGAGGTTCGCCGTCGTGGCGTAGTGCGCGACGCCGCCGGTCACCTTGTCGAGGGCGACGATGGCGGTCTGCGCGTTGTTCCAGGTGACCGTGATGGTCGCCGGTGCCTGGGTCTCGGTCGTCTGCGTGATCACGAAGTGCCACTCGCTGTCGTCGCACCCGTGGCTGGTGAGCGCCTTGGCCGTGATGACGCTGGTCTCGCTGGCGGTCGCGGCGCCCAACGGGGCGCTCGCGGCAAATGCCGCGGTGCTCGATGTGAGGAGGGCCATGCTCGTGATGAGGCCGGTGAGGATGATGCGCTGTGCCGACTGGTTCATGATGTTTCTAACTTCCCTTTTCTCGCTTGTTTGGATACTCACTAAGCAAGTGGGTGTCCGGAAAGCGAGCGGGTTGTCTCAGTGAAGTAACGGCTGGCGCAAGGTTGGTTAACTACCGGTCGATCACAGGGCAGCTCGATAGATTGACAGGCAAGTAGGCTAAAGGCGCACGACAGGCGGGGAGCGCGAGAGGCCTACGCGGCCGGGCGAGCCCCCCGCGACCATTCGCTGATGCAGCGCAGCGCCCGATCGATGTTCTCGAGGGAGTTCGCGTACGAGAGCCGGAGGTATCCCTCGCCCGCAGGACCGAAGCACGTTCCGGCGAGCGTGGCGACCCCGGCCTCGGTCAGGATGCGGTCCGCCACCACGGCGGAGTCGCCGAGGCCCAGGCCGGTGATGTTCGGGAAGACGTAGAAGGCGCCGTGCGGCTGGCGGCACGTGATGCCGTCGATGCGGTCGAGTCCTCGCACCATGGCGTCCCGGCGCTCGCGGAACGCGGTGACCATCTTCGCGACCTCCGGCGGCCGGTCGATGAGGGCGAGTGCGCCGGCCCGCTGGACGAAAGTGGCCGTACAGGAGACCGAGTTCGTCACGAGCTTCGCGATCGGTTCGACTAGGGCGGGCGGGAAGACGCCGTATCCGAGCCGCCACCCCGTCATCGCGAACGTCTTGCTGAAGCCGTCGAGGATGATCGTCCGCTCGCCCATCCCATCGAACGCGATCGGCGAGCGGTGTGATCCCTCGTAGAGGATCTCCGAGTAGATCTCGTCCGAGAGCACCCAAAGATCGCGGGCGCGCGCGATCTTCGCGATCTCCTCGACCGCCGCAGGGGACAGGACTGAGCCCGTCGGATTGTTCGGGCTGTTGAGGACGATGAGCCTGGTCCGGGCCGTGATCAGGGAGCGCAGCTCATCGATGTCCGGGGCGAAGTCGTCGGTCTCGCGCAGGCGCAGTGGGACGCCGCGCGCTCCGGCAAAATCGATCATCGACGAATAGATCGGGAAGCCCGGATCGGGGTAGATCGCCTCGTCCCCGTCGTCAAGCAGCGCCAGCAGGGTGTAGAACATGATCGGCTTCGCACCCGGGGTGACGATCACCTGGCCCGGGTCGATCGGCACCCCCCGCGTGCTCGACTGATGCGCGGCGATCGCGTCGCGCAGCTCTGGGATGCCGATCGACGCGGTGTAGTGCGTTTCCCCCCCGCGCAGGGACGAGATGGCCTCTTCCACGACCGACGCCGGCGTATCGAAGTCAGGCTCGCCGATCTCCAGGTGAATGATGTCGCGCCCCTGCGCCTCCAGGGCGCGGGCGCGTGCGAGCACCTCGAAGGCGGTCTCGGTCCCAAGACGCGACATACGCGGCGCGAGCGGTCGCAAGGTCCGCAGTCTACGGTTCGCAGCGCACGCGACCGCGGGCGGATCCGTGAAAGCGCGGCACCGCCTTGCGGATCACTCGCGCGCCGATCAGGCCCTGCCTTCGATGCAGTCGCAGCCGTCAGCTCCGACGGTCGCGCCGTGTCGAGTCCCCGCCTGGAGCGTCAGCCGATCGCCGGCCGACAGGGCGAGCGAGGTCCCATCCGCCAGGGTGAACTCGATGGAGCCTCGCACGCAGTACAGGACCTTCGTGTACGGGTGCTCGTGGATCGCGAACCGGTCGCCCGCTGCGCTTGTCCACGCGTACACGTCTCGCGCCTCATCGCGGAGCGAGCGCTCGAGCGCCGTCGGATCCGGCACGCCGCCGTGGTGCAGGCGAACGGCCGCGTTCACCGCAGGGCGATACTTGCGCCGTGCGCGTGGGGGCCGTCTTTCCGCAACTCGAGATCGGAACGGATCCCGGGCGGATCGCCGAGTACGCGCGCGCCGTGGAGGCCCTGGGCTACACGCACCTCGTCGCGTACGACCACGTGCTCGGCGCGGACACATCGGGCCGGCCCGGATGGCGCGGTCCGTACACGGTGCGCTCGGCGTTCCACGAGGTGTTCGTGCTGCTCGGGTACCTGGCCGCCTGCACCAGCCGCCTCGAGCTCGCGACGTGCGTGCTCATCCTTCCGCAGCGCCAGACGGCGCTCGTGGCCAAGCAGGCGGCGGCGCTCGATGTGCTGTCGGGCGGCCGGTTCCGCCTTGGCGTCGGGCTCGGCTGGAACGCCGTCGAATACGAGGCTCTGGGGGAGAATTTCCAGGATCGTGGGCGGCGGTTCGAGGAGCAGATCGCACTGCTGCGGCGCTTGTGGACGGAGGAATCCGTCGATTTCACCGGCCGCTGGCACCGGGTCGATCGGGCCGGCATCAACCCGATGCCGGTACAGCGGCCCATCCCGCTGTGGATCGGGGCCGATGTGGATGTCGCGATCCGCCGCGCCGCGCGCCTGGCCGACGGCTGGTTCTCCCACCTCACTCCAGACGACCGCGGGCGCGAGGACCTCGAGCGCTTCCGGGAGTGGGCCACCGAGTGCGGGCGGGATCCGGCCTCCATCGGCGTCGAGGGGCGCGTTCACGCGCATAGGGGTAAGCAGCGTTGGGCAGCCGACGCCCGCGCCTTCGCCGACATGGGAATGACGCACCTCGAGTTCAACACGATGGGCGCGGGATACACGTCGGTCGACGACCACATCGGCGCGCTGCGCGCGTTCCGCGAGGCGATCCCCGTCTAGAGGCGCCGCGGCGACGGCCGCCAAGTCCCGCGGTCGCGAGCGGCCGAACCAGCGCAGCGCGTGCGCGGGAGTCCGAGCGCCCGCATGCTCGCCGCGACGCGCCGGCAGGAGCGTCGATGCTGCACCCCGCTTCAGATGGCGATGCCGGGCACGACTCCGTAGCCATCCGGGTCCTCGAGGACGCACTCGCGCCATTTGTGCGCGCGGTCGGCGGTGGCGCGTAGCACGACATCGCCGCGCGCCCGAGCACGGCGTTCGGCCTCATCCGGGTCGATGCCGAGCAGGCGGATCTCCGCGCCGAGGCCCCGGCGCGCCCCGGTCGCGAGCGCCGGTCCCCACGGCGCCTCCCGCTGGGTGTGGTCGGCGTGCAGGAGGATGCGCGCGCCATCGCGCTCGATCGCCGCGAGGTCGTCGTCCGTCCGCACCAGCTCGAAGCCCAGGACTTCCGTCCAGAACGCGACGCTGCGGGAGACGTCGCGCACGACGAGATTCAGCGACAACCCGACGAGGCGATGCGCCAGGTCCCACGGGAGGATGTCCTGCTCGCGTGGCCGCGCCTTCATGCCGCGATGTTACGAGGGGAGCGTCGCGGTGATCGGGGGGCCCCGGACCGGACGACCTCATCGGCATCGGCGCCCGATAATTCGCGCGGTGGAGGCGAGCGACGTCCGTGCGTTCCTCGCGGGTCTCGATGACGGCGCGCCCGACGGGCGGGGGCTGGAGCGCGTCCGCTTCGCCCTGGAAACCCTCGGACGGCCCGACGTCCGTTACCTCGTCGCGACGATCGTCGGCGATGGGGCGCCGACGATCGCGCGCTGCGCGCGCGCGGTCCTCGAGGCAGCAGGCGCCCCGACACGTGTGATGTCACCCGATCCAATGGACGTGGCCGCGGCGTTCGACGAGCCGCTGCTCGCGCGAGCGGGAACGCTCGCGTCCGCGTCGTTCTACCAGCAGCAGGCGTCGCATCCAGAGCTCGGCGAGATGCTGCGGAGCGAGATGGCGGTCATCATCGGACTCGTCGCGTTCGCGGAGACCAACGCGCGGGTCGCCCTGCTGCTCGATCCCGGCGTCGAACCGGATGGGCCCTCTCACGCGCCGGACCCCGACCTCGTGGTCCTGGGCCGCCTCGACGCGCCGGGACTGGAGCGCGCGATGACGCTGCTCGCACGCGGCCGGCCCGCCGTCGCCGCGCCCCAGTCGGAGGACGTCCGCGAGCGCATCGAGGCCGCCGCACCGGAGCGCGGCGTCCCGCTCCTTCTCGGGGGACGCGACTTCTCCCTCACCGCGGACGGCCCGCGCATGACGCTCGTCGTCGGTGATGAGCGATACGAGGATCTGGGGGGCGACCCTGATGCCGACCTCGACCTCGTCGGCACGGGCTTCGCCGCCGCGCTCGCGCTGGGGGTGCTGGGGATCCGCATGCGTCCTGAGTGGGTGCAGGCGGGGGCGCGCGACCTCGAGACCGTGCGCGTGTGAACGGGCTGGAGGCCGCGAAGACGTTCATGAAGGCGCTCGAATCGAACGACGCGGAAAAGGCCGTCTCGGTCTGCGCGCCCGACGTCGTCATCGTCCTCCCCGGGGGCGAGACCAAGTTCGAAGGCACCGACGGCGCCCGGCGGCTCATCCGGATGGCGCCACCCTTCATCCGCAGCGTGCGCGAGGAAGCGGTCGACGGGACGACCGTGACGCTCCGGGGGCTCACCCGATCCCCCGGACACTTCGCCAACTACACGACCTGGACGTTCGAGACCGACGGCGAGCGCATCACCAACGTGTCGTTCGCCTGGCGCCCCGCGAACTGACCTTGGACCCAGCACTGCATGCGGCGCTCGGCGTAGCGCTGTTCCTCGCGATCTTTGGGGCGCTGGTCCTCCGACCCCGCGGCGTTCACGAGGCGTTGGTCGCCGGCGTCGGGGCGATCGCGGTTGTGAGCCTCGGGTTCGTCAGCGGCCCTGAGGCGGTGGAGACCATCGCGGCCCAGTGGAACATCTTCGCGTTCTTCCTCGGGCTAATGCTCATCTCGGCGGTCGCGGACCAGGCTGGTTTCTTCGATTCCGTGGCCGTCCTTGCTGCGCGGATCGCAGGCGGCAGCGTGCCCCGGCTGTACCTGGCGGTATTCGCGATGGGTGTCGGCATCACGACGTTCCTCTCGAACGACGCCACGGCGCTCGTGGTCACTCCGGTCATCTACGCGCTGGCAACGCGCCTACGTCTGGCGGTCCTGCCGTTCATGTTCGCCTGCACCTTCATCGCCGATACGGCGTCATTCGTGCTACCCGTGTCCAATCCGCTCAACGTCCTGATCGTCGATGCCTTCGGCATCGATCTGTCGTCGTTCCTGCGACATCTGCTGCTGCCTGCGCTGTTCTGTGTGGTCGCGAACATCTTCGTCTTCTGGATCCGATTCCGGCGTGAGCTGCGCGGCAGGTACGATCCGGCGTCTCTCAGCGATATCTTTCCCCGCCGGCGAAATCCCAAGTTCCTTCGGTTCGTCGTCGTTTCGCTCGCGTGCATCGTCGTCGCGTATGTCGTCGTGGCATCGGCGCAACTGCCGCTATCTGCCGTGGCGCTTCCGGGTGCGCTGCTGCTGCTCCTCGGCGCGAAGGCGCACGGCGAGCTCCGGCCGAAGTCGATCTACGCAGAGGTGTCCTGGGAGATCCTGGTGTTCATCGCCGGTCTTTTTGTGATCGCCCGCGGGGCGCTCGATCTCGGCCTGAGCGGCGCGCTGGCTGGGGTCCTATCGAACGCAGGCTCCACCTCCCTCGGCTCGACCGCTGCCCTGATCTTCACGACCGCGGTCGGCGCGAACCTCCTCACGAACGTGTCGATGGCGGTCGTGATGGTCGCGGCGATCGGAGCGCAGCACCTGCCCGCAGCGCGTGCAGCGGGGGCGGGGTATGCCACGATCGTCGGCGTCGACCTTGGGCCAAACTTCACCACTCTCGGCTCCCTGGCGACGGTGCTGTGGCTGCAGATCCTGCGTCGCCGGGGCCTCGACGTCTCGGCGAAGGAATACCTGCTGCTTGGGTTCTCGGTCGTCCCGCTGATGCTCGCCGGTTGCGCGATCCTGCTGTGGTGGCTCGACTGAGATGGGGGCCGGGCAGCTGCGCCGGACGGTGTTGTGCGCGGTCGGACCGCGCGACACGGGAAGGTTGGTCGAGCTCGCCGTCACGATGTTCGGCGCTGAGCGATGCGTCTTGCACATGGTGTTCGCCGCGCACGACGGCGCGCCCCAGGAGTTGATCGGGCTACGAGGCTCGCTCGGGCGAGGGCCGCGCCGGGGCTCGGAGC
The DNA here is from genome assembly GCA_046262615.1 of Candidatus Limnocylindria bacterium. Lineage (GTDB taxonomy): Bacteria > Chloroflexota > Limnocylindria > P2-11E > P2-11E > JALYKU01. The sequence continues at coordinate 8,599 of JBHEML010000016.1, read as the reverse complement.
GTCTAGAGCAGGTCGAGAATGCGGTGCGGCGCACCGGCGACGAGGTGCTCGCCGAGGCCGCCGAGGCGGCGCAACGAGCAGGCCTCGGCGCCCAGCGGCACCTCGTCCGTGGCCGACCTGAGCGAGAGATCGTCGACCTCGCGGCGAAGCTCCAGGCGGACCTGCTCGTAGTGGGTGCGCGGGAGGGCGAGTATGGGCCGTCGGAGGCTGGCCCGCGGTCAGTCGGGCACGTCGCGCGGTTCGTCATAGACCACGCGCCGTGCCCCGTCCTCGTGGTGCGTGGTCGAGGGCGGCCCGGAGGATCCTTAGGCCCACCCTCCGCGTCAAGCGCGACCCAGCGCCTGTAGCTCGGTCGCCAGGAGTGTCAGCTCGGCGACGAAGACCCGCGGAGGAAGCGTGACCGCGAACAGGCACGCCTCCGCCACGTCCTCCGGCGCGATCATGAGCGGCCGCGTTCGCTCGTCCGGAGGTGCCGGCCGCCGCTCCAGAAGTGGAGTGTTGACGACGCCCGGGTGGATCGCTGTGAGGCGCACGCCGCGCTCGTGCTCCTCGAGAGCCGCGGCCTCGACGAGCGACGTGAGGCCGCCCTTCGCCGCCTGATACGCGGGTCCCGAGGCGTCGGGCCAGCGCGCCGACACGCTGCTGATGAAGACCGCCGAGCCTCTCGAGGCGCGAAGCGCCGGGAGCGATGCGGACAGGACGCCGAACGCGGAGCTGAGGTTTACATCCACCATCTCGCGCCACGCCTGGGGCGTGAGCTGATCGAGGCGGCGAGCGGGGATGTTCGTCCCGGCGGCGTGCACGACGATGTCGATCCCCGATGCGGACGCCGCGGATTCGATGGCGCGAGCGGTGCCCGCGGATTCGGTGAGGTCCTGGCGGTGCCACACGACGCGGCCGGGTATTGCGTCCGGTCGCACGGCCCGCCGCGCGATCCCGTGCACCGTCGCGCCCTCCCGGGCGAACAGCCGCGCGACGGCGAATCCGATCCCGCTACTGGCTCCGGCCACGACGACCGTGCGGCCCGACAGCCGCCCTGGGCTCACGCAGCGGGTCCGACGAACAGCTTGATCCGTTCAGGCGGCGCGTTCGCGACCTCCGCGAACATCGCCGGCCCATCGGAGAGCGGGCGCACCGCTGCCAGCGTGCCGAGGTCCACCCGGCCCTCCTCCAGCAGGCGCACGGCGTGCGCGAAGTCCTCGTCCGTGTATGCGTAAGAGCCCTGGATGGTGAGCTGCTGGCGCACGACGCGGTGAAAGGGCACCGCCGTGGCGTCAGAGTGCAGGCCGAGCATCACGGCAACGCCCGCGGGCCGAAGCGCCTCTACAGCGAGCCGGCGCGATCCCTCGACGCCCGCGGCGTCGACGACGAGCTCGAATCCGCCCTGCGGGAGCTCCCGCGCCGCCGCGAGCGCGTCGGCCGCGTCGGCGTACGCCGAGTCCGCGCCCAACCGCAGCGCCTGCTCGCGGCGCGCCGCGTCCGGCTCGGAGACCGCGACATGCTGTATCCGCGCGATGCGCGCGGCCTGCATCGCGAGAACGCCGATGGTCCCCGCGCCGAGCACCAGCGCGGTCTTCGGCAGGCGCGCGGCCGAGCCGAGCCGGATGGCGTGGACACCGTTCGCGAACGGTTCGGCCAGCGCAGCCAGGCGCGCGTCGCAGTCCTCCGAGATCGCGATGAGCGCGCTCGCCGGCACCGCCACGTCGTCCGCGAAACCGCCGGCACGGTCGACGCCCACGAGGCCGCGGCGAAGGCACACGTTGCGCAGGCCCTCGCCGCACGGTCCGCAGCGGCCGCAGGTGATCAAGGGATTCACCGCCGCACGGCGTCCGACCAGGCTCGCCGTCACGCCTTCGCCCACCGCGGTGACGCGCCCCGCGAACTCGTGCCCCATCACCAGTGGCGGCCTGCGGTTCGACATGCGGCCCAGGTAACCCTCGATGTCCGAGCCGCAGATCCCCGCGGCTTCAACG
>JBHEML010000016.1:0-6616 GCA_046262615.1 Candidatus Limnocylindria bacterium | reverse complement strand
CGCGGGCTTCGGGGGCGGGAGGTCCTGGACCTCCAGGCGGCCGGGGCCTGTCCAGATCAGTGCCTGCATGCCCCTACGGTAGGACGGACGCCCGCGTGCGCTTCGTGCGGCTGGCCGGAGGTCGCGGTGAGTCGTTTACCCGGCCCTTCGGGTGTTCGCGCGGCGCGCCCATCGCTGCCACAATCGGCACCGGCCCGGCCCGCCGCCGGCCGACCGCGAAGTCCGGCTCGACCGCTCACCGGACAGATCGCGCATTTGGAGGCATTCGCATGAGACGTTCCTTCCGCATCTCGCTCGCGCTCCCGGTCCTGGCGCTGTTGATCGCCGCCTCGTGCGGTCCATCCGGCGGGGCCCCGACCGGCAGCGGGGACAAGCCGTATGCCGGCACCACGCTGCGCGTGCTCGCGGCGAACCACCCGTGGGCGGACGCGCTGAAGCCGCTGCTGCCCGATCTGGAAGCCAAGACCGGGATCAAGGTGAACTTCGAGCAGTACGGCGAGGACCAGCTCACGCAGAAGCTCACGACCGAGTTCACCGCCGGAAGCTCGGACGTCGATGCGTTCATGCAGCGCCCCCTGCAGGAGGCCAAGCTGTTCGCGCAGAGCGGCTACTACCAGGATCTGAACAAGTACGCGAAGGACGCGGCAAAGACCCCGGCTGACTTCGACTTCGGTGACTTCTCCAAGGCGTCGCTCGAGACCGAGGCGGTCGGCGACACGCTCACGGGCATGCCGATCGTGGTCGAGGCCGAGGTCCTGTACTACCGCAAGGACCTGCTCCAGAGCGCCGGCATCAGCGTGCCCAAGACCCTCGACGAGCTGAAGTCCGCGGCCGCAAAGCTCACCGACAAGGGCAAGGAGCAGTACGGGTTCGTCGCACGCGGCCAGCGCAGCCCCTCGGTGACGCAGTTCTCGAGCTTCCTGTACAGCTTCGGCGGCGACTGGTTCGACCTCAAGTCGAAGAAGGCGACGCTAGACACGGCGGAGGCGCTCCAGGCGTTCACCTTCTACGGCGACCTTCTGAAGAACTACGGCCCTCCCGGCACGCTCAACATGTCCTTCCCTCAGGCGAGCGCGATCTTCGCGCAGGGCAAGGTCGCGATGTACACCGACGCCAACTCGATCTACCAGAACATGCTCGATCCCACGAAGTCGCAGGTCGCCGACAAGACCGGCATCGCGCCGTTCCCCGCTGGACCGAAGGGAGCGAACATGTACAACGTCACGTCGTGGGGTCTTTCGATGTCGGCCAAGTCCGATAAGAAGGACGCCACCTGGGAGTTCATCAAGTGGGCGACCAGCAAGGAGGTCGTGACGAAGACGCAGTCCACGGGTGCCGTGCCGGGTGCGCGGAAGAGCGTCTTCGAGACGACTGAGGGTAAGTCGAAGTTCCCCGCCGACTGGAGCTCCGCCCAGAACGCGTCGGCCAACGGGCGCGGTTATGACCGGCCCCTGGTGGTCCAGGTGCAGAAGGCGCGCGACATGATCGGGACCGTGATCACGACCGCCATCGAGGGCGGGAATGTCCAAGGCGCCGCGAAGCAGGCGCAGTCCGACTTCCAAGCGCTCCTCGACAGCGAGAAGTAGCTCCGAGTGGGCAGCGTCGCGCGGCCCGCCGCGGCGATGCCGCCGCGGCGGTCGCGCGCAGCGGCATCGGCGGGCTTCATCGACCGCAACGCGAAGTGGCTCTTCCCGCTTCCGGCGCTCGCCTTCGTGGCGCTGCTGATGGTGTTCCCGATCCTTTACACCGCGTACAACAGCCTCACGGGGTGGGATCTCGGCACCGGCAAACCGGCCACGTTCATCGGTCTCGGGAATTACGCGACGCTCGCCGGCGATGGACGTTTTCTCGCGGCAGTCGGCCGGACCTTCGTGTTCACCGCGCTCGCCGTGGGCGCGGAGGTCGTGCTCGGCATCGCGATCGCGCTGCTGCTCCATCGCGAGTTCCGCGGCCGCCGCCTCCTCACCTCGATCCTCCTCCTGCCCATGATGGCGACCCCCGTCGCGATAGCGATGGTGTGGTTGCTGATGTACGAGCCGACCGCCGGGATCGTGAACTTCCTTTTGCGGCAGGCGCATCTTCCGACCCCGCTGTGGATCGCCGGCCCGGACTCGGTGATCCCCGCCCTCGTGCTCGTGGACGTGTGGGAATGGACGCCGATGGTGGTGCTCATCGCGCTCGCCGGCCTTGCCGGGCTCCCGAGCGATCCTTTTGAGGCCGCGCGCGTCGACGGAGCATCGGGATGGCAGGTCACCCGGCTCATAACGCTTCCGTTGCTCGTACCGACGATCGTGGTCGCCACGCTGCTGCGGCTCATCGACGCGCTGAAGACCTTCGACATCATCTACGGCATGACTGGCGGCGGGCCTGGCTTCGCGTCGGAAACGCTGAACATCTTCACCTACCAGCAGGCCTTCCAGTACTTCAGCTTCGGCTACGCCGCGTCGGTACTCATCGTCTTCTTCGCGATCGTGCTCGGCGTGAGCCTGCTCTTCACGAGCCTGCGCCGCGATCCCGCGCGGCCGGTCGACGAGCAGCGCCCGGTGGTGGCGGAGCAGCCGAGTGGCGTCTAGGACGATGACCGCGCGGCGCGCCGCCCCGGTCGGCCGGCGAGACCTCGGAGCGATCGCCAGACGATTCGCCTACCCGCTGGCGATAGTGCTCGTCTTCATCTTCTTCCTCGCGCCGTTCTTCTGGATGATCCTCAACTCGTTCAAGACGCCGATCGAGGTCATCTCTCTGCCGCCAAAGCTGGTGTTCCAGCCGACGCTGGCGAACTACGAGAACGTCTTTGCGAGCCAGCAGTTCGGCCGCTACCTCGTCAACAGCCTGGTGATCGGAGTAGGGTCGGTGGGGCTCGGGCTGCTGCTCGGCGTCCCCGCCGCCTTCGCGATCGCCAGGTGGGACCAGCGGCGCCTCGCCACGGGCATACTCCTCGCCCGCATCGTCCCCGGGATCACGTTCCTCGTGCCGCTCTTCATCGTCTTCCGGCAGTTCAAGCTCGTCGACACCTACGCGTCGCTGATCCTCGCGCACACGCTGGTCGGGCTGCCGTTCATCGTCACGGTCATGGTCCCGTTCTTCAACGCGATCCCGCGTGAGCTCGAGGAGGCGGCACGCGTCGACGGGGCGTCGCTGCTCCAGACGCTGCGGATGGTGATCCTGCCGATCAGCGGCCCGGGGATCGTCACGGCCTCGATCCTGGCGTTCGTCTTCAGCTGGAACAACTTCATGTTCTCCGTCGTGCTGGCGACGAACCGCACCAAGACGCTGCCCGTCGCCGTCTACAACTTCATCTCGTACGCGCAGATCGACTGGGGAGGGCTGATGGCGGCCGCGGTGGTGATCACGGTGCCGGTGCTGATCCTGGCGCTCCTCACGCAGCGCTACATCGTGCGCGGGCTGACCGCCGGAGCCGTGAAGGGGTAGGGCTCAGGGTTCGCCGCTCGCCGAAGGTCCCGGCAGTGCGCTGTCCGGCCGGCGACGACGACGGCGGAGCGAGCGCATGCCGAAGTGCGCTCGCTGGCGGCTCTCCGTGGGGTCTCAGCCGTGAATCGATGCCGGTGTTGACATAACGACGCTCGACCGCGCCGCGGGAGCTACGCGAACGGCGAGAGGATGTCCCCCACCGTATCGAACTCGAGCGGAGCAGGGTCACCCAGAACGACGTCGTCGCGTCCATGCAACAGCGGGACGCACGGCTCCGAGACTCGGAGCGAGGCGAGCTCGAGCGTGTCGCGTACGTGCACGATGCGCGGGCCGTCCGGGCGCGCGGGGAGGATGGAGAGGGCGAGGCGCAGCGACTCCTGGTCGTTCTTTGTGACGATCGGCCACTTCGCGTTCTCGGGCGACCGTGCCGTCAGCGCGTTCAGCGCCGTCACCTCCATGTTCACCTTGCTGGCGAACCGCTCCGAGACGAAGTCGACGAGTCCCATCCCGACCGCGTTGCCGTCGCTCTCGTCCGCAAGATCGCGCACGATGATGCGACGGACGATGGGCATCTCCGGCTGCCACGCCTGCCCCTGCACGTACCCATAGACGCTGCGCCCTATGACGTTGGTGTCGAGGCCGGCGCCCGAGATGTTCTTGCCCATCCGATCGCAGATCAGCACGTCCACGTCGTCGAGCGGGAGCCTCCCCATCAACCGGCGCGCCTCCGCCAGGAGTGCCCTCTCGCGTTCGAAGAGCTCGTCCGGGCGCATGGCCTCGATCAGCGCCGTCTCGTGGTAGGCGTTCTCGACAATGGCGATCCCGCCGAGGATCCTCCCGGTCTCGATGATGTGGCGGGCCGCGCTGAGGATCGCCGCGCCGAGGCCGATCCCGAACACGTGCGAGTGGCACTCCTGCGCGCCGTCGAGCTTGCCGAGTCCGATGGCGCACATCTTCGCGAGCCCACTCTCGAGCTCCCCCTTGAAATCGGTGTGCGGCTTCACGCGGTTCAGGAGCAGCACAGCGTCCGCATCCCAGCCGGTGCGCGCAATGAACGCATTCACTCCCTCGGAGGTGCGGCCGAGTGGCCGTGTGGCCATATCGGCGCGGATTTCGACGCCCATCGACTCTTCGGTGATCCCGTAGTGCGCGAGCAGGTGGCGCTGTCCGTCCGACGTGGCCCCGCCGTGACTTCCCATCGCGGGGATGACGAACGGCCGCAGGCCGCGGCGCTTGAGAGCGTCGACCGTAGCGAGGGCGATCGCGGCGATGCCCGAGATGCCGCGGCTTCCCACGGTCACGCCGACCTGCGCGCTCTGCGGCAGATCGCGCGAAGCGAGGAGCGCGGCGACGGCCTCGTCGATGGCGGCCGCGACGTCCGCGACGCGAGGGCGGGGAAAGCGGATCTCCGCCGGCACGAATCGCGGCAGCTCCGCGCGCTCGGCAGCGGCGAACCCGGGAATGGGATCCGGATCCATCGCCGCACTGTACGCGCCGAACGCGGTCACACCGGCCCCGATAATCGTGGCGTGGCCGCCGCCCCTGCTCCGGCCGGCCGGCGTTCCGCCCCGGCTCCATTCGTCCTCGCCTTGGACGTCGGCAGCTCCTCGGCCCGTGCGATCGTCTTCGATGCGGCGGGCGACGCCGTACCCGGCGCCGGCGGCACGGTCCATTACCGATTCGACGCCGGACCGGCCGGCGCTGCGACGTTCGACGCCGACCGGCTCGTTGACGCGGTGGGAGCGTGCGTCGACGAAGCGATCGCGCACTCGGGAGCGGCGCCGGACATTGCCGCTGTGGGCCTCTCGGCCTTTTGGCACAGCGTCATGGGCCTCGACGCGAGCGACCGCCCGACGACGCCCGTGCTCACCTGGGCCGACACGCGAGCCCGCGATGCGGCCCGCTCGCTCGCCTCCGAACTCGACGGCGAGGCGGTGCACGCGCGCACAGGGTGCTATCTACACGCCTCATATCCTCCCGCGAAGCTTCGCTGGCTGCGCGAGGCAGAGCCCGAGGTCTTCTCGCGGACGGTGCGGTGGTGCTCGTTCGCCGAATACCTCCAGCTGCGGCTGACGGGCGAGTCGCGCTGCGCGCACGGGATGGCCTCGGCCTCCGGCCTTTACGACCAGGCGCGCAAGGCGTGGGATCCATCGATGCTCGACGCGCTCGGGCTGGCGCAAGAGGCGCTGTTCCCGATCTCCGACGAGGCGCTGGTGCTGACGTCTTCCGGGGCGCGCCGCTGGCCCGCGCTCCGGCGGGCCATGGTGCTTCCGGCGATAGGCGACGGCGCCCTCGCGAATGTCGGGTCGGGGTGCGTCACCGACGGCCGGGCCGCGCTCTCTCTCGGCACGTCTGGCGCCGTGCGCGTGTGCTCGCCCGGGGACGGCGCGATCGCGCCGCCCGGACTCTGGCAGTACCGCCTCGACGAGCTCCACGCCGTCGTCGGCGGTGCGGTGAGCAACGGCGGCAATGTGATCGACTGGGCCGAGAGCACGTTCACGAGCGGTGGAGCGTGGTCCGGTGACCCTTCCCGGCGCGACGCCACAATGAGGACGACGGACCCTTCCTCGGCGGCCCTGATAACGGCAGTGCCGCTCCTATCGGGGGAGCGCAGTCTGCGCTGGGACGATCGCGCCACGGGCGTGATCGGCGGGCTGCGGCGCGCGCACACCGCGCGGGATATCTCGGAGGCCCTCGTCGTCGGGATGTGTGTCGGGCTCGCGCGCGTGGCCAGCGCTGTCCTTGCCGCGCGCCCCGGTGTCGCCGAGATCATCTCGTCGGGCGGGGTCCTCCGCGCGCGACCGGACCTCGCCCAGGTCATCGCCGACGCAGTCGGGCGACCGGTCGCCCTCGCTGCCGAGACCGAAGCGTCGGCGCGAGGCGCGGCCCTCGTCGCCCTCCATCGCATCGGCGCACGGAGATCGCTCGACGCGCCCGTGCGGATCGCCCAGCGCCTGGTCCCGGACGCGGAGCGCGGCGAGCAGTATCGCGAGCAGGCGAGCAGGCAGGACGCCATCGACGGCGCGCTTCGAGGCGCCGCCTTCAGCGAGGCCGCGCAGCGCGCGCCAGGGCGTCAATCGGGCACGTAGCGGAAGGAGCGCGGCGTCTTCTCGAGCCCGAACTCGGATAGCGCCCGCGGCGACCGGTAGCGGCGCGGCTTGCTGACGGGCAGCGCCCACCCCTTGGC
>JBHEML010000015.1:33866-34198 GCA_046262615.1 Candidatus Limnocylindria bacterium | reverse complement strand
CTTCTTGAATCCCACCTTCTGGAGGAACGCCAGGCTCTCCCCGTTCAGCAGCCGCGCGCGGGCGAGATCGCCGCCGTGAGCGACGTTGGAGGCGATCCGATGGAGTCCGATCGCGCTTCGGAGATCGTCGCCGAGCGCGCGAAACTCGGACAGGCTCTGCTCATAAAGCTGGATCCCGGCGCTGATGCGACCCTGGACGATCGCGACGTTCCCGAGGCATCGCAGCGCCAGCGCATGGGGCAATGGGGGCGGTGTCGTGAGCGCCAGCAGGCCCTCGATCCATCGCTGTCCTTCGGCGGGATCGCCGGCGGTGACCCAGAAGTTCTCGAGCG
>JBHEML010000015.1:33416-33654 GCA_046262615.1 Candidatus Limnocylindria bacterium | reverse complement strand
CATGGGGCCCTGGCCCTCGGTTGTGAGGTTCGCGCGCTCCGCCAGCTGTGTGAAGAAGTCCGCGTGGCGCAGACGGATATCCGGGCCCTCGTCGCTCGCGTCGAGTCGCTCGAGCGCGAACTCGCGGATGGTCTCGAGCATCAGGAACCGCTCGGCGTGGTCCGGCTTCAGCAGGCTCGCTTCCACCAGCGCGTCCACGTCCTCGAGTCCGGCGTCCGCCACGGCTTCGGCAGCATCG
>JBHEML010000015.1:0-33380 GCA_046262615.1 Candidatus Limnocylindria bacterium | reverse complement strand
ATGCGGCACCGAGCAGGTGCTCGAAGTTGTCGAGCACCACCAGCGCCGGGCGATCGCCGAGTTCGCCGAGATCGCGCACGCCGATCGTCGATGTGATCGTCGAAGCGACGAGCGCCGCTTGCCGGACATCGGCGAGGGCCACGAAAAAGACACCGCCGGGAAAGTCGTCGGCGAGCTCCGCCGCGGCTTGCAGCGCTAGCCGAGTCTTGCCGGTGCCGCCTGTGCCCGTCAGCGTCACGAGTCGCGCCGAGCCGCCCAGCAGCGAGACGATCTCGCGAAGCTCGCGCTCGCGGCCGACGAGGGCGCTCGACGCGACCGGGAGGTTCGTCGCGTGGAGGCTCTTGAGCGGGGGAAATTCGGCGTCGCCGAGCTGGAAGATGCGCTCCGGTGCGACCAGATCCTTCAGGCGGTGCTGACCGAGGTCGCGCAGGCCGGCGACGCCTGCAAGCTCCTGCGTCGACCGCGACACCAGGACCTGGCCGCCGTGGCCGGCCGCGGCGATGCGCGCCGCTCGGTGCACGTCGATGCCGATATAGCCCTCGTCCGTCAGCACCGGTTCGCCGGTGTGGACGCCCATCCGCACCCGGATCCGGCCACCGAGCGAACCTTGCGCCTCCGCCGCGGCAGCGAGCGCGTCCGAAGCGCGCGCGAAGGCGACGAAGAACGCATCGCCCTGCGTGTCGACCTCGACTCCTCCATGTGCCGCGAATGCCTTCCGCAGGGCGGCGCGGTGTTCGGCCAGTGCGTCGGCATACGCGTCGCCGAGCTCGTGCAAGAGCCGCGTCGAACCATCGATGTCGGTGAACACGAAGGTCACGGTGCCGGTCGGAAGCCCGCGCCCTCCGGACCGTCCGTCGTCGGGAGGGTCCCCGCCGAGCCCGCCTGGCGTCACACGCTCCGGCGCAGGCGCGGGTCGAGGGCGTCGCGGAGCGCGTCGCCGAGGAAGTTGAACGCGAACACCGCGACGAAGATGGCCAGCCCGGGCCCCACGCTCATCCACCACTTGAGATTGGAGAGGTAGCGCTGCCCGTAGTTGATGTCGAACCCCCAGGTGGGGGCGGGAGGCTGGGCCCCGAGCCCCAGGAAGGACAGCGACGCCTCCGCCAGGATCGCGAACGCGATCGACAGCGTGGCTTGCACGACCAGCGGATTCGTGATGTTCGGGAAGATGTGGCGCGCGACGATCCGGAACGGCGTCGCTCCCACGGTGCGGGCGGCCGTGACGAACTCGCGCTCGCGCATGCTGAGCACCTGGCCTCGCGTCAGCCGCGTATATAACGGGACGGCGACCACTCCGATCGCGATCATGGCGTTCTCGATCCGTGGGCCGAGCGCGGAGGTGATCGCGATGGCCAGGATCAGCGCCGGGAAGGCCAGGAGCGCGTCGATGCCGCGCATCGCGATGAGGTCGAACGCGCCACCCACGTACCCCGCGAGCAGTCCGAGACTCACGCCGATCACGAGCCCGATGCCCACCGCGATGAGTCCCACGGACAGCGAGATCCGCGACCCCCAGATCGTGCGCGAGAGGACGTCGCGGCCGAGGTCGTCAGTCCCGAGCCAGTGCTGGGCGCCGGGACCCTCGAGCGACACCGAGGGATCTGCGGCCGTCGGGTCGTACGGCGAGATGACCGGCGCGAAGATCGCGGCGAACACGAGGAGCACCACGAGGGTCCCGCCGACGATGATCCGCGGGTTGCGCCGCGCGAACTGCCTCACGCGCCGCGCCGTCCGTAGGAGATCCGTGGGTCGAGGATCCCGTAGAGGACGTCGACGACGAGCGTCGTGAACATGAACGACAGGGCCGAGAGCAGCACGATCGCCTGCACGACGGGATAGTCACGGCCGGCGATGCTGTCGACCGCGAGCTTGCCCACGCCCGGCCACGAGAAGACCTGCTCGGTGATCACCGCTCCCTCGAGGATGGCTCCGACCTGGAGACCGAAGATCGTGACGACGGGGATCAGCGCGTTCTTGAGCGCGTGGCGGGCGACGACCACGGCCTCGCGCAGGCCCTTCGCGCGCGCCGTCCGCATGTACTCCTGGCCGAGCACGTCGAGCAGGCTCGAGCGCACCTGCCGCAGGTTCACGGCCATGCTCGCGGTCGCTAGCGTCACCGCGGGCAGTACCAAATGGCGAAGGTTGTCGACCGCGTCGTCCTTCAACGCGGTGTAGCCGCCGGGCGGGAACAGGCGCACCGCCAGCCCGAACACGAGGATCAGCACCAGGCCGAGGAAGAAGTTCGGCAGGGAGACGCCCGCCAGCGTGAAGCCGCTCGCGGCGAGGTCGAGCGGCGAGTTCCTGCGAAGGGCCGAGAGGGTCCCGATCACCAGTCCGACGGTGATGGACAGCACGAGGGCGATGCCGCCGAGCTCGAGCGTCGCGGGGAAGCGCTCGACGATCGCCTCGGAGACGGGCTGCCGCGTCCGGATCGACCGGCCGAAATCCAATCTCACCGCGCGCGTGACCCACGTCACGTACTGCGATGGCAGCGGCTGGTCCAACCCGAACTCCCGCCGCAGCGCATCGAGCGTCGCGGGATCGCGCTCCTCCCCGGCATAGACGATCACCGGGTCACCCGGCGTCAGGCGAAGGAGCGCGAACGCGATGACCGAGACGAGGAACGCGACGGGCACCATGAGCACCAGTCGGCGCGCGATGTAGGTGCCCACGGTGCCCGGTGCCCGGTCAGCCCGGCGTCACTTCGCCGTGGACATGAGCTCGAAGCGGACGATCTGGTCGGGGTATACCGGAGGCGCCACGACCTTCTTGGACGTGAGCAGCTGCGCGGCGCCGAAGCCGAGCCACACGCGGGCCGGGTCATCCTGCACGAAGATCTTTTCCGCTTGGCGGAAGGCGTCCTTCCGCTTGGCCTCGTCATTCGTCGTGCGCGACTGGTCGAGAAGCTGGTCGACCTGCTTGTTCGAGTACGAGGAGTCGTTGTTCGGGCGCCCGGTGTAGACGTGGTCGTAGGTGTTGCCGTCCGGGTCGACGCGTCCGCTCCAGCCGACGAAGGTCATGTCCTTGAACGTGTGCGCCGTCTGGAGATCGAGGATCTTGGCGAACTCGACCTGCTCGACGTCCATCGTGATGTCGGCCTTCTTCAGCTGCGCCTGGATGAGCTGCGCGATGGTGAGCGTCGCGGGGTCGCCGCTGGCGACGAGGAACTTGAAGGTCAGCGGTCCCTTGCCGACCTCCTGCACGAGCTTCTTCGCGGCGTCGGGGTCGGCCTTCTCGAACGGCTTGAAGTTCTGGTCGAAGGCGAAGTGCGGCGGGGCGATCGTGCCGTAGCCCGCGACGCCGAGGCCGAAGTAGCCTTTCTCGACGAGCTCCTTGCGGTCTACGGCGAGCGATACCGCCTTGACGTACCGCGCCTCCTCGAAGAGATAGCCCTTCGCGCGGTTCGGGATCATGCTGCGGAACGAGTACGCCGGCTTCTCCTGGTACGTGAGCGACGATTCCGACTTCGCGGTCGGGATGTCCTTGCCGGCGATGTTGTTGGCGACCTGCGCATCTCCCGTGCGAAGGTTGGTGAAGCGCACGTCGCTCGACTTGATCGGCTTCACGATGACCTTGTCGAGGTGCGGCAGTTGGTTGCCGTCCTTGTCCTTGCCCCACCAGCCGGGGTTGCGCTCGAGCGTGATGTGGTCGTCCTTGACGGCCTCGGTGAGCATGAATGGGCCGGTGCCGGCCTTGAAGGCCTTGCGCGTGAAGTCCGCGCCTCCCGCCTCCACTGCCTTCTGCGAGAGCATCATGCCGGCGCGGTCGACCAGGCTGGCGAGCAGCGGCGCGAAGGGTGCTTTCAGGTTCAGCTTCACCGTGGCCGCATCGACGACGGCCACGCTGTCGATCGGCGCGAGCTCCCCGCTCCGCTGGGAGCCCGGCGTCGTCCGGTAGCGGTCGAGGTTCCACTTCACCGACGCCGCGTCGAAGGGCGTGCCGTCGTGGTATTTGACGTCGGTGCGCAGCGTGAACGTCACGGTCTTGCCGTCCGCCGCGACGTCCCACTTCGTCGCGAGACGGGGGATGATCTTCCCGTTCTCGTCGATGCCGACGAGCGCGTCGTAGACCTGGTAGTGGATATTGCGGTCGATGAACGCCCGAGACAGCAGCGGGTCGAAGTTGATCGGATCGTCCTCCAGCGCCATCGTGACGGTGCCGCCGGTGACCGGCTTGCCCGTCGGCGCGCCGGACGCAGATCCCTGGCCCGCCGGCGAACCGCCGGCGCATGCGCCGAGCACGAGCGCGACGGCCGCGAGCAACGCGATCGACCGATACGTCAGCTGACCCACCGCATCACCCCCACGCGAACTCCAGAAGTGACCCCGCGAACGATACGTCGCGGGCCACCTCACGGTTCATCGCCCGGCCTCGTCATGCGGGGCCGCGGAGGATCACTCCGGCTCGGCGCGCACCTCGCGGGGCCGCTCGCGCTCGTCGTCGGGGCCGACGCGCGGGGCGCGCTCCTCCGAAAGCGACGGTTCGCCGCCCTTACGGCCGGTGGCCGGAAATACCCGGAAAGGGCGCGTCACACGCGCCGCAGGCTCGCGCGCCTCGGGCTCGCGCGCCTCGGGCTCGCGCGCCGCGGGCTCGCGCGCCGCGGGCTCCCGGAAGGTCTCGTTCGTGGTCCCCGGCTGCACTTCGACCGGGACCGGAACGTACCGGGTCGGGGCGAGCAGGCCGCCGAGCCAGCCCGCGAAGATCGTCGCCAGGAACCCAAGGATCGCGCCGAAGGTCGCCGCGTCGCCGATGGTCTGAAGGTTCGATGCCTGCACCCCGGGGAACACGTCGGCCAGCGACCGTATCCCGGTCCCGGCGAGGTAGCCGCGTTCCGCCGCCACCCCGATCAGGAGCGCTGCTAGGACGACGAACAAGCCGAAGAACGCGGTCAGCATGCCGTGCCAGCTCGTCCTCTGTGCGGCCATGCTGCCAGCGACGTAGCCGCCGATCAGGTAGGCGACGATGAGCCCGACCACTACAGGGACGACGGAGGCCAGATCCGCGATGCCCGAACGTGCGGTGCCGTTCAGCAGCGTCGCGACGGCCGGCGCGATGAGCGCCGCCGCCCCCACCGACGCGAGCCACCCGCCGAGCACCGCTGCCCACGAGGTCGTTCGTGGACGGGTGAGATGTTGACGCGCCATGGTCACTCTCCTTCTTCCACGCGCTTGGGCTGCAAGAGGGAGGCCAACCGGGCGGTCAGGCGAGCGCGGGCCTGGCTCCGGCCTCCCGGCGGAAGGTGTCGGCGAGGTCGGTCGATTCCCAGGGCAGCGCGAGGTCCGGTCTCCCGAAGTGCCCGTACGCGGCTGTCTGTCTGTAGAGCGGGCGGCGGAGCCCGAAGCGGTCGATGATCGCCTGCGGCCTGAAGTCGACGTGCTCCTCGATCAGCGCGCGGATCGCCTCATCGCTGACATGACCCGTGCCGTAGGTCTCGACGTTAAGCGAGACCGGCTTCGCGACCCCGATCACGTACGCGATCTGGATCTCCACCCGGTCCGCCAGCCCCGCGGCCACTACGTTCTTAGCGACGTAGCGCGCTGCGTAGGCCCCCGAGCGGTCGACCTTCGTCGGGTCCTTCCCGCTGAACGCACCGCCGCCGTGGCGCGCGTAGCCGCCATAGGTGTCCACGATGATCTTGCGGCCGGTCAGGCCGGCGTCGCCCATCGGTCCGCCGACGGTGAAGCGCCCGGTGCCGTTGATGTGGAAGATCGTGTCGTCGTCGAGGAGCTGGGCGGGGATGGCCGCCCGTATGACGCGTTCGACGACGTCGGCTTTCAGCCGGACCTCGGTGCCGGGGTCGTGCTGGGCCGCCACGACGACGGTATGGACCCGCCGTGGCCTTCCGCGCTCGTACTCGACGGTGACCTGGCTTTTTCCATCCGGACGGAGGTACGGGAGCTCGCCGCTCTTGCGCACTCGCGCCAGCTGCATCGCCACCGCGTGCGCGAGCGTGATCGGAAGCGGCATCAGCTCCTCGGTCTCGCGAACCGCGAAGCCGAACATCATCCCCTGGTCGCCGGCGCCGAGCTCGGCAGGCTCGCTGCCCTCGCGCGCCTCGAGCGCGCGATCGACGCCCATCTTGATCTCGGGCGACTGCTCCTTGATCGCCGTGAGCACGCCGCAAGTCTGGTAGTCGAAGCCGTAGTCGGCATTGGTGTAGCCGATGTCCCGCACGACGTGGCGGACAAGCCGCGGGACATCGACGTACCCCTTCGTCGTGATCTCGCCGCAGACGATCACGGTCCCGGTCGTCGTCGCGGTCTCGCACGCGACGCGGGCGTCCGGATCCTGGCGCAGAAGCTCGTCGAGCATGGCGTCCGAGACCTGGTCGCACAGCTTGTCGGGATGCCCCTCGGTCACCGACTCGCTCGTGAAGAGCGTGCGCGGCGCGGTCATGAAGCTGCTGGCCACGATCAGGTCCCCGCCTTCCAGGAGATCGCGTACGCGCGCTGCTCGTCGGTCATCGCGTCGATCGGCATCCCCATGGCGTTCAATTTTTCCCGCGCGATCTGCTCGTCGAGCTCGCGGGGCACGGGGTAGACGGCGGGCGCCAGCTCTTCGTGCGCGAGCAGGTACTCGATGGACAACACCTGGTTCGCGAAGGACATGTCCATCACCGCCGCAGGATTCGCTTCGGCGGCGACGTGGTTCACGAGGCGGCCCTCCGCGAGCACGTACAGGCGGCGCCCGTCGAGGGCGTACTCCTCGAGGAACGGCCGCAGCTCGCGCCGTCCCCGCGCCAGCTGCTGGAGCGACGCGAGGTCGATCTCGTCGTTGAAGTGTCCCGCGTTGGCGAGTATCGCCCCGTCCTTCATCGAAGCGAAATGCGGACGGCCGATGACGTTCACGTTCCCGGTCGTGGTCACGAACAGGTCGCCGATCTCCGCGGCGCCGGCGATCGGCATGACGCGGAACCCGTCCATCGCCGCTTCCAGGGCGCGAAGCGGATCCACTTCGGTCACGACGACGATCGCGCCCATGCCGCGCAGGCGGGAGGCGATGCCGCGACCGACCCACCCGTAGCCGCAGACGACGGCCGTCTTCCCGGCGAGCAGCACGTTCGTCGCGCGGAGGATCCCGTCCACAGCGGACTGGCCCGTGCCGTACTGGTTGTCGAACATGTGCTTGGTGCGCGCCTCGTTGACGGCGACGATCGGGTACGCGAGCACCCCCTCGCTCGCCATCGCGCGCAGGCGGATCACGCCGGTCGTCGTCTCCTCGGTGCCGCCGCGCACGCCGTCGAGCAGATCGCGGCGGTCCGTGTGCAGCAGCGTCACGACGTCGGCGCCGTCGTCCATCGTGATCTGCGGCCGCGTTTCGAGGATCGCACGGATGTGCCCGTAGTACGTATCACGGTCCTCGCCCTTGCGCGCGAAGACCGAGATCCCCTCGCGCGCCACGATCGCGGCGGCCGCGTCGTCCTGCGTCGACAGAGGGTTCGACGCGCACAACGCGACCTCGGCGCCGGCGTCGCGCATCGCCATGACGAGGTTCGCGGTCTCCGTGGTCACGTGGAGGCACGCGGCGACACGCAGGCCCGCGAAAGCGCGCGTCCGCGCGAGGCGTTCGCGGATGGATCCGAGGACGGGCATCTCGCGCGCGGCCCAGGCGATGCGGCGAGAGCCCGCATCGGCGAGGCCGGGGTCCGAGATGTCGTGCGCGGGGAGCGTGGTGGCGGTCATGCGGTCCTCCCGAAAATGTTCTCCCGGAGCCTTTCCCATCCGGTGCGGCGGATGGCCGGCCCCTCGACGAACGATGCGTGCACCCGGTATCCCAGGCGCCGATAGACAGAGATCGCCGATGCGTTGTCGCGTCGCACGTTCAGCACGACATCGCGGTGCCCTCTGAGCGCCGCCGACGTGACGGCGGACGTGCACGCGGTCGCCATCCCCCGCCCGCGATACGGGAGCCGCGTGAGGACGTTGCCGACGGCGGCGATCCCGGCGGCGGCGGAGCGCACGTGGGTTCCGGCAGCCGAGACGAGACTCGCGCCCGCGTAGACCCCGAAGTAGAGCTCGCGGTCGAGGCGCTCGGGCGTGAAATACGCGCGCGACGCGTTCCCGTAAAGCTCGATGACGTCATCCAGCCGTTCCGCGTCGAGGCGGACGACGGGGTGGTCCTCTCTGGCAATGAACGCCGCTCCGTCCACGACCATGCGATGCATCGTGTCCGAGCGCTCGAAGCGATAGACGGACGCGACCGCGGCGCGCACCGGCAGCGGAGCCGCGACGATGATGCGCGGCTCATGCACCGCCTCGCGCAGGAGCTGGCCGACGGGCGCCGGTTCCCCCGAGACGAAGCACGGGCGGAACGGAAGTGACTCGACGAGCACGACGATCGCGACGACCTCGTTCTCCCGCCGCGCGACCCACCACCGCGCCCGGTCGATGCTGTCGCCGTCCAGGTCGGCGAGAGCGTAGGCGCCGAGGAGCCGATCGCGTTCGAGGTACGCACGCGCGGCGTCCGCCGGTGCATCGGCCTCGATGTGGATTTCGCGAACGTGCGGCGCTGCGGTCAGGACGGCCTCCGCGCGCGTTCTCCGGTGGGACGGTCGAGGCCCCAGGCGGGACTCCGCCGGTGCCGCGGCCCGTCGGGCGTCACCCCAGAGCCGCCTCGATGCGTGCCACCGTCCATGGTAGCCGCAGGGCGACGACGCGCGGTCCTGACGCATCGCTCGAGCTGCGCCCCGAGCGCTGCCGACCGGACCGCGACGGTCGGCGCGGCAAGCGCGCGTGCGAGCCGCCTCGGGCGTGCGGCTGGCCAGAGGGCCACCGCGAAGAGCGCCATCTGGGCGACCCCGGTGGCGCGGTCCCAAAGCTCCTCGTCGTCATCAGTACCGGGACGGACGACGGCGTGCAGCGCGGCGAGCGGGTAGCGCACCGCCGGAGCCAGCAGCACCGCGCGCCCGAGGCGGCCCGAGGCACGCGCGGCGAACGCGGAACCGAGCGTCAAGAGCGAATCGGCCTCGAGGTCGAGTGCCGCCCCGCGCGTCGTGGCGCCGCGGCGACGCGCCAGGGTCCCGTCGATCCAGTCGGACGCGACGCCCCAGGCGAAAAGGGCAAGCGCGAGCCCGGCCCTCCGCCGCGCCGGCAGCGCGACGTGGGCGAGAAGTGCCGCGCCGGCGGCGAAGCGGCTGAGCGTGAGCGCGTCGGCGAGGTCGGGCAGCTTCAGCCGGCGTCCGGAGGATCGCCCGGCGCCTCCCGATTGGCTCGGGGACCGGCCGTGCGCATCGTGCCCGGACCGGTGCTGCCTGCCCCGGCACGCGAGGGCCAGCGGGACAAGAGGTCCGCGAGCGCCGCGCGCGCTCCATGCAGCGGCGGCAGGTGGCCGAAGAGCATGGTGTCGAAGTCGAGGCGCGCGAGCCGCTCCGCGGAGTCGCGCGCGAGGCGGAGATCGTCGCTCCACCACCTGTCGGGCGGGTACAGCCTTCCGGCGTGCTCCCAGAACGCGTCTCCGACGAACAGCGATCGCCTCGCGGGCGCGAACAGGCACACGCTGCCGGGGGTGTGACCGGGCGTGTGCAGGACGCGCAGACCGCCGAGAACGGGCAGCTCCTCGCCATCCTCGAGGGCGCGTATGGCGGCCGGGCGGCGAAGGAGCATGCCCGCGAGCGCCCCGGGCGACGACCAACGACCGTGCCACCCGCGGAAGCGGGCCACCTCGGCAGGATGCATACGGATCTCGGCCCCGGATGCGCGCGCGAGGGACGCCACGCCCCCGATGTGATCGGGATGCGCGTGGGTCACCACGATCGTCGCGACGTCTTCGACGGCGCGTCCGCGGCGGACGAGCGCGCGGCGGAGCAGGGACGCCGAGCCCGGGAGCCCCGCGTCGACCAGGGTGATGCGCTCGTCAAGGATCGCATACGCGGTCGCGCCGAGCAGCCGCACCGGCAGGATCTCCGCGGTGACACGGCCGTTGAAGGTCCCACCGTTCGCTGGCGCGTGCATCGGGGGATCCCGCCGTTGAACTGGGCCGCTAGAAGTCGATCAGCGTGATGATGTCGTACCCCTCAAGCCGGTCGCGCCCGCGGAGCGCGTGCAGCTCGATGAGGAACGCCAGGGCGACGATCTCACCCTTCAGCTGCTTCACGAGCTCGATCGTCCCGGCGACGGTCCCACCCGTCGCGAGGAGATCGTCGACGACAAGGACGCGGGCGCCGGCAACGAGCGCGTCCTTGTGCATCTCGAGCGTCGCGGATCCGTACTCGAGGTCGTACTCGACGCTCACCACGTCGGACGGCAGCTTCCCGAGTTTGCGCACCGGCACGAAGCCGACTCCGAGCGCGTACGCGATCGGCGCGGCGAAGATGAAGCCGCGCGACTCCATGCCCACGACGGCGTCGATGTCGCGATCCTTCAGCTCCTTCAGCAGGCCATCGATCGCGGCCTTGAACGCCGGACCGTCCTTGAGGAGTGTTGTGATGTCCTTGAACAGGATGCCCGGCTTGGGGAAGTCAGGGATGTC
The DNA here is from genome assembly GCA_046262615.1 of Candidatus Limnocylindria bacterium. Lineage (GTDB taxonomy): Bacteria > Chloroflexota > Limnocylindria > P2-11E > P2-11E > JALYKU01. The sequence continues at coordinate 22,913 of JBHEML010000015.1, read as the reverse complement.
CCTGACCCGTGCGCCCAGCTCCTCTGCCGCCTTCACGTCGCGAGTCTACCCATGTGGGCGTCCCCGAACAGGCGCTCTACCCGGTACGTGATGCCGTCGGTCCGTACCACCGTCACGTTCGTGTTGATCGCGGGGCTTCGGTCGAGCTCCGGCAGGAGACCGAGGAAGTGGCTGATCAGGATCCGCGTGACGCCGCCGTGGCCGACGATGCAGATCGTCCGGCCCTCGTTGGCCGCGACGAGGCGCGCGATCACGGCCATCGAGCGACCCAGGACCTGCTCGAGAGACTCGCCGCTCCGCCACCGGTAGAAGCCAGACTCCTCCCAGTCCGGAATCCCGCGAAGCTCGTCCCACGCCCGGCCTGTGGCTTCTCCCACGTCGATCTCGCGCAGCCCCGCGTGGACCTCGACCTCGAGGCCCTGCCTGGCGGCGATCGCCGATGCGGTGTCGCGCGCGCGGGAAAGATCGCTCGAGACGACGCGATCGAACCGCACGTCCGACAGCGCGGCCGCGACGACCGCGGACTGTTCACGGCCGAGGGCGGTGAGCGGACTGTCGGACTGCCCGCCGAAGCGGCGCGCCGCGTTCGCCTCGCTCTCCCCGTGGCGTACGAAGTACAGCGTCGTCTCCGCCCTCACGGCAGATCGAGCGCTGTCGCGACGTCCTGCCAGCCGCGGACGCGCTCGATGCGCTCCCCCGCGACCTCGCGGTTCCAGGGCTGGTCGAAGAGCCAGACCCGGGTGCCCGCTTCCGCGAGCGCTCGCGCGATAGTCGCGTCGTCCTCGCAGAACACGTCGAGCGCGAGCTCGCGCGCCAGGCGGACCTTGAAGCGGGCCGAGCTCTTCGCGTCGTAGCGGCCCCGCGGCGCGTCCGGGACGAAGTCGCCCATCGGCTTCAGGTGCACGGCGCGCGCGTGCTCCATCAGTCCCGTGCGCCGCAGCCAGGTCTCCGTGACCACGCGCCGGCGCTCGGCGCGGGCCGTGATGAAATGCAGCTCGTGCCCCGCGCGCACCATGCGCTCGAGCGTTGCGGGACAGTCGGCATACGGCTCGAGCTGCTCGAAGAACGGGCCGTCGTACAGCGCGATCCTGAAACGGTCCTTCTCCGCCTGGGGCACGGTCTCGATCGCGGAGAGCGTGTGCCAGCCGACGTCCTCGGCGGGCAGGTCGAGCCCGAACTCCCTCGCGAACTCCCGCACGTAGGGGACGGCGCACTCGGCCACGGTGTCGTCGAGGTCGATGCCGATCCTCAGCGTGCCGTCTCCCGTGGCGCGGCGACCGCCACGTCGGCGCCCTCCGCCGAGAGATGCGCAAGCAGGCCGCTGAGCGCGTCGCGCCAGTCGCCGCGCATGTCGACGACGCGCAGGCGCAGCTGGCGCTGACCGACCTGCAGCCTGGGGTACCGGCGCGCCAGGACTCCGCGCTCCGCGGACGACAGGTCGCGCTTCATAACCACGCGCAGCTCGGCGGCGCGGACGCGCACCTCCGCGATGCCCGCGAGGGACGCCCGCAGCTTCACCTCGACGCCGTAGAGGAGATTGCGCATGGGCTCGGGCGGCGGGCCGTAGCGGTCGCGCAGCTCCTCGCGGAGCGCGCGCAGCTCGTCGAGCGAGCGCAGCTCCGCGATGCGGCGATAGGTCTCGAGCTTTCGCGCCCGGGCTGGAATGTACTCATCGGGTATCGCTGTGGACAGCGACAGATCCACGACGATCTCTAGCGGCGCCTGCGGCCGCGGAGCGCCGCGCTGCTCGTTCACGGCCTGCTCGAGCAGTTGCGCGTACAGCTCGAAGCCGATCGCGGCGACGTGGCCGTGCTGCTCCGCGCCGAGGATGTTGCCCGCCCCCCGGATCTCGAGGTCCTGCATGGCGATCTTGAATCCCGCGCCAAGCTCGCTCGCCTCGAACACAGCCTGGAGTCGTTTGCGCGCCTGTTCGGTCAGGTGCGCCTCCTTGCTGTAGAGGAGGTACGCGTACGCCTTCTCCGCGCTGCGCCCGACGCGGCCACGAAGCTGATACAGCTGCGCGAGGCCGAGCTGTCCCGCGCGGTTGATGACGATCGTATTGACGTTCGGGATGTCGAGGCCCGACTCGATGATCGTCGTGCAGACGAGGACGTCGTGCTCGGCGTCGGCGAACTCGACCATGACGCGCTCGAGCCGCCGTTCGTCCATCTGTCCGTGCGCGACGACGAAGCGCGCCGTCGGGACCAGCTGCCGCAGCCGGTGCGCCTCCTGCTCTATGCCCATCACACGGTTGTGGACGTAGTAGACCTGCCCGCCGCGGTCGAGCTCCCGCAGCAGCGCCTCGCGCAGGACGTCGTCCGTGCGCTCGACGACGCGCGTCTCGATGGGCTGGCGGTCCTCGGGCGGGGTCTCGATGACGCTGATGTCCCGCACCCCCGACAGGGCCATGTGGAGCGTGCGCGGGATCGGCGTCGCGGTCATCGAGAGGACGTCGACCTCCGTGCGCATCGACTTGAGGCGTTCCTTGTGCTTGACGCCGAAGCGATGCTCCTCGTCGATCACCACGAGGCCGAGGTCGCGGAAGCGGACGTCGTTCTGGAGGACGCGGTGCGTGCCGACGACGATGTCCGCCTCTCCGGTCGAAAGGGCGGAGACCACCTCCTTCTGCTCGGCCGGCGTGCGGAAGCGCGAGAGCATCGCGACGCGCACGGGGAACGTCGCGAGCCGCTCGGCGAACGTCTCGTAGTGCTGCTGCGCGAGGACGGTCGTCGGCACGACGACGGCGACCTGCTTGCCGTCCATCACCGCCTTGAACGCCGCACGCAGCGCGACCTCGGTCTTGCCGTATCCGACATCGCCGACGATGAGCCGGTCCATCGGCCGGGGGCGCTCCATGTCGCGCTTGGTGTCCTCGATCGCCGTGAGCTGGTCCGGCGTCTCGGTGAACGGGAAGGCGTTCTCCATCTCGATCTGCCACGGCGTGTCGTTGCCAAAGGCGTGGCCCTGGACGCTCTCGCGCTCCGCGTACAGCCGGAGCAGCTCGCGCGCGATCTCCTCGACGGCCCTCTTCGCCTTGCGCTTGGTGCGCAGCCACTCGGTGCCGCCCATGACCGAGAGCGCTGGCGGAGCGCCGCCGACGTGCCTGGTGATCTTGTCGATCCGCTCGGTGGGCAGCGCCTTCGTACCGTCGGCGAAGCGCAGCTCGAGGTACTCCCGCACCACGCCCGCGACCTCGAGCGTCACGAAGCGCTCGAAGCGCGCGATCCCGTTGTCCTCGTGGACGACGTGGTCGCCGGGCCGCAGATCCTGGAGGAACGAGCCCATTGCGACGCGCCGGCGGCGGCGCTCGGGGTGGCGCGGCTTTCGGAAACCGAATACCTCGGCGTCGGTGAACACGCGAAGGTCGAGCTCCGGGACGGCGAAGCCTTCGGCCAGCGGGACGTGGAGGAGCACGAGCGCGCCGCGCGCCGGCTCGTCCGCGAGCGTCTCCTGGGGCGACGCGGTGACGTCGCGGTCCGCGAGCAGCTCGGCGAGGCGCGCGGCCTGCGGCGTGGCGATCACGCGCGTGCCGCTGCCTGTGGCGGCGACGTCGCGCAGAAAGGCGTCAAGGCGGCCGGCGTAACTGCCCGTGCCGCCCCAGCCAAGGCGAACGGCGTCGTCGGTCGAGGCGACGCGTATCGCGCCGCCCCCTCGTGCGCGGTCCTCGAGCCGCGTGCGCGCCACGAACGGAGCGGGGAACATCGCCACCGGCAACCCCTGCGATCGCAGCTCCTCCCGACGCTCCTCCGCCTGTGCCTCGAGCGCGTCCCAGGCGAGCGCGAGCTCCACGGAGTCCTCGAACACGACGGTCGACGCCTCGGGCAGGTGGTCGAGCAGCGACGCCCTCGCGCCCAGGACCGACGCGAACGCGTCCACCCCGGGGGCGTACGTCGCCGCCGCGAGGGCATCGGGGAGGGCGCCGTACGCGGCGAGCTCCGGGTGGTCCGCGAGCCCGGACCACCCCGCGGCATCGAGGCGGTCCGCGAGCTCCGGCCCGCGGTCCAGCGAGAACTCGCGCGCGGGAAGGACGGTGGCTGCGTCGAGCGTGTCCTGCGAACGCTGGGTGACCGGGTCGAACCAGCGCAGCGTCTCGATCTCGTCGCCGAACAGCTCGAGCCGGACGGGCCGCTCGGCCGACGCCGGATAGACGTCGATGATCCCGCCGCGACGCGAGAACGTCCCCGGCTCGCTCACCTCCGCGACGGGCTCGTACCCGAGGCCGAAGAGCCACTCGGCGGTCTCCTTCCAGTCGAGCCGCTGCCCGGCGCGCAGCGCGCGGCCGAGGCGGTGGAGATCGCCGGGATCGATCGTGTGCTGGAGCAGCGCGCGGAGCGACGCGACGATCGCGACGGAGCGCCCGGCGGTACGGAGGCGCCATAACGCGAGGAGGCGCTGGTGGACCGCGGCCGCTGACGGCGCGGTGGTGTCGTAGGGCATCGTTTCGCGCTCGGGGAAGGCGATGGCGTTTTCCTCGCCGAGCCACGCGGCGAGCTCGCCGCGCCACCGGCGCGCGCGCTCCTCGCTCGGCGCGACGATCGCCATCGTGCGCCGCCCCTCGGCAACGAGCGCGGCCCAGGCGAACGCTCGCGCTCCGGCGTTCGCCTCGGCGACAGCGAATGACCTGCCGGCAGTGGCGTTCTCCCGGAGCGCCCGGAAACGCTCGCTCCGCCCCGCGAGCGCGAGGACGCCGCCGAGCCGCGCCGGGGGCGGGGCGACGGCGCTAGCCGTTGAAGCGCTCCATCGCGCGCGCCACACCGTCGCGCAGCGCCACCTCGGCTGCCTCGGCCGCGCGTAGGACCATGGCCTCCGCCTGCTCGCGCTCCGCGGCCGCGAACGGAGCGAGGACGAAGTCCGCGAGCTCGCCGAGGATGGGCGCCCCCGGATCCGCGGGCGCGACGCCGCAGCGGATCCGCGCGAATCCCTCACCGACCGCCGCGACGACCGACCGCATGCCGTTGTGCGTCCCAGCCCCGCCCGACGCGCGGATGCGGATGCGGCCGAGCGGGAGGTCGATGTCATCGCTGATGACCAGGAGCGCGCCCGGTCCGACGCGGTACCGGTCGAGGAGCTTGCGTACCGCGGCGCCGCTGTCGTTCATGAAGGTCTGCGGCCGGGCGATCGCGACCGGCACCGCCCCGACCCTGCCCTCCGCGATGCGCGAGCTGGCAGCCCTATGGTCGAAGTCGGCGCGCGCGCGCCTGGCGAGCCGCGAGACCACGCGGAATCCCACGTTGTGCCGGGTCGGCGCATATCCGTCGCCGGGATTGCCGAGCCCGACGACGACGTGCTCGACGCGCGCGGGAGCCGGCGGGCGCAGGAGCCGGGGAAAGCGCAAAACGGACCTCCGTCGAATGTCGGACGCCGAAAAGGGGCTCGATCCCCACATCGGGCCCCCTTGCTCGCGTCTTCTGTTCGCCTAAGCATACGTCGCATGAGGCTGCCGACCTTCGAGATGGAACGGATGCAATCGACGTGGGAGCACCGCGTGCGGTTCGACCTGTCGGAGTCGGGGGTCGAGGCTCTCACGCTCGCCGAAGCCGTGGGTGACGTGTCGTCGCTCGCGGGGGTGCGCCTCGGCTACGCCGCGGGCATGGGGCGCGAGGAGACCCGCGCTCAGGTCGCCGCGTTCCACGCGGGCGCGGACGCGAAGAACGTCCTCATCACCACCGGCACGAGCGAGGCTAACTTCCTCGCGCTGCTGACGCTGGTCGATCCGGGCGACGACGTCGTGGTGGTGCTCCCGAACTACATGCAGGTCCACGGGCTCGCGCGGACGCTCGGCGCGCGGGTGCGCGAGGTGTGGCTGCGCGAGGACAAGGGATGGTCGCTCGACCTTGAGGAGCTGTCGGCGGTGATGGGAAGCCGCACGAAGGCGGTCTGCGTCTGCACGCCGAACAATCCCACGGGTCAGATCCTCTCGCGAGAGGATGTGGCGTCGGTCGCGGAGATCGCCGAGCGGCACGGCACGTGGGTGCTCAGCGACGAGGTGTACCGGGGAACCGAGCACGCGGGGGACGAGGCGCCGAGCTTCTGGGGCTCGGGTGAGCGCGTGATCGTGACCGGTGGCCTGTCGAAGGCGTACGGGCTGCCGGGGCTCCGCATCGGCTGGATCGTCTCCTCGCCCGAGCGGATCGACGCGGCGTGGGCGGCGAAGGACTACACGACGATCGCGCCCGCGACTCTCTCGGACCTGCTGGCAGAGAAGGCGCTCGCGCGCAGGGCCCAGCTGCTCGAGCGAGCGCGCTCGCTTCTGCGCGAGCGTTGGCCGGTGCTGCGCGAATGGGCCGGGCGCCAGAACGGCGCGCTGCGGTGGACGGAGCCGCAGGCCGGCGCGGTGTGCTTCTTCGCGTACGGCCACCCGGTCGACTCGATCCCGCTGGCGGATCGCTTGCGCGCCGAGGGCGACACGATGGTCGTGCCGGGCGCCCACTTCATACGTGAGCGCCACTTGCGACTCGGCTTCGGGATGGACAGGCGCACGCTCGACGGCGGCCTCGCGGCGCTCGACCGCTGCCTTCGGACGTTCATCCCGGAGGCGGAGGGCGCACGGGCCTGAGGCGAGGTCGCGCGATCCGGGAAGCCGCTGGCGGCTATCTGCTGCCGGCGGCCTCGAGCTCGCGGGCCTGCGCCGTCTCTTCGCCCTTCCCGGGGTCGAACGAGCCGCACACGGTCTCGGTGATGAGCCTCGTCACGGTGTACGGGTCGCAGTTGGCGTTCGGCCGCCGGTCCTCGATGTAGCCCTTGCGATCTCGCGCCACCTGCCACGGCACCCGCACCGAAGCGCCGCGGTCCGATACGCCCCACGTGAACTCCTTCCACGACGCGGTCTCGTGGAGTCCGGTGAGCCGCTCCTCGATCGCGTAGCCGTAGTTCTTGACGTGGAGGTCGTGGTTGCGCCCGAGCGCCTCCACCGCGGCGATGCACGGCTCGTACGCCTCGCGCATGGCCTTCGTCGAGAAGTTCGTGTGCGCCCCCGCGCCGTTCCAGTCGCCCTTCACAGGCTTCGGGTACAGCGTCGCGCTGATCCCGAAATTCTCCGACACGCGGTAGAGCAGCCAGCGCGCGATCCAGAGCTGGTCACCGACCTCGGGCGGGGGCAGCGGCCCGACCTGGAACTCCCACTGCCCGGGCATGACCTCCGCGTTGATCCCCGCGATCCGGAGCCCAGCACGGACGCACGCCTCGAAATGCGCCTCCACCGCCGGCCGGCCGAACACCTCGTCCGCGCCGACCCCGCAGTAATACCCGCCCTGCGGCGCAGGAAAGCCGTTGTTCGGGAAGCCGAGCGGCTTCGCGCCCTCGAAGAACGTGTACTCCTGCTCGATGCCGAACCACGGCTCCTGCGCTCCGAAGCGCCGCGCTGCCTCCTCGCACGCGTGGCGCGTGTTGCTCGGGTGCGGCGTCATGTCAGGCAGGAGCACCTCGCACATGACGAGCTTGTTTTCGCCGCCGCGGACCGGGTCCGGACACACGAACACCGGGTTCAGCACGCAGTCCGAGTTCTGGCCCGGCGCCTGGTTGGTGCTCGACCCATCGAAGCCCCAGATCGGCGGGTCCTCGCCCGCGGGAACGACCTTCCCTTTCGAGCGCAGCTTTGCGGTCGGCTTGGTGCCGTCGATCCAGATGTACTCAGCCCTATAGACCATTCGTTCGCCTCCGGCGTTGTTTTTGTCCCCGCCTGCGTGCGCTGGGTGCCACTCTCTGATCCGCGCCGTGCTCGTGTTCCGCCGACCGGTCCCGTCCGCCCGATCCTCCGCGTCTCAGGCGGCCTGCTGCTCCTCCCCCATCACGTCGGCGCGCGGCGCGCGCAGCGGTAGCGCGAGCCACGCGAGCACGAGGACCGCGAACGAGACGAATGCGGCGATGTCCATGCTCTTCCTCCTCGCCGTTCTAGTCGAGCCCGTACGCGATCTCGCCGTGCTGCGAGCGGTCGAGACCCATCACCTCGTCGCGCTCGTGGACGCGCAGCCCGATCGTCAGCTGGATCGCCTTCACGATGACCGCGGTGGCGACACCCGCGTAGCACCATGTCGCGGCGACGCCGATGACCTGCACGAGCAACTGGTGCGGGTTGCCGAAGAGCAGCCCGTCCGCGCCGGCCGAGTTGATCGCCACAGTGGCGAAGAGACCCGTCGCGAGCGCACCCCAGGTCCCGCCGATGCCGTGCACCGCCCACACGTCGAGCGCGTCGTCCACGCGCAGCAGCGGCCGCAGCAAAGTCGCGAGGTAGCACGCGACGCCCGCGCCGAGGCCGATGAGGATCGCGGCGGTCACGTTGACGAAGCCCGAGGCGGGCGTGATCGCCACGAGTCCCGCGACGGCGCCGAGCGACGCGCCGAGGGCGCTGGGCTGCCCGCGGTGGAGCCACGACACGGTGAGCCAGGTAAGCGCCCCCATCGCGGCGGCGGTGTTCGTCACCACGAAGGCGCTGGTCGCGAGGCCGCCGGCCGTCAGCGCCGAGCCCGCGTTGAATCCGAACCAGCCGAACCAGAGGAGCGACGCGCCGAGGACGGTCATCGTCGCGTCGTGGGGCTCGGCGCGCACCAGCCGGCGTCCGACCACGAGCGCGGCGACGAGCGCCGAGACGCCGCTCGAGACGTGCACCACCGTGCCGCCGGCGAAGTCGAGAACGCCGAGGCTCCGCAGCCATCCGCCGTTGCCCCAGACCCAGTGCGCGATAGGGGCGTAGACGAACGTGGACCAGAGCAGGACGAAGAGCACGAACGCGCGGAAGCTGATCCGCTCCGCGAAGGCGCCCGTGATCAGCGCGGGCGTGATGACCGCGAACATCATTTGGAAGACCATGTACGCCTGGTGCGGGACCCCGGGCGCGTAGGCCGGGTTCGGGTCGAGCCCGACGCCGGTGAGGCCGAGCCAGTCCAGGCCGCCGATGAGTCCCCCGTGGTCGGGGCCGAAGGCGAGCGTGTAGCCCCAGAGGACGAACTGCACGCTGACCAGGCACAGGATGAAGAACGAGTGGACGATCGTGGAGAGCGCGTTCTTCTTCCCGACGAGGCCCGCGTAGAAGAAGCCGAGGGCCGGCGTCATGAGCATGACGAGGGCGGCGGAGACGAGGAGCCAGGCGGTGTTCCCGGTGTCGATGTCCACACCCCGACGCTAGCCAGCCGCGACCGGTAACACAGTGCCGCGCGAGCGCCGCTTGGGTTGCGAAACGGTTACTCCGCGGAGACGGTCGCCTGAACCATGTCGCCCCGCCGCGTGGCGCGCTTCGGGCGCGAAACGATCACTCCGTGGAAACGGTCTGATCGACGATGTCGCCCGCGGCGCGGATCACGCGAAAGGCATCCGGGGCGCGCGCGGCCAGGCCCCGCGCGGCGGCCGATTCCCACCCCTGTCCCGAGGCGGCAAGGGCCGCGGCGTAACCCCGCAGCAGGCCGCGTAGCGTCACGGCCTCGTCACCGCCGGGAACGCGCAGCGAGACCTTCGCGCCCTTCGCGAACCTTTCGCGCAACTGCGTCTCGCCGAACCCGGCACCGGGGTCGAGTCGCACGAACACCATGCCGCCCGACATGCCGGAGCAGATCCACCGTCCCGGGTCCGCGAGGACGACCGCCGCGCCTCCGGTCATGTACTCGAACGCGAAGCCGCCGAGGTCGCCGCCGAAGACGATCTCCGCGCCCGAGAGCCTGATCCCGGCGCGCGCATCGGCGCGGCCCTGCACGTAGAAGCGTCCCCGCTGCGCACCGTACGCGAAGCACTTGCCCACCGCTCCATCCACGAGGCGCCCTGCGGCATTCGGCGCCTTCAGGATCGCGACCGTGCCGCCGAGCGCGGTCTTCGCGGCTCCGTCCTGAGCTCCGCCGGCGATCTCGAGCCGGACCCCGTCCGCTGCGTAGGCCGCGAACCCGTTGCCGGCGACGGAGCCGGGCCCGAAGGCGTCGTGCGGCACGGCCTGCGGCGCGCCCGCGATCGTCGCGCGTGCGATCGCGCCGGCGGACGCCGTCGCGACGACGCGGTCGGCGCTCGATAGCATCGGCGAACGCTCGGCGCTCGACGCGGTCGCCACGAGCACCGCGACGGGCTCGCTCACCCGCGCTCCGCCGGCCGGCTCGAGCAGAGTCGCGAGATCGAGGCGATCCCGCGCGAAGGTCTGCACCAGCAGGTCGGAGCGGCCGATCAGGTCGCGGCTCGCGCGAAAGCCGAGATCGGCGACCAGGCGCGCCACCTCGTCCGCGAGCGCGCCAAAGAACCGGCAGAGGTTGGCGACGGCTCGCTCGAACTCCTGCGGCTCGAAGCGCCGCAATCCGCGGGCGCTCGCCTCCGCGACGGACTCGATCTGCGTGGCGATGCCCACGTGGCACGTGTCCAACTGGCAGCCGCGGCAGATCGTGCATCCGATCGCGACCATCGCCAGCGTGCCGAAGCCGACACGGTCGGCGCCGAGGCACTGCATCTTCACGATGTCCACCGCGCTCTTCATGCCCCCGTCGCACCAGACCTCGACGCGGTCGCGCAGGCCGCTCTCGACGAGCGCGCGGTGCGCGGCGACGACGCCGATCTCGGCGGGTAGCCCCGCGCGGCGGAGCGCGTGCTGCCGAGCCGCGCCCGTGCCGCCGTCGTAGCCCGACAGCGTCACGATGTCCGCGCCCGCCTTCGCGATCCCGGTCGCGATGATCCCGATGTCGGGAACGACCGGCACCTTGACCGCGATACGCGCGCGCGGGTTCACGGCACGAAGCTCGTCGATGACCTGCGCGAGATCCTCGATGGAGTAGATGTCGTGGTTGTTCGACGGCGAGATGAGGTCGACGCCCTCGCGCGCGTTTCGCGCGAGGGCCACCTTGGCGGAGACCTTCCGCCCGGGCAGGTGCCCACCTTCGCCTGGCTTCGCGCCCTGGCCGATCTTGATCTCGAGGTAGTTCGATGAATTCGCGAGCAGCGCCGACACCCCGAAACGGCCCGACGCGATCTGCTGGCCGCGGTGGCGCGGGTAGCGGCCCAGGAGGTCGGGAAGCTCGCCGCCTTCGCCGTTGATGCAGAGGATGTCGAGGCGATGCGCGGCCTCGGCGTACGCACGGTATGCGGTCTCCCCCTGCGAGCCGAAGGACATCGACGAGATGTAGAAGGGAGCGGCGTGCTCGCCCGCGCGGATGTCCGCGGGCGCGGCGCCGGGATCCTCCGCCGGTCTGAGGTCGACGACATGGCGCAGCGCGACCGGGTGCTCGCGCTCGAGCGATCCGAGGCGCTCGGCGTACGTCGCATACGCCGCCTCGCCGTTCGCGACCGCCAGCGCGGCCTTCCAGACACGCGGATACAGGCGGAACGCAGGCTCCAGCCGCGCGGGCGTGCGCTCCCGGAGGAGCGACGCGCGGTCGAACCCGTCGCGCTCGATCGCCTCCCACCCGTACCCGGCCTCGCCGCTCGCCCCGAACGTCGGGACTCCCAGTAGGCGCGCGACGTCGGGCGCGAGGCCGATCGCCGAGAACGCCCGGCCGTAGCCGCGCAGCTCGTGGATTCCGAGCGTGGAGATTACCTTCTCGAGGCCCTTGCGCAGCGCCTCTACCAGGTTCGGCAGCGCGTCGGGGTCCCCGGTCGCAAGGGCGTGTTCGAGCAGCAGGTACGGGTTCACCGCGTCCGCGCCCACGCCGAGCGCGACGACGAGGTCGTGCAGGTTGCGCACGCTCCCGCTCGACAACACGACGGCGCACTCGCGGCGAAGCGTTCCCGCGGGTGATGGCTGGACGCGCAGGGCGCCGTGCGCCGCGGCGACCACCAGCAGTGGATCGAGCCACGCCCGACCTTCCTCGAAGACGTGGCGGTCCTGGACGAGCACGGCGCGCGCTCCTGCGCGCACCGCGCGGCACGCCTCCGCGCCCAGGCGCGCGAGCGCGTCGCGCGCCGGCTCCTCCCAATCACGGTCCGCGTCGAGCACCGCGGTGGGATGGCCCCGCGCGCCGGCGCCCAGCGCGTCCAGCAGGTCCTCGACACGCCACGTGCCCAGGCGGCGCGCGAGGCGGCGCGATCCTTCGGCATCGAGGCCCGCTTCCGGCGCGTGGCCGCCGAGGAGGATCGGGTGCTTCAGTTCGATCCAGGTGCGGTGCGGCCCTGCGCGCTGTGGGAGCGGACGCGGTCCGACGATCACGCGCGTCGAGAAGTGCTCGATCTCGCGTTCGCGATCGATCGCGGGATTCGTCACGACGGCGACGGTCTCATGGAGGTGGTCGGCGAGGTTCGTCCTCCGCGACGCCAGCGCCGCCAGGGGACCGTCGTAGCCGAGCGATCCGATGGGCTCGGCACCCTGCGCCTCCATGAATGACGCCGCCTTCAGGTCGTCGGGCTCGAAGCCGAGTGCGGCGAGCCGCTGCTCGCGGCGCACGGCGAGCTCGTCCACCTCGTCGGGCGGGAACGAGACCTCCCAGCGCGCGTGTCCTCTCACGGAGCCCGCGGCGACGGGCTCGTCCGGTCCACCGCATTCGATGTGGCGGCGAATGCCGGGCTCGATGGCGCCGCGGTTGCGCCGTGCCTCGAGGAAGCGCTCGCGGACGGCATGCTCGTCGAGCAGGCGCCAGCCGGCGGCGCCGCGTACGAGTGCGACGTGTTCCCCCGGCCCCAGCGGTCGTGGATCCGCGGCGTAACGGGCGAGCGGAACGAAGCCGCGCTCGCTCGCGAAGATGTGCTCGTCATCCGCCTCGATGTGCCAGAGCGGACGGAGGCCCATGGCGTCGACGCCGAAGACGCACACGTCGCGCAGACGCGTTAGGAACGCGGCAGGTCCCTGCGCGAGCGGCCCGAGCGCCGCGCGGCCCTGCATGTACGCATCCTGGAGCTCGTCCGGCATGCGGCGGATCTCGTTAACGATCGGCGGGAAGAGCAGCTCGATCGCTTCGACCGGGTCGAGTCCGAGCACGTCCACCATGCCGCGCAGCGCGGCGTCAACGTCTTGCGAGTCGCTGCCCTCAGGAGTGAGCCGGAGAGCGAGAGACGCGACCTCGTCTCGCAGCCGCCCGATGGTGTTGATCTCGCCGTTGTGCGCGAACGCGCCGAACGGCTGCACCCGCGCGAAGGTCGTCGCCGTGTTCGTTGAGAAACGGTTGTGCCCAAAGGCGACGCTCGTCCGAAAACGAGGGTCGGAGAGGTCCGGGTAGTGCGCGCGCAACGCGGCGGGCGATCCCCGGACCTTGTAAACAACGCTCGAGCGCGAAAGGCTCGCGACCGTCACGCCCGTCTCCCACTCGACGTCGCTGGCCGCCGTCCGCAGGGCGCGGTCGCCTGCGGGCCCCGACCGGTGCCCGAGCAGCGCGAGCTGCCAGAACGTGGGAGCGTCGGCGCGGCCGCGCGGGCCGAGCGCGGCGACGCGCTGGTGGCCGTCCCGCTCCGCGACCAGGCGCAGCCGGTGGCGGGCGAGGATGGCGCGGATCAGCGCGCGCGTGGATGCGTCGTCCGTGCTCGGCGGAATCAGGAAGTGGCCGACCGCGAAGCGCGGATGCTCGGCGAGCTGCGGCGGCAGGCTGGCATCGGCGAGCAGCCCCGCCCACAGCTCCCGCGGCAGGTCCGTGAGGATGCCGGCACCGTCGGCCTCTCCGTCGACCTGGCCGGACCGGTGCGCGAGGCACTCGAGCCCCGCGATCGTGTCGGTGAGCACTGCTCGCGCCGGGCGGCCGTCCTTTCGGACGATCGCGACCAGAGCGCAGGAGTCGTGCTCGTCGGGCATCGGAGTGGTCTGACCGTAGGGCCGAGCATGGTCGCGGCACAGGGACGCGACCGTTGCGATTGGGTTGCGGCGTCCACACACTCGCGGCGGTGCGCGGACACCGGAGCCCTTCCACCGCGACGTCTGCCTCGCTACGGGCGCGGTTCGCGCCCTACGCGTGCGCGGCGCTGAACGCGGGAGCCGCGATCGCTCTCGCGGCGCTGTCCCGCGGCACACTCGCGCAGCCGGACGTGCAGGCTCGAGCGGACTTCGTCGATCAGCACCTTCTCGCATGGCGGAGCGGTTGGGCGGTCTGGATGGCGGCCTCGAGCAGCCTGCTGGTCTTCTACGCATGGTGGGGGCGAGAGCTATGCGGGGACTCTGCCCCCGCATGCCCCCAGAGTGGCCGTGAGGACCCCGTCCACGCAAACACCCGGCAGACTCGGGCCGGCGCGGTCGTTCGAGGCACACGCCATGGTCTTGCGCGAGCGGCTTCGCCGCTCGCGATCGCGGGGGTCGGGCTCGCCTTCGACCTCATCGGAGAGTCGCTGCAGATCGTCGCCGTACCCGACGCGCCGGCGCTCATGCCCCTGGCGGTGCTCCTGACCGCGGGTGTCGCGAACGGGTCCTACACCGCCGCCGGTGCGCTGCTGACGATGCGCACGCGCCTGCACGGTTGGCGCGCCGCGTGGACGTGGGCCGTGTGGGCTGCGGGAGCCGGCGTCAGCGTGATGGCCTTCATGGGAAGCGTGAGCGGGCTGGTCGTCACGAGCGCACTGCTGTTCGCGCTCTTCTGCCCGTGGTGCATCGCGCTCGAACGCTGGCTGCGGCGGTGAGGCGTGTCATCGTCCTCGGCGGGACCGGATTCTTCGGCGGGATCATCGTGGCATTGCTCCGCGAGCGGGGCATGGAACCGGTCGCCGCCTCCCGTTCGGCCGGAGCCGCCCTGCGCCTCGACGCCGAGGATCCCGGCAGCCTGCGGGAGGTCCTGCGGCCGCAGGACGTGATCGTCGATGCCGCGGGTCCGTTCCAGCAGCGCACCGCAGCGCTCCTCGATGCCGTCATCGAGCGCGGATGCGACGTCATCGACATTTCGGACAGCCTCCGATACACGAGGCTCGTCCACGCCCGCGCCGATGCGATATCGGGCGCGGGGATCGCCGTGCTCACGTCGTGCAGCTCCATCTCCACCGTGCTCGCGGCGACGGTCACCGCCAGTGGGATCGCCGATCCGGCGATCATCCGCGGATTCATCCGACCCGCGTCCCGCGAGACCAGCCACGCGGCGACCGTGCGCGCTTTCCTCGCGTCCATCGGCCGGCCGATCGAGACGTTCGACAACGGCCAGCTGCGCGGCGCGACCGGGTGGCGACGCTCGAGGACGTTCCCGGCGAGCGGCGCGAGGAGCGGGCTGGTGGAGAGCGCGGCCGCGCTGACGCTCCCGCGGGCGTGGCCGAACCTGCGCGCCGTCGAGATCTTCGTCGATCCGAACCTGCCACGTGCGATCGCCGTCGGTCTCGATGCAGCGGCGCGGGCCGCGTGGCTGCGACGCGCCACGTTGAGGATGCTTCCCGCACTCCTGGCCGTGGGGAGGCTGCTCGGTTCGCCACATGGCGCGTTCGCGGTCGAGATCGAGGGCGGCGGCGAGGCGATCACGCGGATCCTGTCCGCGTCGCGCGGCAGCTACCTCACCGCGGTGCTGCCCGCTGTCATCGCGGCGTCCAGGCTGGCGGCCGATCGTTTCCCCCACGCGGGCGTGGTCGGTGCCGACCGCCAGGTAGACCCCGATGAGCTCTTCGCCGAGCTTCACCGCTTCGGGATCACCTCGAGGACCGCGTCGCGACCTATTCCTCGAGTGGCGCGATCGTCTCCGCCGCGTCGCTGACGAACATGTGCCCTGGCCGATGCGCGGCGAACCATTCGCATCCGCTCACCTCGAGCACGGCCTGCGGGGTGACACCGCATCCCCAGAACACGGGCACCTCGCCGGGCAGGATCGGGACCGCGTCTCCGTAGTCGGGAGCGGATAGGTCATGGATACCGAGCCGCGCCGGATCCCCGATATGGATGGGCCCGCCGTGCGAGCCCGGATAACGCGCGCAGATGGCAACCGACCGTCCGGTCAGCGCTTCCGGGATCGGCCGCATCGAGACGACCATGGGTCCGTGCAGCCGTCCGGCGGGAGCGCACTCGACGCTCGTTCGATACATCGGCACGGTGCGGCCGAGATCGATGTGGCGGATCGCGATCCCTTCCCGCCGCAGCGCGTCTTCGAACGAGTAGGAGCAGCCGAGCAGGAACGCGACGAGGTCGGCACGCCAGAGCGCACGCAGGTCATCGACCTCGCGCCAACCGCGGGGGCCGGATACGCGGTAGCCGGGTATGTCGGTGCGCAGGTCCGCCCCCGGTGCCAAGCGCATCGGCTCTGGCGACCCTGGAGCGGTCACATCGAGCAGCGGGCACGGCTTCGGATTGCGCAGGCAGAACTCCCGGAATTCGCCGGCCCAGTCCCGCGGAAGCACTACGAGGTTTGCCTGCGCGTAGCCGGAAGCCAGCCCAGCGGTCCCCCGCCGGTGGCGTCCGGAGCGGATGGCAGCGCGGATCTCCGCAGGTCCGAGCGATGCCATCTCGGATGACGAGGACCGCGCGCTCGCGGATCCGGAGGTGCTCACGCTCGCTGCACGCTCACTAGATCCCAAGGTACGCCTGGCGCACGAGGTCACTGCCGAGGAGCTCGCGGCCGGCGCCATCGAGGACGATCCGGCCGGTCTGCAGCACGTAGGCGTGGCTGGCCAGCTCGAGCGCCTCGCGGACGTTCTGCTCGACGAGGAGCACGGCGGTCCCGAGCGCGGGGAGCCGGCCGATCGCGTCGAACAGCTTCTCGACGATCAGCGGCGCGATCCCCAGCGTCGGCTCATCCAGGAGCAGTAGGCGCGGCCGTGACATCAGCGCACGGCCCACCGCGAGCATCTGCTGCTCGCCGCCCGACAGCGTTCCTGCTCCCTGCCCGCCGCGTTGACCGAGCACCGGGAAGAGCTCGAAGACCGCGTCGCGGGCCTGGTGGATCGCCTGCGCATCGCGGACCGTGTAGGCACCCAGCCGCAGGTTCTCGCTGACGCTGAGACGCGCGAACACGTGCCGGCCCTCGGGCACGTGAGCGATGCCGAGTCGCACGATGTCGTGCGCCCGCATTCCGACCAGATCCGTGCCGCCGGTTCGTGCGGTGCCCGCTCGAGGGCGCACGACCCCGGAGAGGGCACGCAGCAGCGTCGTCTTTCCCGCGCCGTTCGCACCGACGACCGCGACGATGCTGTTCTCCGGGACCGAGAGGGACACCTCATGGAGCACGGGCACGCCGCCGTACCCGGCGACGAGCCTCGTCACCTCGAGCAGCGGCTGGGTCACGACGACCGGGCGGAGCGCGTGCCGAGGTAGGCGTCGACGACCTTCGGGTCGCGGGCGACCTCCGCCGGGGGGCCCTCCGCGATCAGGCGTCCCTGCTGGAGTACCACTACGCGATCGGCCAAGGGCATCACCACCTCGAGCACATGCTCGACGAGCACGACCGTGAGTCCCCGGTCTCGCAGCCCGCGTACGAGCGCGACCGCGTCGGCGACCTCCCGCGGGGTCAGCCCGCTCATCACCTCATCCAGGAGCACGACGCGTGGATCGGTCGCGAGCGCCCGCGCCAACTCCAGCCGCTTTCGTTCGGCGGTCGTGAGATTACGTGCGAGGATCCCGGCGCGTGCGGCGAGCCCCAGTTCGTCGAGGATCTCCAGAGCGCGCCGCCGCGCGAGCCCGACCGCAGAGTCCCGCAGCAGCGCCCCGATGAGGACGTTGTCGATCGCGCTGAGGTATGGAAAGACGCGGACCACCTGGAACGTCCGCACGAGCCCACGCCTCGCGATCTCGCTCGCCGAACGGCGGGTCACGTCCGCTCCGGCGAGTCGCACCCGGCCTGAATCGGCGCGCAGGAATCCCGTGATGCAGTTGAAGAGCGTCGTCTTTCCCGCTCCGTTCGGGCCGAGAAGTCCAAGGATCGAGCCCTCGGCCACCGAGAAGGAAACGTCATCGTTCGCCAAGACGCCGCCGAACTTCTTCGTGATTCCCGCGACCTCGAGGATGGCGGTCACGCTGCGCGCGCCATGCGCCGGGTCAAACCGTCGGCCGCGGCGGCGAGTCCGCCCGGCTGAGCGACGCTGACAAGGACGATGAGCGCGCCATAAATGACGAGATCCGCGCCACGCCCGGTGCCGCCGAACTGGTTGCGGGTCAGCTCGGAGAGCGGGATCAGCACGCACGCTCCGAGGAACGGGCCGTACGCGCGTCCGGCGCCGCCGAGGATCGCCACGAGCGCGATGAGGATGGACAGCGAGAGCGGGAAGACCGAGTCGGCGTCGATGAAGAGAACGTACTGCGCGTAGAAGGTTCCGCACAGCGCGGTCAGCGCCGCCGAGACGGCTCCCGCCGCCAGCTTGTAGCGGGGCACCGAAACGCCCACGCTGCGCGCCGCAGCCTGGTCCTCGCGGATCGCCCGCAGGTAGTAGCCCATGCGCCGGCGCTCGATCAGCAGTGTTACCGCGAGCGACACGACGTAAAGCCCGAGCGCGACGAAGTAGTACGGCAGCCGCGTCTCCTGGAACTGATAGTTGATGAGCGCGGTCGGCAGGATCGGGAGGAACAGCCCGCGCGCCCCACCCACGACGTCGCTGCTGCGAACCAATGTGTGTGCGATCTCTCCCACCACGATCGTCGCTATGGCGAAGTAGTGGCCGGCCAGCCTGAACGTCGGGTAGCCGACTGCGAGCGCGAGTCCCGCGGCGACGAGCGCGCCGGCCAGCATGCCGATCCATGGAGTGAGCCCGAGATGCTGGAGCAGAAGCGTGCTCGTGTAGGCACCGGTCCCGAAGAAGACCGCGTGGCCGAACGAGACCTGGCCGGCGTACCCGCCGAGGATGTTCCATGCGGTCCCGAGCGCGGCGTAGAGCAGGACCAGCACGCCGATGTTGATGGCGTTCGGGGATCCGAGGACGAACGGATAGGCCAGCGCCGCGGCGAGCGCCGCGGCGGGCAGCCACCTGGTCACGCTCGGCCGAGCAGACCCTGGGGCCGGACGAACATCACGACGAGGTAGAGCGTGTAGGCGATGGCGAACTTGTACGTGGGGTCGAGCAGCACCCCGGCCACATCGGTGACCACGCCGAGGAGCACGCCGGCCAGCATCGCCCCGCCGACGCTGCCGAATCCCCCGAGCGCGACGGTGATGAAGGCGAGAAGGCCGAAGACCGCACCCAC
Organism: Candidatus Limnocylindria bacterium; assembly: GCA_046262615.1. Lineage (GTDB taxonomy): Bacteria > Chloroflexota > Limnocylindria > P2-11E > P2-11E > JALYKU01. The sequence goes on along the minus strand of JBHEML010000015.1, from coordinate 3,967 downwards.
GTCGGGGAATATCGGGTAGTACGTCGCGAGCAGCGCTCCGGCGGCACCGACGCAGCCGGCGCCGATGATCCACGACAGGGCGTACATCCGCGCGGAGTCGATCCCCATCAGCTCGGCGGCGACGCGGTCCTCAGCCGTGGCGCGTAGCGCCGTGCCGACGGTCGTCCGGTCGAGCAGCGCGAAGAGCAAGAGCGTGACGACGAGCGCGCCGACGGCTGCGACCACCTGCGGCCGGCCGACCGCGACGGGACCGAGAACGACGCCGCCGCTCGAGATGGTCTCGCCGACCTGCCGGAACTGCGGAGTGAAGAAGAATTGCGCAAGCCCGCGCAAAAGGATGCCGAGGCCGAAGGTGGCGAAGATCTGCGCCAGCACGCTGCCACGCAGCACGGGACGGATGACCGCCAGGTACACGATGACGCCGACCAGACCGAGCACGACGACGACGGCCGGAAGCGCGACCAGGGGATCGAGACCCAGGAAGGACCAGGCGAAGAAGGTCGCGTACATGCCGAGCATCAGGAAGTCGCCATGTGCGAAGTTCACGATGTCCATGACGCCCCATATCAGCGTCAGCCCGGCCGCGGAGAGGGCGAGGATCAGGCCGAGCAGCAGTCCCGAGGCGATGCTCTGGGCGAGGACATCCACGTCAACGTTTCGACCACTCGGGAAGTGGCCAGACCAGCTCCTTGCTCGCGAGATCGAGCGGCCACACGGTCACGTACTGGCCGCCCTGGATCTGCACCATGATCCCGCGGCCCTTGGTGTTCTGGCCCGTGTCGTCGAACTTGACGCCCTCCCACGGCATGATGAGCTGCTCGCCCTTGAGGTCGGTCTCGCGTAGCGCCGCCTGGATCTTCGCCGGCTCGAGCGACCGCGCGCGGTTCATGGCGTCGGCCAGCACGAAGACCCCGGTGAACGCGCGCGCGGACGTGCCGTTCATGTCGGTGCCGTACTTCTGGCGGAACAGGTCGTTCACCTGCTTCACGATCGCCTTCTTCACGCCGAGGTCCCTCGCCCAGACCTCGCGCGACAGCAGCCCCTCGGAGTCCTTCCCCACGTTGGGGATGAATTGTGTGTCGACGAATCCCGCATCCATACCGAGGATGCCCTGGAAGTTGACGTTTTGCTGCTTCAGCCCGCGGATCGCGAGCGTCGCGTCGGCGAGATACGAGGCCTCGATGAGGATGGAGGCGCCCGCGCCCTTGACGCGCTGGATCTCGCTCGTGAGATCCGGCGTGGTCGCCTTGTATGCCGCGTCCGTCAGGACCTCGTACTTGTACTTCTCGGCGAACTGGCGGGAGAACTTGTTGACGTCGCTGCCGAACAGGTCGTCGGTATGCAGGATCGCCACCTTCTTCGTGACCTTGTCGGGAGACTTCTTGGCGACATCATCGAGGAACTGGAAGAAGTTCTCGGCGAACATCGAGTCGTCAGGCGTCGACCGGAAGAACCACTTGAAGCCGCGCGTCACCAGCGTCGGAGAGCTCGATTCGGGATTCACGAACGGGATCTGCAGCCTCTCCGCCGACTGTGACGCGGTCGCCGTGACCGCGCTGTTATAGGCGCCGAGCATGGCGGTGACCTTCTCGCTCTGGATGAGGCGCTCCGTTTCGGATTGGCCCTTCTGCGGATCCGCCTGGGAGTCGCCGTAGATGACCTTGAGCTTCGCCCCACCAAGGTTCTTCAGTCCGCCCCCGTCGCGCGTTAGCGGCAGGTCGAAGTCCTTGTTGCCGGTGTTGATCAGCTCGACCGCGAGGTCGATGCCGTTCTTGAGGTCGAGGCCGGTGGGCGCCTGGGGTCCGGTGAGGGGATAGACCGCGCCCACGGCGATCTCGGAGGGAAAGCTCGCCGCCGGGCCCCCACTCCCAGCGGGCGCACCGCCGACACCGGTCCCGGTCTGAACGCACGAGGTGGCGACCATAACGGCGGCCAACGACCACGCGAGATGAAGCGCTCTCATACGACTCCTCCCACCGCGTTGTCCGGAGTAAGCCTACGGCTCCGGTGCGGCAACGCCGTGCCATCCAAAACGGGGATGCGTCAGCCCAGCCGGTACCCCACGCCACGCACGTTCTCAGGGAGGGGCGCGGCCGCCGCCTGGAGCTTGGCCCGCAGGCGCGCGAGGTGCGCCTTCAGCCACTCGGGGTCCGGGTCCCGTTCGTCGGGCCAGCCCGCGCGCAGCAGCGCCGTCCGTTCGACGACCGCGCCCGGACGCGCGGCGAGGGCCGCCAGGAGGCGGAACTCTGTCGCGGTGAGCAGGAGTGGCTCGCCGCGGGCGCGCGCGGAGTGAGCGGCGCGGTCGATCTCGAGGCTCCCGATGCGGATCGGCTCGCTCGAGACGGCCGGACCCTGGGCGCGCCTCAGCAGCGCGCGGATGCGTGCGATGAGCTCTTTCCTGCCGAACGGCTTCTCGAGGTAGTCGTCCGCACCGAGGTCGAGGAGTTTCGCGCGCTCGTCGGTTCCCTTCTCGCCGGTCAGCATCAGGATCGGGGTCGTACCGGCCGCGCGCAGCCGCCGGCACACCTCGTCGCCCGAGAGGCCCGGGAGTCGGCGGTCGAGGATGACGAGGTCGGGCCGCTCCTCGGCGTGCCGGCGGAGGGCGGTCTCCCCGTCGTAGGCGGTCGCGATGTCGAAGCCTTCCTGACCCAGCAGCGCGGCGACCATCCCCACCATCGCGCGGTCGTCGTCGACGATCAGTACGCTCGTCACGCGCGGGCGCGCCAGACGGGGACGCTGAACGCGAAGACCGCGCCCCGCGACCGCCGAGCTCCCGCGGCACGGGGCGGGTCCTCGTACCAGAGCTCGCCGCCTTGCGCCTCGACCAGCCGCCGCGACGCGTACAGGCCGATCCCAGTCCCCGGTGCCGGGACATCCACCGCGCGCACGAACGGGTCGAAGATGCGGTCGCGCTCGTTCGGCGGCACGCCGCGGCCTTCGTCGGCGACGCGCACGACGCCTCGACCGCGCTCGCGTCCGATCCGTACCGCGATCCTCGTGCCCGGCGGCGCGTACTTCGTCGCGTTGTGCACGAGCCCGCCCACGACCTCGGCGGTGCGACGGCGGTCCCCTGCGACCCAGAGGGCCGCGCCCGCCCGCGGCGCGCCGAGCCGATGCCCGCGCAGAAGCGGCGCAAGCTCGCGTAGCGACGCGGCTACGGCGGCGCGCAGGTCGAAGCGCGTCCGGCGGACGGCGATGTCCGGCGTCCCCGCGCGCACCGAATCGAGGATGTTGTCCACCAGGCTATCGAGGCGCGCGACCTGCGCGATCGCATCCGAGGTCTGCCAGCGCAGCCGCGTGGGCGACAGCGCGAGTCGCACCGTGCCCCGTTCTCGGCGGCGATTTGCCAGCCCCGGTCTGCACGCGCCTCCGCGAGCGCGGTGCGCGCGGCGTGAAGCGCACCTCGCGCGAGATCTCCGGAGTGGGCGCCGACACGGCCCTCGGCACCGTCGCCCAGGACGATCGCGCCCGAGGCATGCGGGTACACGCGCACGAGGCGGTCGACGACGAGCCCGAGCACCTCGTCGAGCTCGAGCGTCGAGGTCAGGACGTTCGACACCTCGAACAACGCCGATACCTCGCGCAGCTTGCGCTCCGCGTCGCGCTGGAGGCGGCTCTTCTCGATGATCCCCGCGACCTGGTTGGCGATCGTCTGGAGAAAGTCGATCTCGGTCCGGTCGAACTCGCGCGGCGCGACGGTCTGCACGTTCATGACGCCGATGACCTCGTCGCGGGCGACCAGCGGGACGGAAAGCATCGACGTGAAACGATCCTCGTCGAGGCCGGCGACCCATTTGAAGCGCGGCTCGGTGCGCACGTCGCGTGCGTAGAGCGGGACGCGCGCATTGGCCACCCAGCCGCTTATCCCTTCGCCCATCCGCAGCGTCGCGCGGCCGATCCCGCGCCGGTCGAGCCCGTTCGTCGCCGCGAGGCGAAGCAGCCCCTCTCGCTTCTCAAGCAGATACAG
>JBHEML010000014.1:33944-34296 GCA_046262615.1 Candidatus Limnocylindria bacterium | reverse complement strand
GTGGTACGCCGTGGAGCGCACCAGGCTGGGGCTCGTGGTGCGCGCCGCCACCGAACGCGCGGACCTGACGCGCGCCCTGGGCATCAGGGTCGAACGGTGGATCACCCCGGTCTTCGGTTTCGGCGTCGGCCTCGCGGCGCTCGCGGGCGTGCTTGCCGCGCCCATGCGGAACGTCTCGCCGCTGATGGGTTCGGAGCTGATCATCTTCACGTTCGCCGTCGTCGTGATCGGCGGGATGGGCTCGATCGCCGGCGCCGTCACGGCCGGCTTCCTCGTCGGCGCTCTCGCCAGCCTGGCCGGAGTGCTGAACCCGGCGCTCGAGAACATGGTCGCCTTCGCGCTCATGGCGGTC
>JBHEML010000014.1:0-33934 GCA_046262615.1 Candidatus Limnocylindria bacterium | reverse complement strand
GCGTGGTCCTGACCCTGGTCCTGCCGCGGCTCATCTACCCAGTCCTCGCGCTGGAGATCCTTCTCTGGGGGCTCTTCGCGATGTCGGTGGATCTCCTCCTCGGCTTCACCGGCCTGCTGTCTTTCGGACATGCCGCCTTCTGGGGCGTCGGTGGCTACACGGCCGCGCTCCTCGCACGCGCGTTCCAGCTCCCGTTCCCCGTCGCGGCCCTCGCGGGCATGGCCGCGTCGGCGCTGCTCGCCGTGCCCTTCGGATTCCTCTCGATCCGGCGGAGAGCGATCTACTTCGCGATGGTGACGCTCGCCTTCGCGCAGCTCATCTTCTACGTCGTGAACGAATGGCGATCGCTCACCGGCGGCGAGAACGGCGTCCAGGGCGTGCCACGGCTTCTTCCCGGGATGAGCGTCGGCCGGTCGATAGATTTCTATTACGCCGCGCTACCGCTCATCCTCGCCGGCTTCTTCCTCGCGCACCGCATCGTGCGCTCGCCCTTCGGCCACGTGCTGGCCGCGATCCGCGACAACGAGCCGCGCGCCCAGTCCCTCGGCTACGCGACGTGGCGGTACAAGCTCCTCGCCTTCGTCCTGTCCGGAGGACTCGCGGGCCTCGCCGGCGGCCTCTACGCGGTCGGCCACGGGTTCGCGTCGCTCGACCTGCTGCACTGGTCCACCTCCGGCGAGGTCGTGCTGATGACGATCCTCGGGGGGATCGGGACGCTCTGGGGAGGGCTCCTGGGCGCCGCCATCGTCCTGTTGATCCGGGACACCCTGTCCACCGCCAGCGAGGCGTCCGGGGTCGTCACCGGGGCGATCTTCCTCGCGATCGTCCTCGCGTTCCGCCGCGGCGTGCTGGGAACGCTCGCCGAACGTCTGACGGCGTTGCGGGGCCGGCGCAGCGGAGCTCCGGTCGAGGCCGGCACCGGGAAGGCGTGACCTGTCGGACCACTCCGCCGCTAGAGGAATTCCGTCGCGATCATGTCGCGAGCAAGCTTCGATCGAATTTCAGGGGTCAGTGTGCCGGCCGCGAGCTGCCTTCCGAGTTCCTGCCAGAACCGCTCGATGCCAGCCGGCGCGAATAGGATCAGGATGCGTCCCTGCGCGGAGACGAGCCGGTATCCATGGCTGACGCCGCTCGGCACGAACGCGAATCCTCCAGGAAGGATGACCGTCTCTTCTTCGCCGCACTGAAGGACATATTCGCCCTCCAGAACGTAGAAAGCCTCGGCCGCCTCGTGGTGGATGTGCGGGGCCGCTGCGAAACCAGTCGGATCTTGCGACTCGATCAGTGAGAAACCCGCTCCGGCCGTAAGGGCACCGACCTTGATCCGCATCTGCGCGCCGCGGAGGTCGAGCGCCTCCCCCTCGCCGCTCGCGAGCACGATCGGCCGCACCTCGGTCATCGGCGCAGAGTATCGCGCCGCCGAAGCCGCGCACCGCCGCCCGACCGGATGACCTTGCCAGATCGGTCCCCGATCCGGAGAGTGCTCGATGCCGCACGTCACGAAGCTTCCCTGCTGCCCGCGTGGCCGATCGGAACATCATGCGCATGTGCGCGCAGCGGCTGCGGCGACCGGGGAGGGGACGGAGCGCCAGCCCCTCTCGTTCGGCCGCATCCTCGTGTACTCGGGCGGATCGGTCGGCGCCGGCGCGTTCTACGCGTTCAATAACTTCGTTCTGCCGTTCCTGCTCAAGGGTCTCGGCGCCGGGGACCTGATGATCGGTCTGCTCTCGAGCACGCGCAGCATCGAAGGCGCGATCATTCAGCCGACCGTCGGCACGATCTCCGACCGGCTGTGGACGCGCCTGGGACGCCGTCGACCATTCATCGTCGTCGGCATCCCGCTCTGCGCGATGTTCCTGGGGATCGCCGCATCGTCCCGCGAGCTCGTGCCGCTCGCGATCGCGATCGTGCTCTTCTCCGTGTTCTTCAACGCCGCGCTGGACCCCTACACCGCGCTCCTGCCCGACATTTCCCCCGTTAGGCAGCGCGGGCTGGTGTCGGGGGTCTCGACCGGCATCCAGCTCGCGAGCCAGGTCGCGTTCCTCTTACTCATCTTCTTCGTGAGCGCCGAGGGCGTCCCCAGCTGGACGTATCTCGTCGTGGCGGCGGTTCTAGTGGGCGGCTTCGCGATCACGGTCGCCGGCACACCGGAGCGGCGCGACGTGGCCGAACTGGGCGAGCGGCTCGGCCTCGGTGCCTACGCGCGCGCCCTCGCCGAACACACGCAGGCCATGCGCTACCTCGGCACGATCCTCGTGTACCAGTTCGGGTTCAGCGCGGTGCTCCCGTTCCTCGGCCTCTTCATCGAGCAGGACATCGGCCAGACGCAGCAGACCGCCTTCATCCTGCAGGCCGTGACGCTGCTGATCACCGCGGTCGCGGCCGTGGCCTTCGGGCGCCTCGCCGACCGCAGCGGGACGAAGCGGGTGATGCTGATCGGCTGGGGACTGCTGGCGGTCGCGGCGGTGGGCGGCACAGTCATCACCACCCTCGCGCAAACGGTCGCCGTCGTTCTCGTCGCCGGGATCGGCAACGGTGCCGCCACCGCCGTCAAATGGCCGCTGCTCACGACGCTCATCCCAGCCGACCGCGCCGGCGTGTTCGCTGGGCTCATGGCCGCTGCCGATTCGATCGCGATCCCGCTCTCGGTCGTGGTGGCGACGGAGCTGTTCCTGCCCCGCGTCGGCTACCGCGGCATCTTCGCGCTGCTCGCGATCAACATGGCCATCGCGATCGTGCTGCTCGCGCTGTTCGTGGCCGTGCCCCCGCCGCGCCGTGGATCGGCCCCCGCGTCCGTCTGAGCGGCCTGGCTTAACGGAGCGCCTGCGTCCCGCTGCGCCCGCGCACCGGCGGATGTGTCGCAGATCACGTTGCGCCCGCGTCCGGCGCCACAGCGGGACGCCACGCCGGGAGCTACACAAGACGGGTGCATAGGATGCGAGGCCGTCTGGGGGCTCGAGGTATTCCATGAATCCCACCGTCGTCCGCGCGTATCAGTACGTCGTCGCGCTGATCTCGATTCACATGGTCGTGCTGGGTGCGGCGAACGCGCTCCGCGTCCTCGCGGAACTCGCCCTCGGCGCACCGAGCGGGGGTTTCACGGGGCTGCCCTTCCTGTTCGCGGAGGGCGGCTCCCGCCCGCTCGAGATCCACCGCGAGCAGATGAGCCTCGCCCTCGCGCTCCTGTTCGTTGGCGTGCCCGCCTGGTACCTGCACTGGCGGTCCGCCGACCGCGCGGCGCGTCGATCCGGGGCGGAGAGGAGCTCGGATTGGCGCAGCTTCTACCTGCACATGGTGATGGCCGTCACGGTCCTCCTGGCGCTCGGCTACGGCGCGCGGACGCTGAGCCTCCTGCTCGGCGCCGCCCTGTTCGGATCTCCAGCGACCCGGACCAGCTTCCTCGAGCCGGAGTGGCCCGCGCGGGCGGCCGGAGCGGCGGCCATGGCGCTCGTCGCCGCTGCCACGTGGTGGTGGCACGGCGAGCGCTCCGAGCGTGACCGCCGCGATGGCGCGCGAGCCCACGCGGGCGAGATCCGCCGCTTCCTGACGTATGCCGTGCTCTTCATCGTCACGTTCATCGCGGCCTTCAGCGCGACCTTCCTCCTGATGAACGTCTGGTCCGCCACAGTCGGTTTCCTGGAGCCGTCGTTGCCGCCCGGCGTCACGCCCGGGCCCAACGCTCCGCCGTTCCCCGAGCGCGCGGACATCCTCAAGACGGCGTTGGCCGGGACCCCGGTACTGCTGCTCGCGGGTTTGGTCGGTGCGCTTTACGTCCGGCGGGCCACACGCCTCGCGCGCGAGCCGGGAGCCGACGGCGCCGCCGAGCGCGGTTCGGCCGCCCGCGCCTCGTTCCTCTACCTGGCGCTCTTCATCGCCGGTACCGGCGGTCTCCTGGCCCTCGCCACGACCGGGCAGATGCTGCTCTCGCGGCTCGATCCGCGAACAGCGGGGTTCCCCCTGCTTCCTTCGCTCGGGGGGACCGCCTCACCCGCCCTCGTGCTTCTCACCCTGTGGCTTCTGGGGTGGCGCACGGCACACCGGGAGATCGGATCCAGCGGTGGCGCCCGCGGACCGGCTGACGCGCGCGCCGTGTACCTGCACATTTCCGCCGGCCTTGCCGAGGTCGTGGCGGTCGTCGCGGCCGGCTTCGCACTGCAGCGCTCGCTTCGGCCGCTCCTCGGCGGTTTCCCAGCCGCGATGGCCGACTTCTCGACGCCCTTGCCCTTCCTTCTCCTGTTCGGTGCCGCGTGGGCCTACCTCACGACCGTCGTACGCCGCGAGACGACAGCCTCGGAGACCCCGACCGTCGCCGCCGCGCGCCGGCTCCTTTCGTATCTCTTCTACGCGGTCGGCGTGGCCGCGGCCGCCGTCGGGATCGCCGGAGCGGTCGGTGTGCTCGGCAGCTATGTCCTGGCCGACCACACCCACGGACCTGACGAAATCGCGTTGTACCTGACGCTGGCAGTGCTCGGCCTCCTGACCGCGTGGTACCAGGGGACGCCCCTCCGGGGCAGCCCGGATCCGGCGGAGCGCGCCGCGGCGGAACGGCGGATCGCGCTGTCGCTCGCGGTGCTCGGTGGTGCCGGTGCCGCGCTCGTGTTCGGCTCGGGAGCGGTGTTCCGCGTGGTCAACGCGCTCCTGGCAGCGCAGTTCACGACGGGAGCCGCCCACGACCTGTGGCACCTGCTCGCCGACACCACCGTCGGGCTCGCCGTCGGGCTGTTTCACTGGCGGATCCTGCGCGCCGATCGCGCGCACGCCCCGCTCCCGGATGTGCCGCGTCCTTTGGTCCTGATCCTCCCGACCCCGGTCGCCGACATGAGGCAGCGCCTGACCGCCCGATTCGCCGCCGAGGGCGGCCTCGTCTTCGAGACCGATCGGGATGGGCTGCGCGACGTCGTCCGTCGGCTCGACGCGGACGCGGGTGCGTCCTCGATGCCGTCCGCCGTGGCGGACCACAAGGGGGGCGCTGGGGAACCGCCCCGCTGACGCCGACGTCGCCGCTCAGGCCCGGTCCGCCGACCCCCACGCCGGCAGCCGCTGCCGTGCCCGCGCGAAGCCGGCCCACGGGTCGGTGCCTCCGAGCCGCTTCTCGATCGTGCGCACGTTGATGCTCGCCGGGTCGAGGTCCGTGCGCACCTCGTCCCAGTCGAGCGGGGCCGAGACGGGCGCATGGGGCTTGCGCCGGACCGAATAGGGCGTGGCGATCGTCTGCGCGAATCCGTTGCGGAACGGGTCCGCGTACACGCGGCCTTCGCGCGCCGCCTTGCCGTGGGCCATCGTGACGAGCGTCGGCGCGCGCTCCGCGAGCTCCCGGCCGACGGAGACGGCGAGGTCGCGGGCGGCGTCCTGTCCGTATCCGGCACGCAGCGGGACGAGAACGTGGAGACCGCGGCTTCCCGAGGTCTTCGGGAACGAGCGCAGGCGAAGCTCGTCGAGGATCTCGCGCAGGACGATGCCCGCCTTCGCCGCGTCGGAAAAGCTGCCGCTGCTCGGGTCCAGGTCGAAGGCGAGCCAGTCCGCCTCGTGCAGGCTCGAAACGCGTGAGTTCATGACGTGCATCGTGATGCAGCCGAGCTGCACCAGCGCGATGAGCGCGCGCTTGGATCCGCCGACCACGTAGTGGACGTCCTTCTTCGTCGACTCGGCACGGATAGCGAACGTCGGGACGCCGTCGGGGAGTCCCTTCGCGAAGTTCTTCTGGTAGTAGCAGGGTCCCCGCATGCCCAGGGGGCAGCGTTCCGCCGTCATCGGCCGCTCGCGCAGCCACGGCGCGATGCGTTCGGCCATCCCGTCGTAGTAGCGCGCGATGTCGACCTTCGTGATCCCCTCCTCCGGCCACCAGATCTTGTCCGGGTGCGTCACGGGGATGCCGCCGACGATGACGGGCGCGGGCTCAGGGCTCACGCTCGCTCCAGACGCATTCGCGCGGCGACTTGTCCATCCGTAGTCCGAGGAAGACCGGCTGACGCAGCCGTCCGTCCGCCGTCCATTCGGCGAACGCGAGCTGCGCCACCAGGTCGGGGCGCACCCAGCGCGCGTCGCGGACCCGCGGCACGGGGTCGAACGGTGCCCGATCGGTGCGGATTGGCGCGAGCCTGCGACCCAGGTCGTCGAGCGTCTTGACTGTGTACCCGGTCCCCACCTTGCCCGTGTAGCGGAGCGCGTCGCCGTCGAAGAGCCCTACCAGGAGCGCGCCAAGGACCGTGCGGGAGCCCGCCGGCGGAGTGTGTCCGCCGATGACGAACTCGGACTCGTGGCGCACCTTCACCTTGAGCCAGCTCTTGGATCGGACGGGTTCGTAGGGCGATGACTCGTCCTTGGCGATGATCCCTTCCCATCCGCGCTGAGCGGCGCGCGCGTACGCCGCGGCGCCGTCGCCGCGAACGCGGCGTGACACGCGCAGCGCCGGTCGGGCTCCGGCGACAAGGGACTCGAGGGCGGCGCGGCGATCGCGGAGCGGCAGCGCGGTGAGCCGCTTCCCATCGCGCTCGAGGACGTCGAAGACCGCGTACACCGATCGGGGCGTCGCGTCCGCGCCGCGCCGCTGCAGGAGCTGGAACCGCGATACGCCGTCGGAGTCGAAGACGACGAGCTCGCCGTCGAGCACGAGATCTCCGCCGGGAAGCGCCGCGACCGCGGCAACGACGTGAGGAAAGCCCGTCGTGAGATCCAGGTCGTTGCGCGAGACCAGTCGCACGCTCTTGCCCCGCCGGTGTGCCAACGCGCGAATACCGTCGTACTTCTCCTCGAACACCCAGCCCGGTCGAACGACGACGTCGCGCGAGAGCGTCGCGAGCATGGGCCTGAAGGCGCTCACGGATCCCCCGTCGCCGCCTTCGCGATGTCGCCTCCGCCGGCCTTCGCGATGCCTGCCAGCAGGCGGCGGCTTTTCACCGACCTCGGTGCGGTGAGCGTGATGTCCTTCTCCTTCGACGCCGACCGGTCGCGATGCTTGATGAGCAGCCACTGCCGGCCGCGGGTTCTGACGAGCACCCACCCGCCCCTCAGCTTCTTGCCGCGGAGCGTGAACTTGAGCTCGCCGCGTTCGAGGGCGGCGCCGACGTCGTCCGACTCGGGCTCGTAGGTGCCCGTGTCCCACAGCATGACCGTGCCCCCGCCGTACTCGCCCTCGGGGATGACGCCTTCGAAGTCGCCGTACTCGACGGGGTGGTCCTCGACCTGCATCGCGAGGCGCTTTGTCGCGGGATCGAGCGACGGTCCCTTCGGGACGGCCCACGACTTCAGCACCCCGTCAGCCTCGAGGCGGAAGTCGTAGTGCAGCGCCGTCGCGCGGTGCTTCTGGATCAAATAGCGGCGGCGCTCGCCCGGGACCACCTTTCCAGGCGGCTCCGGCGTCCTGTCGAAGCGGCGCTTGCGGTCGTACTCCTTCAGCGATCCCATGACGTGCTCCCCTCGTCGGATCGCTCCCGTTCTTTCGGTCCGGTCCGCCGCCGCGGCGATATCGACGCGTCATCCGACGGCGCGATGGTGGCCGATCCGTTCTCGGTCCTCGCGGTCGTCATCGTGGCGTCCCGCGTCACGGGCAGACCCGCCGCGGCCCACGCCTCGAAGCCTCCGATGACGTCGGTCGCCAGACGGAATCCGAGCTCCTGGAGGCGCACGGCGGCGAGACTAGAGGAGTACCCATGCTCGCAGACGAGGATGAACCTGCCGTCGCTCGACGCGAGCACGGGGTCGGGGTATTCGGAGGTGGGATCGACCCGCCACTCGAGAACGCTGAGAGGGACGTGGATCGCTCCCGGGATCGTGCCGTCGCGCGAACGAACGTCCCCGTCGCGCGTGTCGATCAGGATCCATCCGTCGCCGATCGCGGTCGCTGCCTCGATCGGGGTGAGCCGCCGGAGCCTGGCGCGCGCGTCCGCAAGCATGACGCCGATCGTGCGCCGTTCCACCCGCCCATTCTGCGGCGCGTGCATGGCAGCATGTCGGGTATGCACGTACGCCTGGCGAAGCTCGCGGTCCCGGCGTTGATCGCGGCCTGCGCGCTTGTCCTCGGAGGGCAAAGCCGCTCGCATGCCGCGACCTGCGTGAGCAGCGTCGGCCCAGGCGAGGCCCCGCCCCCGGGCCTGACGTACGGCTATGAGGGCTTCCACGCGGCGTGGTACGGCCAGTCGGGCTATCCGACGCTGTGCCCTGGCGCCCGCTCCACCGCGACGGTCGCGTTCCTCAACACCGGCACGCGCGGCTGGGTCGGTGGGAGGATGGGGGAGGCGGCGTACCTCGGGACGTGGAATCCGACCCCCGGGCAGGACAGGCCGAGCATCCTCGGCGGGGATGGGCAGCAGGGTTCCCCGAACACCGGGTGGCCGCGCTACGACCGGCCGGCCGCGCAGCCCGCCAGCTACGTGGGCCCGGGGCAGGTCGCGTGGTTCCAATTCACGATCCAGGCCCCGATGACGCCGGGCTTCTACCGCCTGCATCTGCGCGCGCTCATCGAAGGCGCGCAGTGGCTCGAGGACTATGGGATCTACTGGCCCGTGACGGTGCTGAACGGCGATGGATCGCCGCCGACCGGGGTGGCTCCACGACTCGCCGCGACGGTCATCCAAGGCGGCCTGCGGAACGCGTGGGACGTGGCCTTCCTGCCCGATGGCCGCATGCTCGCGAGCGAGCGCGTCGGCAACCTTCTGCTCTACGCGAGCGCCGCGCCGGGCGCGCCGCAACTTACGAACACCGCGATCGCCGGCATCCATGCATTCGGTGAGGCGGGCCTCATGAGCGTCACGCCCGATCCGCAGTTCTCTGGCAACGGCCTCATCTACCTCTGCGCGTCGCGCGACGATGAGGGCGAGTGGCGGAACCAGGTCCTGCGCTACCGGATGACCGGCGACGTGCCCTTATTCGACGGCTACGTCATCAGGCGGGGCATGCTGGCGAACGGGAACCACGACGGCTGTCGGATCCGGTTCGGACCTGACGGGAAGCTCTGGGTGACCATGGGCGACCGCGGCGACACCAGCCTTCCGCAGGACCCGAACGCACTCAACGGCAAGGTGCTGCGCATGAACGGCGATGGCTCCATCCCTGCCGACAATCCGATCATGCCTGGAGCGGCTACGCGGACCGCCGTATACACGATGGGAAACCGCAATCCCCAGGGACTCACCTTCGAGCCGGCGACGGGGCGGCCTTTCGAAGTGGAGCACGGCGACACGACCGAGGACGAGATCAACATCCTGGTGGCGGGCGCCAACTACGGCTATCCGATCGTCCGCGGACCTGACGGTGCCGGCGGGTACGCCGATCCTGCGTGGTCGTCGGGGGCCGTGACGCTCGCGACGTCGGGCGGCGACTTCGTCGTCGGCGACAACTGGGGCAGCTGGAGCGGGTCGCTCTTCGTCGCGACGCTCAAGGAGTCGGACCTCCGCCGCTTCACGATCTCCGGCGGGACCGCGACCCTGGCGCAGGTGCTCTTGGATGGGGTGTACGGGCGGCTGCGCACCCCCCGGCTCGGCCCCGACGGAGCGCTGTTCCTGACGACGGACAACGGCACCAACGACAAGGTCATCCGCATCTCCGCGACACAGCCGTAGATCGGCCGGCTCTCAGAGCTCGCCATGCAACGCGTACCGGACCGCCCGAGAAGGATCCATCCGTTCTCCCTCGGCCCACGCGGCCGCGACCCGTGGGTCCGCGAGGTCGGGCGGCTCCGACGGGCCATTGATCAACTCGTAGAGGGAGATCCGCTGCACTCCCGTCGTCCTCCTGATCGCCGCCGAGGCCGCGGAGAGTCGCCCGCCCTGGTCCACGCGACCGGCGCGCAGCGCGAGACGCGCCAAGTCGCCGAGCACGAGCGCCATCGCCGACACATCGCCCGCCCGTTCGGCCAGCTCGAGGCTCCCGTACAGGCGCGCCTCCGCAATTGCCGCGTCGCCGCGGGATTCCGCGAGGTTCCCCAGCAGGTGCAGTATGCCGGCGGCGACGAACGCGTCCCCGAGGGACTGTGCGATGGCCAGCCCCTCCTCGAACTCTTGTTGGGCCTTCTCGAACGCGCCGGCTTCATACAGAAGGCCACCGGACACCAGCAACGTCCGCGCGATACCTCCCTGGTCGCCGAGCTCCCGGTACAGCGCCACGCATTCTTCGATGATGGCGGGCCGTTTCTCCTTGGCGGCCGTGTATCCGAAAGAGAGGTTGTAGAGCGCTTCAGCGAGAAGCGCCTTGTCGCCCAGCTCGCGGGCCACCGCCACGGCCTCCGCGTAGGATCGGTGCGCTGCATCCATGTCCTCCTGCCAGTACGCGATCCCGCCTGCCGCGATCAGCGCGTTGACCCGAGCGCGAGCGTTGTCGCGCGCGTGTGACTGATCCATCGCCGGAAGTGCGAGGACCCGGCGGAGCCATTCGTCGCCTTCTCGCAGGTGGCCGTGCATCTGCCAGAAACGCCAAAGGCACGCGCCCAGCCGGAGCGCGATGTTCACGTCGCCGCTGTCGACGGCGCAGGCAAGGGCAGCTCGGAAGTTCTCGTGTTCGCGCTCGAAGCCATCGAGCCATCGCCGGCGATCATGGGCGGTCAGCTCGGGGGCGCCGCGCTCAGCGAACCCGAGATAGACTTCCGCGTGCCTGCGCCTGATGTTTTCGGCCTCTCCGCTCTCGGCCAGGCGCTCCTGGGCGTATTCGCGCACGGTCTCGAGCATCTGGAACCGGGGCTGTCCGTCCGGTTGGATGCGCTCGCCGACAAGGCTGTGATCGACGAGCCGCTCAAGCGATTCGAAAACGTCCACGTCCTGTTCCCCGCTGGCGCACACCCCCTGGGCATCATCGAGCGCGAAGCCGCCGGCGAAAGCGGCGAGCCGTCTGAAGAGCGTCCGTTCGGCGTCTCCCAACAGCTCGTGGCTCCAATCGATCGCCCCGCGGAGCGTGCGCTGGCGCTGCGGAAGATCCCCTCCGCCCCCGGTCAGGAGCGTCAGGCGCTTCGAGAGACGTGAAAGGATCCCCTCCGGCGAGAGCGTCCTCGTCCGCGCGGCCGCGAGCTCGATGGAAAGAGGCAGCCCGTCGAGACGAGCGCAGATCGTCGCGATCGCCGAAAGCTCGCGCGCCGCCAGCTGAAGATCGGGTCGGACGGCAAGCGCCCGCTGAAGAAAGAGGGTCACCGCTTCGGACTGCGTTTGTCGTTCGCCAGGCCCCAGGGCAGGCGTCGTCACGGCCAACGGCGGCACCTCGTAGCGCTGCTCGCCCGACACGTTGAGCCGCACGCGGCTCGTGGCGATGATGGTCAATCGTGGACAGTCGGACAGCAGCCGCGCGACGAGCGGTGCCGCTTGGACGACCTGCTCGAAGTTGTCGAGGAGCAGCAAGAGCTCCTTCGGCTCCAGGTGGCTCACGAGGGTCTTCACCAACGGCTCGGCGGCCTTCTCCGTTATGTCGAGCGCAAGAGCGATCGCGTTGCCCACCAGCTCGGCATCCCGGGTAGCGGCGAGAGGCACGAAGATGACCCCGTCGTCGAAGCGGCCTGCCGCCTCGGTGCCGAGCGCGACCGCCAGCCGCGTCTTACCGGTGCCGCCCGGCCCGGTGAGCGTGAGCAGCCGGGTCGCTGCCAGGAGTCTGCCCGTCTCGGCCAACTCCCGTCGTCTGCCGACGAGGCTCGTCAGCTGCGTCGGCAGGGTGTTCGTCGCCGGCGCGAGCGACCGCAGCGGGGCGAACGTCGACTGCAGGCCCGGGTGGGTGAGCTGGAACACTACTTCGGGGTCTGCCAGATCCTTGAGCCGGTGCGTTCCCATGGGGCGCAGCCCGGCCGGGTGCGGCAGGGAGTCGCCGATCGCATCGGCGGTCGTGCGCGACAACAGCGTCTGGCCACCGTGTCCGATCGACATGAGTCGCGCACATCGGTACAGCGGCGCACCGAAGTAGTGATCGCGCCGGCGCTCCACTGCGCCGCCGTGCAGTGCCATCCGAATGCGCAGGGAGCCGAGCTCGCCCCAATCCTCATGCGCGAGCGCCAACTGGGAATCGAGTGCGGCCTGCGCTCCGGCGATCGGCTCGGAGAAGGCCGCATACACCGCATCGCCCACGGTCTCGAAGATGACGCCCGACGAGCGCTCCACGGACCCTCGCATGATCTCGTCGTGGCGCAGCAGCGCCGCGGCGTAGAGCGCCGGGCGATCTCCGAGCATGCGCGTGCTGCCTTCGATGTCACTGAACAGGAACGTGACATCGCCTTCCGGCATCGCGCGCATCGCGATGGTCGTCACCTCCGCGCTGTGGGTCTCAGGTCGCTCTCGATCTGCTGCACGTGCGTTCGCTCGTGCTTCGCCAGCTGCGAGGCGTACGAGCGAAGCGTCCGTTCGTTGGCCTGGCCATACGCGGTGACCGTCGCGGTGCGCTCCCAGTCATCGGGCGTCAGCGCGTCGAGGGTGGCGAGCAGCTTCTTACGCTGAGCCGAGAACGCGCGCAGCGCCTTGGCGAACGGCCACTCCGGATAATCGGTCCGCTTCATCCAGGTCCGCGGGTTCATGCCGGCGAAGGTCGCATGCTCCTCGGCGAGGATCCTCGCGATGTTGCCTCCCCATACGTCGCAGCACGCGCGAATGTGCGCAAGGACGTCGTTCGGAGACCACTCGTCCGGCCGCGCCCCGATGTGCAGCCGGTCAGGCGGCACGCCGCGAGCCACCGCCGCGAGGCGCGATGCGTTCTCGCGGAGCAGCGCGAGCGCCTCCTCGCGGGTGAGCGGCGCCTTCCCATCCCACCCGCCGAGCGGGGTCGAGCGGTCGCGCGGCCGACGCTTGACGACGGGCCCCGTCTTCTTCACGCCGATCCCTTCACGACCATCGCCCTCGCTCAGCGCGTCCCTAACAAGCTGAGCGTCGCGAGCGCCATCACCTTCGTCGCGTTCGCGAGATCGTCGAGGCGCACGTACTCGTCGGGGCGGTGCGCCGTGTCGAGGATGCCCGGTCCGTAAGCGATGCAGTCGCCCACGCCACCTCGGCGGACGACGTGCTTCTGGTCGTAGGTGCCCGGACTCGCGATGACCGCGGCGGGGCGGGCGAGGACGCGCTCGATGGCCTCGCGCGCTGCGCGAGCGACCGGCCCGTCCGCGGGTGTCTCGGTCGGCTCGACGATCATGAGGTCCCGCATCGACCAGCTGATGCCGTCGCCCCTCGCCTGCTCTCGCGCGACGAGATCCTCGATCTCCGCCCGCACCGCCCCGGTCGACTCCTCGACCAGGAAGCGGCGATCGAAGATCGCGACGCAGGTATCCGGGACGCACGGCGTCTGCTCGACATTGGTCGGTTGCCCGGCGTGGAGCGAGTTCAGGTTGATCGATGCGCTCCTCGCCGCGGCGGGCTCCACCGGCATGGCCGTCCGCCGCTCGGCGAGCTTCGGCGCGAGCTCCCCCTGGATCCGCGTCACCAGGCGAGCCATCGCGTCTGCGGCGTTGCGCCCGAACCCCGGCATGCTGCCGTGCGCCGTCTGACCACGCGCGGTCACCTCGAACCAGTACACGCCGCGGTGCCCGACGCAGATGCGGTCGACATCGAGAGGCTCGGTGATGATCACGTGGTCGGTGCGGTCGGCGGCGATGAATCCCTGGTCGCACAGCTCGGCCACGCCCTCGAAGCCGCCACTCTCCTCATCGACCGTCGCGCTCTGCTCGACGCTCCCGCGGAGCGCGATACCGGCCCGTCGGATCGCCTCGACGGCGTAGACGGACGCGGCGATGCCGGCCTTCTGGTCGCCGCTGCCGCGCCCCCACAGCACGCCACCCTCGATCTCCGCCGCGAACGGCGGCCGCGACCACGCGCCGGCGTCGCCGGGAGGCACGACATCGAAGTGCCCGTTGAAGTGCAGCGTTGGTCGCGGCTCCGCGCCGGCCATCCGCGCGAAGACGTTGACGCGGGGCGGCCCGTCGCGCGCGACGCGCGGGCGGATGTATTCGACGGCGTAGCCGAGCGCCGCCAGCCGCTCGCCGATGTACCGCGCGCACTCCTCGTACCGCTCGCCCGGCGGATTCACCGTCGGGATCCGCACCAGGTCGGCGAGGAAGGCTATGCAATCGGCTTGGAGCTCGTCGGCGGCGGCGAAGACGCGCCGCACCAGGCGCTCATCGATGACCGAACCCGCGCCCTCGCGGGAGATGGCGCGCGGCTCGGCGGGGCCGCGGCCTCGAGCGCTCACAGCGGGAACGGCGTCCGCCACAGCGCGACGGTGAACAAGAGCGCGATGGCGAGCGCCGACCAGTCGAGGGCGCGCAGCCGGCCGAGATCCACTGCGCTCCGACCCGCACCGCCGACGTAGCAGCGCGACTCCATCGCGAGGATCAGGTCCTCGGCCCGGCGGAACGCCGACACGAACAGCGGGACGGTCACAGGCACCAGCTGGCGCGTCCGCTGCACGAAACGCAGCCGGCCCGGCCGCCCGAAATCCGCTCCCCGCGAGGCCTGCGCCTTCATGAGACGCTCGAGCTCCTCCGCGACGGTGGGCATGAAGCGGTACGCGATCGCGAGGATCATTGCGATCTCGTGCCCGGGGACGCGAATGCGGCGGAACGGCGCGAGGAGGCTTTCGACCGCCTTCGAGAGCGCGGTGATCGTGGTCGTCAGCGTCAGGAGGCTCGACAGCAAAATGAGATCGAAGATGCGGAACACGCCCTGGGCCGTCTGCCGCATCGAGTTGTCGGTTACCGTGAGGGCGAATTCGTATGGACCGAGCGCCACGGGCGCGCGCCAGAGCACCGGTGAGCCCGTCGGGTCGTAGTTCCCGAGGAACAGGAAGTTGAACAGGGTGTACAAGACGATGATCGGGATCACGGGCCGGATCCCGCCCACGAGGTAGCCGATCGGCAGACCGCTCAGCGCCACGAGGGCGATGACCACCGCGAAGGCGATGCCGTTGCCGATGTACGACGGCGTCGTGATGACGCCCGCGATGATGACGATGAATGCGATGACCTTCGCGCGCGGATCCATGCGGTGGATGGGCGAGGTGCCCGGGACGTACTGCCCGACGGTTACGCTGCGGGAGAACTCAAACTCGTCCACATCGCCTCCACCGCGTCGTCGACGGTCAGCACGTCACCCCTAAGCGCGACGCCGCGCTGCCGCAGCGCGGCGGCGAGCTCCGTCGCCGCGGGCACGCCCAGGCCAAGCTCCCGCAGCCGGCCCTCTTCGCGGAACACCTCGCGCACGGGGCCGGATATCACGGTGCGACCGTCCGACATCACGTCCACGCGCTCGACGAGCTCCGCGACCTCGTCCATGTTGTGCGACACGAAGACGAGCGCGGTGCCGCGATCGCCGTGCAGCGCGCGGAGCGCAGCCAGCAGGTCGCGCCGCGCGCGCGGGTCCAGGCCCGCGGTCGGCTCGTCGAGTACGAGCACCTCGGGCTCCAGGGCGAGCACGCCCGCCAGGGCGACCTTGCGCATCTCGCCGCCGCTCAGGCCGAACGTGTAGCGGTCCTTGAAACCCTCGAACGACAGGCCGACGGCCTCCATCCCCGCCTGCACGCGGCGTCGCACCTCGCCGCGGTCGCAGCCGAGCTTGCGAGGGCCGAACGCGATGTCGTCTCCGACCGTTGGATCGAACAGCTGCTGCTCCGGGAACTGGAAGACCAGACCGATCCGCCGGCGCAGCGGCCGCGGATCGACGCGGCGATCCCCCAGGTCGGTCCCGCACACGCGCACCGTGCCCTTGTGCGGCCGGAGAAGGCCGTTGAAGTGCTGCACGAGCGTCGACTTGCCCGACCCTGTGTGTCCCATGATGCCGACGACCTCCGCGGTATCGAGCGTGAACGACGCGCCCTGAAGGGCGACCGATTCGAGCGGCGTTCCGCGCAGGTACCAGTGCCAGAGATCGCGGATCTCGATGAGCCGCTCGGTCACCGCAGCGCGAGCCTCGGCATCGTCGCGTACGCGTCGGCGAGCTCGGCCACGGTGAGCGGTACGAGCGGAAGGTCGGCGCCGCGCCGCCGCAGACGGTCGGCGATGTCCGTCACCTGGGGCACGTCGAGCTCGAGCTCGCGGAGCCGCTCCGGCTGCGCGAAGAGCACCCGCGGCTCAGCTTCGAGCGCGACGCGCCCCTCGGCGAGCACGATCACGCGGTCGGCGCGCGCGACCTCGGACATGAAGTGGGTGATCGCGACGATCGTCACTCCGTCGCGATGGAGTGCCGCGGCCGCGTCGAGCACCTCCGCGCGGCCCGACGGATCGAGCATCGCCGTCGACTCGTCGAGCACGAGGCACGCCGGCCGCATCGCCAAAACTCCCGCGATGGCCACGCGCTGCTTCTGGCCGCCGGACAGCTGGTGGGGCGCCCGCCCGCGAAGCCCGGTGACCTCGAGGCGACGCATCGCGTCCTCGACGCGCTCGCCGATCTCGGCTCGTGACAGCCCGAGGTTCTCCGGTCCGAACGCGACGTCCTCTTCGACGACGGTCGCAACGATCTGGTTGTCGGGGTTCTGGAAGACCATGCCGACCGTCTGGCGGATGTGCCTCCGCTGCTCCGCGTCACGCGTCGACAGGCCGTCGACCGTCACCGTCCCCCGACCCGGTATGACGAGCCCGTTGAGCAGCTTGGCGAGGGTGCTCTTGCCCGAGCCGTTGTGGCCGATGATCGTGAGCCACTCGCCCCGCCTTATCTCAAGTGAGACGTCGGTGAGCGCCTGCACCCGACCGCCGCCAGGCACGGCATAGGCGACCGAAACGTCGTCGACGCGTATCAGGGGCTCGCCCGGCGCGCTCATAGCGGCGGCTGGAACCGCCCGTCCGCCGCGGTCCACCCTCCGTCGACGAACATGCACGCCCCAGTCACGTACGAGCTGGCGTCCGATGCGAGGTAGATCACCATGCCCGCGAGCTCATCCGGCCGTGCCCAGCGACCCAGGATGGTCTTCCTCGCGTAGCCACCGTACCAGTCGGCGTTCTGCTTGATCGGTGCGGTCAGCGGCGTGTCGACGACACCCGGTGCGATCACGTTGGCTCGCACGCCGTGCGGCCCGAGCTCGGACGCGAGCGCGCGGAGCATCTGGACGATGCCCGCCTTCGTCGCCGCGTACACCCCCTGCCCGGGCTCGACCGTCTGCGCCCGGATGCTCGCGAACGCGATGATGCTGCCCTTGCCTCGTTCCGACATCGCCGCGCCAACGGCGCGTACCAGCCGGAAGGTCCCTTTGAGGTTGACGTCGATGACGCGGTCGAATTCCGCGTCGCTGATGTCGACGAGCGCCTTGCGGACGTTGATCGCCGGGGTGCTGACGAGCACGTCGATCGCGGCGTCGCGCTGGACGACCGCCGCCACGGTGGTCGTGTCGCGCACGTCCACGCGCACGGCGTCGGCCGTGCGGCCCGCCGCGACGATTTCCGCGGCAGTGCGCTCTGCAGCTTCGAGGTCCAGGTCGGCGCACGTCACGTGGGCGCCGAAGGCCGCGAGCGCCTCGGCGCTCGTCCTGCCGATCCCGCTTCCGGCACCCACCACGAGGGCGCGTCGTCCGTCCAGACGGAAGAGCG
Organism: Candidatus Limnocylindria bacterium; assembly: GCA_046262615.1. Taxonomy (GTDB): domain Bacteria; phylum Chloroflexota; class Limnocylindria; order P2-11E; family P2-11E; genus JALYKU01. The sequence goes on along the minus strand of JBHEML010000014.1, from coordinate 16,473 downwards.
AGGCGTAGTCGAACACGTCGGCCTCCCGGTGGCATTGTGCGCGGCCCACGCGATGCGTGAGGCGGGCGTCCCGGGGCGGCAGGTCGCCGCGCCCCGGGACGCCGTGTCAGCGTGCGGTCAGACGGTCGACCTGCGCGCGCGGCCCGCGCCGCGCACGGCGAGCCCGACGGCGAGGGTGATGATGCCGCCCACGATCGCCTCGGGAACGCCGTTGGTGAGCGCCACGGTCCAGGCGACGTTCGGGGCGAGGTAGGGCGTGCCGTTCGGACCGCTCAGGAGCACGGCGAGCCCCAGGACGAGGACCGTGTTGGTCAGCGTCCCAAGCACACCGGCGGCGAGGAGCGCAAGTGCCTCGTTCACGGGGCGCAGCGCGCGGTAGACGAAGTACGCGACGACGCCGATCAGGAGGCGAGGTCCGAACGCAATGAGCGGGTTCTGGAACAGCGGCGTGGTCGCGCGCAGGAAGCTGAACAGCCCGAAAATGCCGCCGACCGCGAGGCCGGCGATGGGTCCTTCCATCACGCCCGCGAGGATGGCCGGGATGTGCAGGATCGTCGCGTTGACGCCAGTGGGTAGCGGAATGAAACCGATGCCGGTGATCCCGAGGGCCAGCTGGATGGCCGCGAGCACACCGGAGACGACGACCGTGCGGACCGTGCGGTTCTGCGGCATGAGCCCGAGGTCGTCGGACATCGCGCGCGACTGGCTCGCCATCTTCATCCCCCGTCCTTGATATCGCGTAGCGGCGCAGACTCTACTCCGGCGTCGCCACAGGGTCCGCGACGAGTTCGGCCAGCGTCTTCGCGTCCTCGAAAGTCCGGCCCGGGCGCGCCTCGACGCCGTCGATGAGGCCGGTCCCGAACGCGGTGAAGATCGCCGCGTCGATCGCGGCCCGCGCGGCAGGGAGCCCCACGTGGTCCAGCAGGAGCGCGACCGCGCCGATCGCGCCGACCGGGCTGGCGGCGCGCTGCCCGCCGTACTTCGGCGCCGACCCGTGGAGGGGCTCGAACATCGACACGCGGCCGGGGTGGATGTTGCCGGATGCGCCGATCCCGAGGCCTCCGCAGATCGCAGCGCCGAGGTCGGTGATGATGTCGCCGAAGAGGTTCGTCGTGACGACGACGCTGAAACGCTCGGGGCGCTGGACGAGCCACATGCAGGCGGCGTCGACGTACATGGCGTCGCGGTCGACGTCCGGGAAGTCTGTGCCGATCTCCTCGAAGATGGTGCGCCACAGCTCCTGGACGGGGATGGCGTTCGACTTGTCGACGAGCGTGACGTGCTTTCGCTCGCGCTCGCGGGCGCGCTCGAACGCGTAGCGGACGATGCGCTCGATCCCGCGCCGCGTGAAGACCATGTCGACTGAGACCCGCTCGTCGCTCGTCCCTTCGTCGAAATGCCGTCCCTGGCGGCCGTAGACGTCTTCGGTGTTCTCGCGCACCACGAGGATGCTGATGTCCTCCTCCGATTTGCCCTTCAAGGGGCAAAGCCGCGCGTCGTAGAGGACGAGCGGGCGCAGATTCACGTATAGGTCGAGGCCCCGCCGGAGGCCGAAGATAACGTCCGCCTCGAGCATGCCGCGCGGCACGTCGGGGTGGCCGATCGCGCCGAGGAGCACGGCATCGAGCTTCCTGATCGGCTCCAGCGCGGCGGCGTCGAACCTGCGCCCGTCGCGGAGGTACTGCTCGCCCGACCAATCGAAGCGCACGCGCTCGGTCCGAAAGCCGAAGCGCTCCTCGGCCGCGTCGAGGACAAGGAGCGCGGCCTCGACCACCTCCGGGCCGATGCCGTCCCCGCCGAGGACGCCGAGCCGGACCACGCGCCCCGATCCGTCCATCCCCACCTCTGCGCCGCGACGTTACGCCAGGCGGCGCGAGGCCGTCGTGCGACCTCGTCACGGATGCCGGCGCGCGGGTGGGAGCGAGGGGCCCGTCCCACACGTCGACGGTCCTGCCGAGCACCGTCATCGTGAGGGAAGATGTCGAACGGGAGGAGACGCGTTCGTCATATCGATGTGCGCGGCGGAACGCCGCGCGGAAAGGGGAACGACGATGCGTTACGCACTCCTGATCTACACCAGCGAGGATGGACCGCCGCCGACCGACGAGCAGATGCAGCAGATCATGTCGGCGTACGACGCTTACACCGAGGGTGTGCGGAAGAGCGGCGCGTACGAGTACGGCGACGCGTTCAATCCCTCGAGCGAGGCAGTCACCGTCCGGGTGCGCGACGGGAAGACCCAGACGTCCAAGGGGCCGTTCGAGAAGACAAAGGAGACCCTCGGAGGGATCTACGTCGTGAGCGCGCGCGATCAACAGCATGCGATCGACCTCGCCGCGGGGATCCCCGGGGCGCAGTGGGGCTCGATCGAGATCAGGCCGCTCATGGAGCTCCCGACGGGATAGGAAAGCGCCTTCGGCGGCGGCGCGCTCGTCGCCGGAGGCGCCCGGCGAGCCTGGCATTCCACGGGAAGACGCTGTACATCACTAACCTCGCGTTCGGCCATTTCGGCGGCAAGATCTCGGTCCTGCGGGCGCCGTACCCCGGAGCTCCGCTCCGCCCGTAGCCGCGATCCCGGCGCTCGCGGCCCGGGGCTCGTAGCCTCGCGGCCGTGAGCGCCCGTTCTCGGCGGCCCTACTACGGCTGGACGCTCGCGGTCGTCCTCGGCATCACAGAGACGGTGTCGTGGGGCGTCCTCTACTACGCATTCAGCGTGCTCATCCCTCCGACGACCGCCGAGATGGGCTGGTCGAGGGCGCAGGTCTCCGGCGCGCTGTCGCTGATGCTCGTCGTGTCTGGTCTCGCGGGGCTCGCCGTCGGGCGATGGCTGGACGAGCACGGCCCGCGGCTCCTCATGACCACGGGCTCGATCGTGGCCGTGCCTCTCGTGCTCGCGTGGTCGCAGGTCCGGGACCTCGTCGCCTTCTACGCGATCTGGGTCGGCATCGGCGTCGCGTTCGCGGCCGTCAACTACGGTCCGGCATTCGCGACCATCATCGTGTGGTTCAGGCGACGGAGGTCGCGCGCGCTGACGCTGGTTACGCTCCTCGCGGGCTTCGCGAGCGCGGTCTTCGTGCCTCTGACCGCCTGGCTGGTCTCCGTGCAGGGCTGGAGGGCCGCGCTGGTGACGCTGGCGGTGATCCTCGCAGTCCTGACGATCGTGCCGCACGCCCTGTTCCTGCGGCGACGGCCGGCCGACATGGGACTCGGGATCGACGGCGACCACCTCGGGTCGGCCGGCGCCACAGAGGCGACGCCCGAGGCGAGCGCTTCGTTCCGCGAGGCGCTCGCGCACCCGACGTTCAAGTGGCTCGCGATCGCCTTCTCGCTGTACGCCCTGGGCGTCGGCGTGCCGGTGCACCTCGTCGCGTACCTCGGCGACCACGGGTATTCGCTCGCGTTCGCCGCCGCGGCCACGGGCGGCATCGGCGCGGCGCAGGTCGTAGGCCGGCTCCTATTCGCCGCGCTCGAGCGCAGGCTTCCACCCCGGAAGGTTTCGCTCCTGATCTACGCCTCGCAGGCGGTCGCGCTCCTGCTCCTGCTGTTCGTGCCGTCCGAAGCCGGCGTGCTCGCGTTCGTCGCGCTCTTCGGCGCCGCGCGGGGCGCGGAGACCCTCGTGCGGTCGACCATCATCGCCGGCCTCTACGGGCCGAGACGGATCGCGAGCATCGCCGCCGTACTCACGCTGGCGACCACGTTCACGCAGGCGATCTCGCCCGTGAGCCTGGGCGCGATCTACGACATGACCCGAAGCTACGCCGCCGGCTTCGGCGCGCTCGCCGTCCTCTCATGTGTCGCGGCATTCGCCGTGTACACGGGAGATCGCCGGCCGGCCGGCGCGTGACGGCGTCGCGATCGCCGCGTCCCGCTCGTCGGGAAAAGCCGCGCGAAGCCGCCCGAACTCCGTAACCGAACGCGCCCTTGCCGATAACGCCGTGACCATGCCGCCCGCTCGACGCTCACGCGGTCCTCGTCGTCAGCCCTGTTCCCGCCGCCCGCCGCACCGCGCGGATCGCGCGCCCGTACACGCCGCAGCGGCACAGGTTCCCCGCCAGCTCGTCGCGGATCGTCTCCTCGTCGGGGTCCGGGTCGCGCGCGAGGAGAGCGACCGCGGACATGATCATCCCGCTGGTGCAGTAGCCGCATTGCATGGCATCCTCCGCCACGAACGCCTCCTGCACGGGGTGCAGCTCGCCACCTCGGGCCAGGCCCTCGACCGTCGTGACTTCACGGCCGGACGCCTGGTCGGCGGTGAGCAGGCATGAGGCGACGGCCCGGCCATCCGCGATGACGTAGCAGGCTCCGCACTGCCCGCGGCCGCACCCATACCGCGTTCCCGTGAGCCCGAGGTCGTCGCGCAGGACGTCGAGCAGCGTCGCATTCGGCGGCACATCGACTTCATGAGCGGCGCCGTTGACGGTGAGCCGGAGTCGCATCCCCCGATCGTACGCAACCTACAGTTATGAGGTGGCGATGACGGTCATCCGCGCGGTCGCGCGCCGGTCGGCGCCGCTCCACACCGTCGGGAGTCCGTAGCGATGGACACGCGGCGCGAGGCGCTCATCTGCGGATACGTGCGGACGCCGTTCGGGCGCTACGGCGGTGCGCTCGCTGGAGCACGCCCCGATGCGCTCGCGGCCCACGTCCTTGCAGCGCTGACCGCGCGAACAGGCATCGACCCGGCGGCGATCGATGACGTCATCATCGGATGCGCGAACCAGGCCGGCGAGGACAACCGCAACGTCGCGCGGATGGCGGCGCTCCTTGCGGGTTTTCCCGTCAACGTCCCGGGCCAGACGGTGAATCGGCTGTGCGGCTCGGGACTCCAGGCGTTGAGCGCCGCCGCGCAGGCGATCTGGAGCGGCCAGGGCGACCTGTTCCTCGCCGGCGGCGTCGAAAGCATGACGCGCGCGCCGGTCGTGACCCTGAAGCCGGACAGCGCGTACCCGCGCGGTGCTCCGGGGGCCGCCGACAGCACCATCGGGTGGCGCTTCCCGCACCCCCGACTCGTTGCGGATGGCCACACGGCGACGCTTGGCGAGACGGCCGAGAACGTCGCGGAGCGCCGCTGTGTCAGCCGAGAGGACCAGGATCGTTTCGCGCTCCAGAGCCAGCGCAACGCTTGGAGGGCGCGCGAGGACGGCACGCTGGCGCAGGAGATCGCGCCGACGCCTGTGCCGCAGCGTAAGGGTGCCGACGTCCTCGTTGACGCGGACGAGCAGCCGCGTCCCGACACATCGCTCGAGGCGCTCGCCGCTCTCCGGCCGGCATTCCGGGAGGGAGGCAGCGTGACCGCGGGCAACAGCTCCGGGATCAACGACGGCGCGGCGGCACTGCTCGTCGCGTCGCGCGAGCGGGCGGACGCAATCGGACTCGAGCCCCTCGCGCGCGTCATGAGTACGGCGGTCGCGGGCGTGCGGCCGGACGAGATGGGTCTCGGGCCGGTTCCGGCCTCGCGGAAGGCCCTGTCGCGTGCGGGGCTCGCGATCGGCGACATCGACGTGGTCGAGCTGAATGAGGCGTTCGCGAGCCAGGTCATCGCGTGCGCAGACGAGATCGGCTTCGACTGGCGAGACGCGGAACGGGTGAACCCGAACGGCGGCGCGATCGCCCTCGGCCACCCTCTCGGGGCGAGCGGCGCGAGGCTCGCCGGCAATGCCGCGCTGGAGCTGGCCCGGCGGCACGCGCGGTATGCGCTGGTGACGATGTGCATCGGCGTCGGCCAGGGCATCGCCACGGTGCTCGAACGCGCCAACGCATGACGCCGCACCCTCGCGGTCACGGAGAACCGACTCGTGCCCCTCTTTGAGTACCGGGGCAAGCGTCCGTCCGTGGCCCCGGATGCCTGGATCGCGCCCACCGCATGCCTCGTCGGCGACGTGACCGTCGGACCGGGAGCGTCGGTCTGGTTCAACGCGACGATCCGGGCCGATACCGACCGGGTCGAGATCGGTCCCGGCTCGAACGTGCAGGACAACAGCGTGGTGCACACCGACGAGGGCGGCCCGACGATCATCGGCGCGAACGTCACGGTCGGCCACGGCGCGATCGTCCATTCGAGCGTCGTGGAGGACAACGTGCTCGTCGGCTCGGGCGCGACGCTGGTCGGCGGGAACCGCGTGGGTACCGGCACGATCGTCGGTGCCGGCGCGGTACTTCCGGAGGGCATGCAGGTGGGTCCCCGAAAGGTGGTCATCGGAGTCCCTGCGAGGGCCGTCCGCGACGCGAAGCCGGAGGACGAGCGGTGGACCGTCGAGGCGGCGCGCACGTATGCCGTCATGAGCGCGGAGTACCGGGCCGCCTCCGGGGAGTGAGGCCGCACGAACTGTCCGCCCACCGTCGCGGGTGATCGCACCCGCCGGCGCCGTCCCCCCGCGGCGGGCTTGACCGGAGCACCCGCCCTCGATCCCGCGCGACGGTTCAAGGATCCGCAGGAGGCGCGACTGCATCGGGGTCATGCCGACGGGCGCCGGCAAGTCACTCACGTTTCAGGTGCCGGCCAAGCTGATGGGCGGCACGGTGCTGGTGCTGTCGCCGCTCATATCGCTCATGAAGGACCAGGTCGACGCTCTTGCGCGCTTTGGTTTCCGTGCCGCTCTGGTGAACTCGACGGTCGCCTCGGACGAGCGCGCCAGCCGCCTGGCCGCGCTGCGCCGCGGCGAGCTCGAGCTGCTCTACCTCGCACCAGAGGCGCTCGACGGCGCGCTGCGGGCGACGCTCGCGCGGTCGGGGATCGGGCTCATCGTGGTGGACGAGGCGCACTGCATCAGCCAGTGGGGCCACGACTTCCGGCCGGCCTACCGGCAGCTCCGCGGGCTGAAGGCGCAGTTCGGCGACGTGCCGATCCTCGCGCTGACCGCCACCGCCACGCGGCGCGTGCTGATCGACGTCGTTCGCGAGCTCGGGATGCGCAAGCCGGACGGATACCGCGGCTCGTTCTTCCGCCCCAATCTCTTCATCACCACGCAGAAGAAGGGTGCCGGCCGGAATACACGCGGCGACATCCTCGCGCTGTGCCGGATGCACGCCGGTACCAGCGGGATCGTGTACTGCCTCTCCCGCAAGGCGGTGGACGACCTCACAGCGTGGCTACGCGGGCAGGGGATCGGCGCGCTGCCGTACCACGCCGGCCTCTCCGACGAGGAGCGCACGCGGAACCAGAACGCGTTCGCGCGCGACGAGGCCGACGTCATCGTGGCGACCGTCGCATTCGGGATGGGCATCGACAAGAGCAACGTTCGCTTCGTCGTTCACCGCGACATGCCGCGCAGCATGGAGGGCTGGTACCAGGAGATCGGCCGCGCCGGGCGCGACGGCCTGCCGAGCCAGTGCGTAGTGATGTACTCGTGGGCCGACGTGATCGCGTATGACCGGTTCCTCGGTGAGATCGCGGACGCGGAGCTGCGTGCCGATACGCGCGAGCGGACGATCGAGCTGTTCCGTCTTGCCGAGAGCGGTCGTTGCCGCCACCAGGCGCTCGCCGCCCACTTCGGCGAGGCGATCGGCGCCTGCGGGTCCGCTTGCGACCGGTGTCGCAGCCGCACGCTAGGGGATCTTCTCGCCGCCGCGCCGGCCGCGTCGGCGCACAAAGGGCGGACGGCCGGCCGGGACGGCCACCGCGAGTCCCGCGACACCGAGGGGCCGGACGTGGGCGACGCGGAGCTGTTCGAGCGGCTCCGTCAACTGCGCAGGCGGATCGCCGACGAAGAGGGCGTGCCCGCGTACATCGTGTTCAGCGACGCGGTCCTCCGGCAGATGGCGGAGCGGGCGCCGGCCACGTCCGCCGCGCTGCTGGCGCTGTCAGGGGTCGGGCCGGCGAAGCTCGAGCGCTACGGCCCGCGGTTCCTCGAGCTGCTGAGGGCTCGCTCCGGGTCCTAGCGAGAACGCGCGCGGGCGACGTTCACGCGCTGGTTGTTCGCGGGCGCCGCGCGTTCGCCTGCGTCGCGTTCCTGTGCGTCCGCCGCGTCCTCGAAGGGCCGCCCGGACGGAACATACTGGAGCGGCATGACCCCCTCACGGTCGGACCGCCCCTACGGCACGTTCGCCCGGGGGCGCCGGCCATCTATCCCGGCCGACCCGCCGCCGGCCTCACCACCCGCCGGACGCTTCGCGCGTCTCGCTGGCCGGCGCGCGTCCGCCGCGGCGGCCGCGACGCTGATGGTCGTACTGGGGCTCCTGTTCGTGGCCGACGGCAGCCGTCAGCGGCCGGTGAACTTGGGAGCGCCGCTGCCGTCGGCGTCGCCCTCGCCCGCGTCGCTCATCTACGACAAGGTCGCGCCGTCGGTGGTGCAGATCGTCGTGAAGACGGCGACGGGAGACGGGGGGAGCGGCTCAGGCGTCGTCTTCGACGACCAGGCCGAGATCCTGACCAGCCTGCACGTCGTGAGGGACGCGCGTGAGATCCAGGTCACCTTCGCCGACGGGACCGTCTCCCGGGCCGAGATCGCGTCGTCGCTGGCGGACAACGACATCGCGCTCCTGCGGACTTTGGCACCGCCGGCCAAGGTCGTTCCCGCGACCCTCGGCAACCCGGGCTCGGTCCGCATAGGCGACGACGCGTACGTGATCGGGAACCCCTTCGGGCTCGTCCGGTCCCTCAGTTCCGGCGTGGTGTCCGGACTCGACCGCACCGTCCATCCGCCAGAACTCGCGAAGCCGCTCACCGGGCTGATCCAGTTCGACGCCGCGGTCAACCCAGGCAATTCAGGCGGTCCCCTCGTCAACAGCGACGGCGAGGTCGTGGGCATCGTCGCTGGGATCCTGAACCCGGGTGGGGCCGCGCAGTTCTCCGGCATCGGCTTCGCCGTGACGATCGACGTCGCGGGCGGCGCGGCCGGGACCCCGCCCGACTAGCGCTCATAGCAGGGAGAAGCACGTGATCGAGACACCCACCACCGCCGAGCATCCGCCCATCTCGATGGAGCGCCTCCTCTTCGAGGTCAAGAAGGTCATCGTCGGCCAGGATCAGCTGCTCGAGAGGCTCGTTGTGGCGCTGCTCGCCCGCGGCCATCTCCTCGTCGAGGGCGTGCCCGGACTCGCCAAGACGCTCTCGATAAAGACCGTCGCCGCCGCCATCAGCGGAGAGTTCCGGCGGATCCAGTTCACGCCGGACCTCGTCCCCGCGGATCTGGTGGGCACGCGCATCTACAACCAGCGCAGCGGCGACTTCCAGACCTCTCTTGGCCCGGTCTTCACGAACCTGCTCCTGGCCGATGAGATCAACCGCGCGCCCGCCAAGGTGCAGAGCGCGCTCCTTGAGGTCATGCAGGAGCGCCAGGTCACGATCGGCCGGGAGACGCATCGCGTGCCAGACCCCTTCCTCGTGATGGCGACGCAGAACCCCATCGAGACGGAGGGCACCTACGCGCTGCCCGAGGCGCAGGTCGACCGATTCATGATGAAGGTGCTGGTCAGCTACCCGACCGAGATGGACGAGTTCGTCATCGTCGAGCGCATGACCGGGCCGCTCGGCGCGATCATGCCCGTGATGAGCACGCAGCAGCTCATGGGCCTCCAGCAGGAGGTCGACCGCGTGTTCGTCGACCCGGTGCTCATCGAATACATCGTCCGCGTCGTGTCGGCGACCCGGTCGCCGGCCGAGTACGGCGTCGAGGACATCGGACGGTTCCTGACGTACGGCGCGAGCCCACGCGCCTCGATCAATCTCGTCCTCACGGCGCGCGCCCTTGCGTTCATGCGCGGGCGCACGTACGTGCTCGCGCAGGACGTACAGGACATGGCGCTCGACGTTCTGCGCCATCGCATGATCCTCTCGTACGAGGCGCTGTCCGAGGGCATGACCGCGGACGCCATCGTGCAGCGCGTGCTCGCCCGCATCCCGGTCCCGCTCGCGCCGATGCAGGGACATGTCTCAGTCGGTCCCTGAACGGATCCTTCAGCGGCTCGACTGGACGGTAATCCGCCGCCTCGACGGGCTGCTCCAGGGCGATTACCGCACGCTCTTCCGCGGGCAGGGGCTCGACCTGGCGGATCTGCGCGAATACGAATTCGGCGACGACGTCCGCACGATCGACTGGAACGTGACGGCACGCCTCGACGCGCCGTACGTGCGCGAGTACCTCGAGGAGCGTGAGGTGACCGCGCACTTCCTGCTCGACCTGTCACCCTCGGTCGACTTTGGCACGGCGACGGCGCTCAAGAGCGACCGGCTCATCGATTTCGTCGGCGTCCTCGCGCGCCTGCTGACGCGGAACGGCAACCGTGTCGGCGCGATCCTGTACGGCGGCCGCGTCGAACGGACGATCCCCGCGGCGCGGGGGCGGGCGCAGGTGCTGCGGCTGATCGACGAGTTGCGCAAGCGGCCGCGTCTGCGCGAAGCGCCGCCAACGGCGCTCGCGCAACTGCTCGAGGCGGGCGTGCGCAGCATCAAACGGCGTTCGCTGGTCTTCCTGGTGTCCGACTTCTTCAGCACGCCGGGGTGGGAGATCCCGCTCGGGATCCTCTGCCGGCGTCACGAAGTGTTAGCGGTCCGCGTGGTGGATCCGCGCGAGCGAGAGCTGCCCGACATCGGCCTGGTGGTGATGACGGACGCCGAGACGGGCGAGCATGTGCACATCGACACGCACGACCGCAAGTTCCGCGAGCGGTTCGCTCAAGTCGTCCGGCGCCGCGAGGAGGGGCTCGCGGCCACGTTCAGGCGCGCGGCGGTCGATGTGCTCGTCCTTTCGACCGAGGAGGACCTGGTGCCGTCGATCCTGCGTTTCGCCGTGGAGCGCAAGCGCCGCCGGACGCAGCGCGCGGTGGCTGGCTGAGCGGTGGGCTTTCTCTGGCCGGCAAGCCTCTGGCTCCTCCTCGTCGTCCCGGTCCTCGCGCTGCTGTACGTCCTCGCGCAGCGTCGACGGCAACGCTACGCGCTGCGCTACGCGAGCCTCTCGCTGGTGAAGGAGGCGCTCGGGCGGGGACCGGGGGTCCGCCGCCATATCCCGCCCGCGCTGTTCCTTCTCGCGCTCGGCTTCATGGGGCTCGCGCTGGCGCGCCCGGTGTCTGTGGTGACTGTCCCTGCACAGGAGGGCACCGTGATCCTGGCGCTCGACGTGTCCGGGAGCATGCAGGCCGATGACCTCAAGCCCAACCGGATGGAGGCGGCGAAGGAAGCGGCGAAGCTGTTCGTGGAGAAGCAGAGCGCCGACCTGAAGATCGGCGTCGTGTCGTTCTCCGGCGACGCCTCGGTCGTGCAATCGCCGTCCAGGGACAAGGACCTCGTGACCGCGGCGATCGGCCGCCTGCGGCCGCAGCGGGCGACCGCGATCGGCAAGGGGATCCTGACCTCTCTCGACGCGATCTTCGAGGATTCGGAGGAGGTGCCTCCGAGTGTGCAGGCGATGACGCGATTGAACGAGGGCGCCGGTGCCAGCCCGTCGCCTTCACCGCTTCCGAAGGGCACGCGAGGCGCTCCAGCGACGATCGTGCTGCTGTCGGATGGCCAGAACAACCAGTTCCCACCGCCGATCGCGATCATCGACGAGGCGATCAACCGCGGCATCCGCGTATACACGATCGGTCTGGGCAGCCCCGAGGGGACGATCCTGCGCATCCAGGGTCGCTCGATCCGCACACGGCTCGATGAGGCGACGCTCAAGCAGATCGCGCAGCTGACGGACGCCGACTATTTCAATGCGTCGAACGAGCAGGACCTGCGGCGCGTCTACGAGAACCTCGTGACGCAGTTGGTGTTCCGCCAGGAAAAGACAGAGATCACCGCACTGTTCACGGCCGCCGCGGCCGTGGTGTCGATAGTGGCCGGCGCGCTCTCGCTGTTCTGGTTCAACCGTCTGCCCTGACGCCGGGGGCCGCGCGCTAGGAGGCGATACCCAGGGAGTACATGGCTGGCGCGCCCGCCGATCGCCCGACCTCCGCCGCGAGGGCCTTCGCATCGGCCGGCGTAAGTCGGACATAGTTCGCGAGGTCTCGCTCGGAGTCGAGGATCTGGATGTTCACGTGGCCGTCTGCGGCGTAGACGCGTAGGTCCCCGGAGAACAGTCTCGCCGACACGTGCTCCCGGACGATCGAGGGATCCAGCACGGCCTCTGCGGTCACCGCGTGGAGCGCCGCGCAGACCGCGGCCTGTCGTTCCGGGGGTATCCGCACCGCGCAGCCCTCGCCGGCCGCGTCCGCGATCGTCAGGCTGGTGCCGTCGAACGCGACGCGGTACACGAGCTCCTCGACGGAATCGAAGGTCTTCACCCGTTGATCGTGACCGCACATACGTTCAGCCACATGACGGATGCGCATCCGCCGTCAGCGCCAGTCGACCCTCGCGACCTCCATGGCCTCGCTGATGCCCCGAAGCTCGACGGACCGTTCGTCGGCCCCCGTGAAGCGCGTTCCCGCGAACGTCTCGCGGCTCGCGAGGATTTCGCCGCCGTTCGCCAGTGCCGCGATTCGCGCGGCCTCGTGGATGCCCCTGCCCTGGACGTTCTTTCCGAGCTGGGTCACGCCCGAGGCGTGGACGCCGATCCGTACCTGCGGCGCGAAACCCTGCGTCTTGCGGTGCTCGTCGAGCTTGCGCTGGATCGCGACAGCGGCTGCGAGCGCGGCATCCGGCGAGTCGAAGGCGATGAAGAAGCCGTCACCCGTCGCGCGCAGCTCCTCTCCGCCGTGGCTGGCGAAGATCGCCCGCAGCGTCTCGTCGTGCCAGCGCAACACGCTCCACCACGCCTCATCGCCGAGCGCCTCGACGAGGTTGGTGGACCGGACGATGTCGGTGAACATGAACGTCCGCACCACGCGTTTCGGCGTCGCCGCGCCGCGACCGCGCAGCTGCCAGGGGAGCAGCTCCTCCAGGTCCTCGAGCTCGATCGCCTGGGTGGGGCAGGAGAGCGCGGCCTCCCGGACGACCTCGTCGTCGACGCTCGTCAGGTCGACGACGACCGCCTTGGCGTGCTGCCCGGGATGCCAGTCGAACGTGGTCGGCGCCAGCGTGATGCAGTTGCCGGCGCCGACGCAGCGGCTCCGGTCGACCGTCACGCGCAGCGCCACTACATCAGCCCCGCGCGGAAGGCGAACGCCGTCGCCTCCGCGCGCGACGAACTCGCGAGCTTTCGCAGCAGCGCGCCCAGGCGCCGGGCGACCTCATCGGTGCCGACGCCGAGCTCCCGCGCGAGCTCGGCGTTCGTCCGGCCCTCGCTCATGAGCCGCAGCAGCCGCAGGTCCTGATCGGAGAGCCCCGCCGGCCTTGGCTCCTCCGGCCGATCGCCGCTGCCCGGCTCGCCCGTTCCCGCGAGCGCGACGAGCTCGCGGCCCAGACCGGCCCGGAAGAAGCGCGCGCGGACGTCGTCGTCGACGATCCGCTGCGCGACGATCGCCGCGATCTGTCGCAGCAGCTCCCTGAGGCCCCCCACGCGATCCTCCGGCGCCGCGACGAGCAGCGTCCCCGCGGCCGTGAGGATCAGGGCCAGGTCGAGGTCGTCCTGCTTCGCCGCGTGGAGCGCCTCGAGCGCCGACCCGGCCGCCGCGGCGGCGCCCTCCATGTCGCCGCGCGCCAGCGCGACGGCGCCCAGGGCGGCGTCGGCACGCGGTCCCCACGGTGGGTGGCCAGGAAGGAGCCGCGCCAGCGACGCTGCCTCGCGCGCGGACCCGTCGGCCAGTTCGAGCAGCTCGGCGTCGACCTGCGTGCGGCCGAGACGCGCCGCCATGAGCGCGAGATCGGCGAGCGCCTCGCACCGGGCCGCCGGCCGCCCGTCCTCGGTCGCGCGCTCGACCGCGGCCTCCAGATGGCGGCGCATCCCGGGGGCGTCGCCGGCCGCCGCCCGCGTCTGTCCGCGCCAGCTCTCGAGGCGCCGCGCGCGGAGCGGGGTCGGTGATGCCGCCGCGGCGGAGGCCGCGCGCTCGAGCCACCGGTCCGCCTCGAGCGGCTCGCCAAGCGCGACGTGCGCGAGCGCGGCGAAGCCCGACGCGAGGAACTCGAGCCCGCGGTCACCGAGAGCGTGCGCGGCGCGGTGGGCCTCCTCGCCGCGGGAGATCGCGAGGTCGTATGAACCCTTCGCGTATGCGAAGACCTCGACGCCCACGAGCATCTGCGCGTCGGCGATGGCCCGCTCGCTGTCGGTCGTGAACGCCCGCACGCGCGTCCACAGGCGCCGCATGTCCTCGAGGCGCTGCGCGGCGCCGAACCTGATTTCCGCGCCCCAGCTCGTGTACGCGAGGCCGATGATGCTCGACATGATCCCCTTGCGGTCGCCGAGAGCCTCATACAACCCGAGCGCAGCCTCGAACCGTTCGGTGGCCTCGCGCATGTGCGGGTAGAGCGGCGTGCGCTGGAGGATCGCCTCCGGTTCTTCTCCCGCCGCGAGCAGCCCGCGCAACTCGTCGGTCCCTCCGTGCTCGACCATTACCTGGTACTCGGCGAGCATCCGCCCCATCGAGACGACGCCCAGCTCGCGCGTCGCGGCGGCGCCGCAGGACTGTCGCCAAGCTCGCGCGCGAGCTCGATCGCCCTGCCGTAGGCGTCGGCGGCGCCCTCGAGATCCGCCTCCGCCGGCGATCCGAGCACGCCCTCGCCGATGTCGGTGTGCAGCAGCGCCTGGCCGAGCTCGAGCACGGCAGCGAGCTCGGCCGCGCGATCGCGGCTGGCGGCGGCGAGGCCGCGCACCGTACGGGCGAGCTCGGCCGCCTCGCCGAATTCGTTCTCGGAACGAAGGGCCGCCGCTCGGCGGAGCAGGACATCCAGCTGGCGATGGGGATCGTGGAGCGCGTCCGCGAGGGCGCCGAGCTCGGACAGCGCCTCGATGCGCTCCGAGGGCCGGCGCAGCATCGTGAGGGCGCCGTCGCGCGCGAGGAGTAGCGGCATCCGGTCCTGCGCCGCCGATGCGAGCGGAAGCGCGAGATCCACGACGCGGAGCACCTCCTCGGGGGCGCGGGCGCGTAGAGCCGCCTCAGCCGCGCGCAACGAGTAGCGGGTGGTCCGCTCGGTGTCTCCAGCGGCGAGGGCGTGCCGTGCGACGAGCGGCAGGACGGCGTCCGGCGGCTCGCCATCGGCCGTCAGGAGGTCCACGAGCGCGCCGTGGATCGACCGCCGCCTGGGAACGGACAGCAGGGACGCGGCGAACTCGCGGATCTGCTCGTGGGTGAACGTGTAGTCCGCCGCCGCGCTCGACGGCCGTTCGATGAGCAGCCCCGCGGTCACCGCGGGGGCGAGCAGGTCCGCAAAGGCCCGGCTGTCGCCCGTATCTGCCAGTTGGGCCTTCACGGCTTCGAGGTCGCGAAGGCTGAAGCTGTGGCCGAGCACGGCCGCCTCCGCGAGGAGCGTGCGGGACGGCGCTGGGAGGCGCGCGGCGCGCCGGTGGATGAGGGTGCGCACCGCGCTCGGCATGAGTTTCTCCGCGCTGGGCGCGAGCGTCCACGCCCCGTCGATGCGCTGCAGCATCCCGTTCGCCCGGTACGACTGCGCGATCTCCTCCACGATGAAGGGGACGCCCTCCGCCTGGGCGTGCATCGTCGCGGCGCTCGCCGGGGCGATGTCGCCGCCCAGCACCCGGCGCAGCAGTTCGACGGTCTCGACCTGCGTGAAGCGCCCGAGCCGCAGGCGGCGCACGAGACCGAGCCGCTCCATGTCGGCGAGGAGCGTGGTCGACTCGGTGACGACCGACGCCGCGTCGGAGCGCATCGCGAGGATGAAGAGGATCGGGCTCGCCGGCGCGGTCCTCACGAGGTAGCGGAGCAGCCGCACGCTGTCGTCGTCGGCCCACTGCAGATCGTCGATCAGCAGGGCCACCTGGCGTGTCGCCGCGGCTGCCCGCAGGGCGACAGCTGCGAGGTCGAAGACGCGCAGCAGCTGCCGGTCCGGGCTCAGCGCCTCCAGTCCGGATTCGTCGTGCCCCGAGATCGCTGCGACGGCCCGCTCGAGCGCTTCACGCCCGGTCGCGTCCGCGGCCTCGCGCAGATCAGGGCAGGTGAGGATGCTCCGCGCCACGAGGAACGGGCCGTGGATCTCCTCGTCCGCGGTGACCGCCGCGACGGTCCAGCCGTTCCCCCGGGCGAGCTCGGCGCCGGCGAGCAGCAGGCGCGTTTTCCCGATCCCGGGCTCCCCTTCGAGCACGAGGCACGAGAGCCCCGCCGAGGCGCCGCGGAGCGCCTGTTCGATCGCGAGGAGCTCCACGGGGCGTCCGACGAGCGAGTTCGTCGCCCGACGCACGTCGAGGCCGAGCGACGTGGGTGCCTGAGCGAGCGTCGGCTGTGGCGCGGTCATCCTCCCAAGGGCGCGACGTGGCGCGCTTCACAGTATCCCGCTGCGGAGGCGGCTCCCGAGCGCAGAGGCTCGAAAACGAACGGTCGGCCGGTCATTTACCGAGGGGCCTGAGGACTCCTTGGTGGAGCGCTCGACGGACGCTGTGCCGCGCCTTCGCTCTAATATTCGGTGCCCTTCGCAGCCGAGATCAATTGGAGGCCGTGCATGTCGTCCGCCCGCTCTGCAATCTCCGTCCTGTCGCGCCGCCTGCTTCCGTTCCTCGCGAC